>RHMC01000006.1 GCA_003719395.1 Streptomyces altiplanensis
CGACGAACGTGGTCTTGCCCACGCCGAAGCCGCCCGCCACCACGATCTTCGCGGAAGTCGTGGTGCGGGCCGTCCCGCCGCTAGAGCTGGCGAAGTCCACTGAGCACCCTTTCCAGCAGCGTGACGTCCGGCGTGCCGCCGGCCTCTCCATTGCCCGGCTGGTGGATCGCCACCATGCCGGCCTCCGCCAGGTCGGCGACGAGGATCCGGGCGACGCCGAGCGGCATCGACAGCAGTGCCGACACCTCCGCCACCGACTTGACCTCACGGCACAGATGGCAGATCCGCTGGTGCTCGGGGAGCAGCGTGGACAGGTGTGCGGGATCGGCGGTGGTGCTGACCAGTGCCTCGATGGCGAGCTGGTAGCGCGGCCGGGTCCGGCCGCCGGTCATCGCGTACGGACGTACCAGCGGCTGGTCGCCCTCGTGGTCGTACGACGCGTCGTAACGCGTCCCGTACGGATCACGAGAGGCGGGGGGCGGGGTCATGGATCGATCCTCCGGGCATGACAACAGGGGATGGGCCTGCGGTCTGACGGGGCCGGGGTGGGGGGCTGCGCGCGGCCTTTACGGTCTGTTCTCGGCAATACCTGCGGTGCGCGGTCTAGTGGAGAAGACTGCCCTGAAGCTCCGCACGGAGGTCCGGGGTGAGAACGCTGCCGGCCCGGTCGACCAGCAGCGCCATCTCGTAGCCGACGAGGCCGATGTCGCAGTCGGGGTGGGCGAGCACGGCCAGCGAGGAGCCGTCGGACACGGACATCAGGAAGAGGAAGCCGCGCTCCATCTCGACGACGGTCTGGGTCACAGCCCCGCCCTCGAAGATCCGGGACGCCCCCGCGGTCAGCGAGGTCAGGCCGGAGGCCACGGCCGCCAGCTGGTCGGCACGGTCGCGCGGGAAGCCTTCGGACATCGCCAGAAGGAGTCCGTCGGCGGAGACCACCACCGTGTGGGACACCCCTGGGGTGTTGTCCACGAAGTTGGTGATCAACCAGTTCAGGTTCTGGGCCGCCTGGCTCATCGGACTCAACTAACGCTCCTGCTGGTGAGTGGGGTCAATGGTGAAGCTGCCGGTCGTCGAGCCGTTGCTGCCGGCCTGGCGACCCTGCTGGATACCCCGACGAAGATTGGTCAGCCGGCCGCGTACGTCGTCAGGCGCACGCGAGACCTGCGGACCGGTCTGGTGGTTCTGCTGCTGCGCGGTGCCCGGCACCAGATTGGCGCGCGGGACGCGACGCGGCAGACCCGAGGTCGTGACACCGCCGGCTGCGGGCTTCTTGACCCGCTCGGCCTGCTTTACGAGTTCGTCGTTCGGCGAGGTGCGCCAGGCGGCGCCGTTGGTGGCGTTCGTACCGTTGGTGGTGCTGCTCGCGGCACCCGTGTCGCGCGCCTGGGCGCGCTGCGGCATCGGAGGGGTGGCGGCGTGCGCGGCAGAGGTCTGCTGCGCCGGCCGCCCGGACTGCTGCTGGGGCTGCTGGGGCACGGGGGGTGCGCTGCTGCTGCTCGCCCTGCTGGAACCAGTTCGACTCGAGCGTGTCGAAGAGCGGCGTACGTTCGTCACTGGGGCCGGGGGCGGGCGGCAGCTCGTGCTGCGGCTGCTGCGGAGGCAGGCTCGCGACGGCGGACGCGGCGCGGCGCCGGAGTTCGCGGGGTTCCCCGTGTTCTCGCGGCCGTGCCGGCGCGGCGCCACCGGGCCGAGGCCCTGGGGCGCGCCCTGGCCCGGGTGCTGACCCTGGCCGTGCGGCTGCATCTGGCCGCCGTAGCCCGCCGGGCCGGTCTGCTGCGGGGCGCCGAAGTCCGGTCCGGCGAACTGCGCGGTGGACGCGGTCCTGCGGAGCCTGGAGCTCGGGCCGCTGGTACTGGCCGGCCGGGCCGTTGCCCTGCGGGGCGTTCGGCCCGGGCCCGGCGAACTGGCTTGTGGACGCAGGGTCCTGCGCACCGCGGGCACCGGGACGCTCGTACTGCCCGGTCGCCTGCTGGTTCACGGGACCGCGTACGTCGGAACGCTCGAACCGGCCCGTGGAGGCGGGCGGCGGTCCGTCGAAGTCCGGCCGCTGGAACTCGGCGGTCGAGCCGGGACCCTGCCGGTCCGCGGCCTCTTCGTGACCGCGCGGCTGGTCGGTGCCCCAGCTGGTGGTCTGCGGACGCGCCGGACGCTGCGGGGCGGCGGAGCCGGGCAGTTCGGCACGCTGGCCCTGGCCGCCACGGGACGGCGGCTGCTGCTGCGCACCGCCCCCCTGACCGCCCTGGGCGGGGTCGCTCTTCTGGAAGGCGTCCCGGCGTACGCCGGGACGCTCGCGGTTGCCGGCCTGCCGGCTGCCGCCGAAGGCACCGGAAAGACCGCCGCCCTGACCGGACCGGCCCGGAGCGGAGCCGGGCTGCTGGCCCTGGCCCTGGCCCCCGTCGCGCCCGGGCAGCGCGGCACGCGGACCGGAGCCCGCGACCTGGCCGCGCGCGCCACCGGAACCGGCGGGCAGCCGTCCCGCCGGAGCGGAGCCACCGGCGAGACCGGGACGGGCACCGCCGGCCGGCCCACGGCCGCCGGGGCCGGAGGGCACCTGCGGCTGGGCCGCCGCGCCGGTCTTGGTCGGAGCCTGCTTGCCGCCCTGGGCGAGATCGACGGCAGCATGACCAGCGCGGTCGTGCCACCGGAGTCGGAGGGACGCAGCTGGATGCGGATGCCGTGCCGCAGGGACAGGCGGCCGACCACGAACAGACCCATGCGGCGCGAGACCGAGACGTCCACGGTGGGCGGCGAGGCGAGCCGCTCGTTGATCGCGGCGAGGTCCTCCGGCGACAGGCCGATACCGGTGTCGTGGATCTCGACGAGCACCCGCCCGTCGGGCAGCGCGTGACCGGTGACGCGGACTTTGGTCTGCGGAGAGGAGAACGACGTGGCGTTCTCCAGCAGCTCGGCGAGGAGGTGCACGAGGTCGTTGACGACGCGTCCCGCGACCTCGGTGCCCGGCACCGAGGACAGCTCGATGCGCTCGTACTGCTCCACCTCGGACGCGGCGGCACGCAGGACGTCGACGAGCGGCACGGGCCGGGTCCAGCGGCGGCCGGGCTCTTCACCGGCGAGAACGAGCAGGTTCTCGCCGTTGCGGCGCATGCGGGTCGCGAGGTGGTCGAGCTTGAAGAGCGAGGAAAGCTGGTCGGGGTCGGCCTCGCGCGACTCCAGCTCGGAGATGAGCGAGAGCTGACGCTGGATGAGGCCCTGCGAACGCCGCGACAGGTTGGTGAACATCGCGTTGACGTTGCTCGCAGCAGCGCCTGCTCGGCGGCGAGGCGGACCGCCTCGCGGTGCACGTCGTCGAAGGCCGCGGCCACCTTGCCGATCTCGTCGCGCGAGTGCACGCCGACGGACTCCACGGACGTGTCGACGTCCTGCGGGTCGGCCTCGGAGAGCTGCTTGACGAGCTCGGGGAGACGGTCCTGGGCGACCCGGGTGGCGGTGTCCTGGAGCCGGCGCAGCGAGCGGATCATGGAGCGGGCCACGACGAACGCGCCGACGAGCGAGACACCGAGGACGAGCAGGATCAGCGCACCGTTGAGGATGGCGTCCTGCTGCGACTCGTCGCGCAGCTCACGAGCCTTCTGCTCCATCTCGTTGAGGAGCGTGGTCTCGATCTGCTTCATGGCCTGGATCTTGTTGGAGTCCGCGTCCGTCCAGTCCATGTACGAACGCGGGAGCTCACGCCTGAGCCCGCCCGACGTCTGCAGAATCCGGTGCGCGTACTTGTCGGCGGCCTCGATGTCGGGCTTGCCGGTGTCCAGCGGCGCGGTCAGTTCCTCGGCGTCGCCCACGTAGACGGAGGCGAACGAATTGCGCGCCGCGTCCTCGCTCTCCATCGCGGACTTGGCGAAGAGACGGTCGCCCTCGTTGAGCTTGCCCGTCTCCCGGTTGTTGGCCGGCAGCGCCGCGGCGATGATCGCGCGCTGGATGGAGGCGTACTCCTTGGCGGAGGAGAAGGCCGCCAGGGCGCGCGTCCGCTTGATCATCTCCGGGTTGGAGGTGGCCTGCGCCATGTCCTGGGAGAGGCTCAGCAGCGAGGTGATCAGCTGGCTGTAGTTGTTGACCGTCTGCGAGTTGGACGTCTTCTGGTACGCGTCCTCGCGGATCTGGCGGATGGAGTTCAGCCGGCCGGCGATGTCCCGGAGGCTGACGCGGATGCTCCGGAGGCTCTCGTCGCCTTCCGTCTCGATGTTGTTCGTACCGGCGATGAACGCGTCCCTGGCCCGGTCGGTCTTGTCCCGGGGACCCTTCACCTTGAAGTCGGCGGGGCTGGTGCCGTTGGCGAGCGGACCGGCCGACTTGTCGCGCTCCTCCTGGAGCGCGGCGGCGAGCTCGGTCGCCTGCTTGGTCATGTCGGTCAGCAGCTGCATGTGCTCCAGCTGCTCCATGTCGTTCATGGACTCGTTGATGCGCAGACCGCCGAGCGTGGTCGCCGCGACCACCGGCAGGGCCAGCAGGGAGACCAGACGGGTGCTGATGCGCCAGTTGCGCAGGGCTATTCGCGAGCCCGTGGAAGTGGGCTCCTTGGCTCTCACGGGAGCGGCCTGAGCCGCCTGCTCACCGCCGCCCTTGGCCGCGGTGCGCGCGCCGCGATCGCCGCCACCGTCGCCGCCGCGGCCGACGCGTGCTTCTGGGCGTGCTGGGGCGAGGATCCGCGGTCGGTCCCGCGCGGCTCCTGCTCCGCCGCAGCGCTGCCATCCCTCTTGAAACGTCCCTGCACTAGCGTCGCAACCTCTGGACCAGGCGTTCCTCCGCGTGAACGGCGGAACGGTGTCGAGTCGTGGGGCACCGAACGGCCCCATGGGTGGTCGTGAGTGACCGGCGCTTCTCCCCTTCCCGCCGCCACTCGGCGCTGCGTTGTGCGCCCTGCGCGCCGGCTGGAATCTCGCGGCGGTCCGGGGAATTCCAGCACAGTGCCGGATCTCCAACAAGGCCCGCG
This sequence comes from Streptomyces altiplanensis, assembly GCA_003719395.1. Classification (GTDB taxonomy): domain Bacteria; phylum Actinomycetota; class Actinomycetes; order Streptomycetales; family Streptomycetaceae; genus Streptomyces; species Streptomyces altiplanensis. The sequence goes on from RHMC01000006.1 coordinate 4,952, forward strand.
TGTCGGGCCGCGACCAGCGTGACAGGGCGTGAGGGATGCGTGACAAGGTGTAGAAACAATTCGGGTCTAAAAGGGGCAAAAGGGAGTGAGTCGCTTAGGGGTGGGGGGTGTCCCAGTCCTGATGATCAGGAGCGGAATCATGCCTTCAGTGGCGCAATGTCCGTTTCCCCGGTCCGAGGATCCCGCCCGAAATGATCGATATGCCTGCCATCTCGTGAGGAAACTCACACACTGTTCCCGTCTGCTTCACATCTTTGACGGGGAAGCGGGTGTTTAGCCTGACGCTTTACAGGGATGGCGAATCCGACAATCACCGCGCCCGGCCGACCGGCGCCCCTACCGACAAGGCTTGAACAGCAGATGAACACCATGACGATGTTCCGCAGCACCGCCAACCCGCGCCGCACCACGCTGGCGCACCTCGAGGACGCCACGGACCTGCAGACGGCCGAGCGGCCGGAGCACCCCGTCGAGCTCCCCTCCGAGACCGCCAACCCGCGCCGGACCATCCTCATGGAAGCCCCCGCCGCCTAGTCGGACGCGGCGGCGATACGGGAGGCGGGACCCCTCGGCCGCGTTAGCCTGGAGCGTCAGTCTCCGGCCAGCCAGCAAGTAAGGGGCGGCAGCATCCCGTGCGCATCGCCAGGTTCTCCATCGACGGCAATGTCGCCTTCGGCGCGGTTGAGGGTCCCAGCGCCCCAGGCGCAGAGGCAGACCTCGTCCTCGACATCATCAAGGGCATCCCGTACGCCGACTTCGAGCTCTCGGGCGTCAAGGTCCCGCTGAGCAAGGTCCGGCTCCTGCCGCCCGTGCTCCCCAGCAAGGTCGTGGCCGTCGGCCGCAACTACGCGGAGCACGCGGCGGAACTGGGCAACGCCGTCTTCGACGATCAAGGCCGTCCGGACGCGCCCCTCACCTTCTTCAAGCCGTCCACCTCGGTGACCGGCCCGGGTGACGACATCGCGTACCCCTCCTTCTCCAGCGAGCTGCACCACGAGGCCGAACTGGCCGTGGTCATCGGCCGCATGTGCCGTGAGGTCCCGCGCGAGCGCGTCAAGGACGTCGTCCTCGGCTACACCTGCGCCAACGACGTCACCGCACGCGACGTCCAGCAGCGCGAGAAGCAGTGGGCCAGGGCCAAGGGCTTCGACACCTCGTGCCCGCTCGGCCCCTGGGTGGAGACCGATCTCGACCCCGGCGATCTCGCCATCCAGTGCACGGTCAACGGCCAACAGCGCCAGCTCGGACGCACGAGCGACATGATCCGCTCCGTCGAGGACCTGATCGTGCACATCTCCGAGGCCATGACACTGCTCCCGGGCGACGTCATCCTCACGGGTACCCCGGCCGGAGTCGGACCCCTGAACGTCGGCGACGAAGTCGCCGTCACCATCGAAGGCATCGGCACTCTCACCAACAAGGTGATCAAGCGTGGCTAGCGCACCCGTACGTGTACGTTTCTGTCCCTCGCCGACCGGCAACCCCCACGTGGGCCTGGTCCGCACCGCCCTGTTCAACTGGGCGTTCGCCCGGCACAACGGCGGCACGATGGTCTTCCGCATCGAGGACACCGACGCCGCCCGCGACTCCGAGGAGTCGTACAACCAGCTGCTCGACTCGCTGCGCTGGCTGGGCCTCGACTGGGACGAGGGCCCCGAGGTCGGCGGCCCGCACGCCCCGTACCGCCAGTCGCAGCGGATGGACATCTACAAGGACGTCGCCCGGAAGCTGATGGCCGGCGGCTACGCGTACGAGTGCTTCTGCACCGCCCTGGAGCTGGAGGTCCGCCGCGACGCCGCCCGCGCGGCCGGCAAGCCGTCCGGCTACGACGGCACCTGCCGCAACCTCAGCGCCGAGCGCATCGAGCGGTACAAGGCCGAGGGCCGCGAGGCCATCGTGCGCTTCCGGATGCCCGACGAGCCGATCACCTTCACGGACCTGGTCCGCGGCGAGCTGACCTTCAACCCGGACAACGTCCCGGACTACGGCATCGTCCGCGCCAACGGCGCCCCCCTCTACACGCTCGTCAACCCGGTCGACGACGCGCTGATGGAGATCACCCACGTCCTGCGCGGCGAGGACCTGCTGTCCTCCACCCCCCGCCAGATCGCGCTCTACAAGGCGCTGATCGAGCTGGGCATCGCCAAGGAGATCCCGCAGTTCGGGCACCTCCCGTACGTCATGGGCGAGGGCAACAAGAAGCTCTCCAAGCGCGACCCCGAGGCGTCCCTCAACCTCTACCGCGAGCGCGGCTTCCTCCGGGAGGGCCTGCTGAACTACCTGTCCCTCCTGGGCTGGTCGATCGCCGAGGACCGCGACATCTTCACGATCGAGGAGATGGTGGCGGCCTTCGACATCAAGGACGTCAACGCCAACCCGGCGCGCTTCGACCTGAAGAAGTGCGAGCACATCAACGCCGAGCACCTGCGCAAGCTCTCGGTCGACGACTTCGCCGCCGCCTGCGAGCCGTGGCTGAAGGCGCCGTACGCCAACTGGAAGCCGGAGTCCTTCGACCGGGCGGCCTTCGAGGCGATCGCCCCGCACGCCCAGACCCGCGTGACGGTCCTCTCCGACATCACCGCCAACGTCGACTTCCTCTTCCTCGACGAGCCGGTCGAGGACGAGGCGTCGTGGGCGAAGGCGATGAAGGGCGAGCCGGTCCCGCTCCTCACCACCGCCCGCGCCAACCTCGAAGCGGCCGACTGGACCAGCCCCGAGTCCCTCAAGGGGGCCGTCCTGGCCGCCGGCGAGGCCCACGGCCTGAAGCTCGGCAAGGCCCAGGCCCCGGTCCGCGTCGCGGTCACCGGCCGCACGGTGGGCCTGCCGCTCTTCGAGTCCCTGGAGATCCTGGGCAAGGAGAAGACCCTGTCCCGCATCGACGCGGCCCTGGCGAAGCTCACCGCGTAAGCACGGCCCGTACGCACGAGGGGCCCGGAAGCCGCACCGGCTTCCGGGCCCCTCGCGTGCCGTCGGGGCATGCCGGTCCGCGCCGTGGCCCGGGACATCGGCACTGTGTTCTTCGGGGGGCGACCCCGAACCCCCAGCCGGGAGCCGGCGTCACGGGTACCGTCGGGGCATGCCGATCCGCGCCGTGGTCTGGGACATCGACGACACGATCTTCGACTACGCGAGCGCCGACACCGCAGGCATGCGTGATCACCTCGCGGCCGAGGGCCTGCTGGACGGGTACGACTCCGTCGACCAGGCCCTCGACCGCTGGCGCGAGCTCACCGAGCTCCACTGGGCGCGGTTCGCCGCCGGTGAGGCCGGTTTCGAGGAGCAGCGGCGCGACCGCGTCCGGTCCTTCCTCGGTACGCCGCTGAGCGACGACGCGGCGGACGAGTGGTTCCTGCGGTACGTCGCCCACTACGAGGCCGCCTGGAAGCTGTTCCCCGACACCGTCCCGGCGCTGGACGTCCTGGCGGACGACTACCGCCACGCCGTGCTGTCCAATTCCAGCATCCACAACCAGGACCGCAAGCTGCGGATCCTCGGCGTGCGCGACCGCTTCGAGGCGCTGCTGTGCGCCGCCGAGCTGGGCTTTTCCAAGCCCGCGGCCGAGGCGTTCCACGCGGCCTGCGACGCGCTCGACCTGCCCCCGCACGAGGTGGCGTACGTCGGCGACCAGCCCGACATCGACGCCCGGGGCGCCGACGCCGCCGGCCTGGCGGGCATCTGGCTCGACCGCGGCGGAGTCGGCGGCCGCCCGGAGCTCGTCCGGATCACCGGCCTTGAGCAGCTACCTGGCCTGTTGCGGGGCGATACCCGTTTTGGAGCGCCGTCCACCTTCGGGTAATGTTCTTTCTGCGCCGCCCGAGAGGGCCGAAAGGTCCGGCCGGGAAGCGCAAACCAAACAAACCCCCACTAGGGGGTTGAGTTTTGGTGGGCTATGGTGTAATTGGCAGCACGACGGTTTCTGGTTCCGTTAGTCTAGGTTCGAGTCCTGGTAGCCCAGCTCGCAGGAGCTGTTGATTCAAGTGCAGCATCTGCAAGGCCCCCGTTGTGTAGCGGCCTAGCACGCCGCCCTCTCAAGGCGGTAGCGCCGGTTCGAATCCGGTCGGGGGTACTGTTTAAACCGCATTGGTCTAAACCACCATGGGCTATGGTGTAATTGGCAGCACGAGGGTTTCTGGTTCCCTTAGTCTAGGTTCGAGTCCTGGTAGCCCAGCTCGCAGAGCTCGTTTCTGCAAGGCCCCCGTTGTGTAGCGGCCTAGCACGCGCCCTCTCAAGGCGGTAGCGCCGGTTCGAATCCGGTCGGGGGTACGTACGAAGAAGGCCTCCCGCACTGCGCGGGGGGCCTTCTCGCATGCCGGTTGCCCGGGGAGCGCCGGCATTGGAATCCCTCGTACGCACCGCGGAGTTATGCGTCGTCCGGACCCGCCGGCCGGACGGGCTCCGCATCGAAGGCGTCGTGGACGCCCAGGGTCACCGGCACCTCCGCACCGCCCTGGAAGTGGTCGGGCAGGTCGACGGAGACATCCAACTCGACCTGTCGCGGCTGGAGTTCCTCGATCTCGGCGGGCTGCGGCTGCTGATGGCGTTCGCCCGGTCACGTGCTGCGGGAAGCCAGGTGGAGCTGGTGGGTCTCGCTCCGCATCTGCGTGAAGCGATCTCACTGGTCGGCTGGGACGAGACCCCCGGCCTGCGCCTGGGAGGCGACCATGGCAACTGACAGGGGTGCGAACGGCGCGGGCTTCGTCCACCACGCCTCTTGGTACGACAGCGACGAAGCGTTCCTCGCGATGGCCCTTCCCTTCGCAGAGGAGGGGCTGGAGGCGGGGAGCCGGTGCTCGCCGCGACCACGCCCGGCAACATCGAACTGCTCCGCGACGCCCTCGGCGCGCGGGCCCACGCTCGACACGGCGGAGACGGCCTACTTCGGCCGCAGACCCGTGGAGCGTGTCTCCTCGTCCCTGCGCTACGTGAACCGCCGCGAGGTGCCGGGCCGGCGGATCCGGACCATTGCCGAGCCCCTCTGGGCGGGCAGGTCCGCCCGCCAGATCGCGGAGTGGAAGCGCATGGAGTCCGGGCTGAACGTGCTGCTCGCGGACGCCGACCTCTGGATGATCTGTCCGTACGACACCAGGACGGTCCCCGAGGACGTCGCCGCGGCCGCCCGGGCCACCCACCCGGGACACGTGGCCGGGGCGGAGATCCTGCCCTGTGCGGGTACGTCGATCCGGACGTGTACGCGGCGGCGGCGGACCCCCGCTGCACCCGCCGCCCCCGGGCGCGGACCGGCTGGACGGGCCGGCCACGCCCGCCGCCGTACGCGCCTTCGTGCGCGGCAGTGCCGCGGCGGCCGGCCTCGCGGGGGGCGCGCCTGGCGATGGCCGAGATCGTCGCCGACGAAGCGCCGGCCTGCCTGTTCGGCCACGGGGCGGCAGGTGCGGAGGTGTGTGCCTGGGAGGAGCCCGGCATCGTCGCCTGGGATCTGTTCGCCACCGGACCGGCGGTCTCGGTTCCGGCGGCCTGGGCGGGGTTCGCGCCGCCCGGTGTGCGGGCCGGGCCGTTCGACGGGCTGTGGCCGATGCGCAGTCTCTGCGAGTCGGTGGAGATCCGCCGGTGGACACCGGGCTGCGGCTGCGGTTGCGGTACTCCGGAAAGAACAACGCCGAGCGCATCTGAGCGGGGCGGCGCACCGGCCCGCTCACAGGTCCTCGGCCGCCCCCGGTCTCCCCCCGGCCGGGCCCCCTGCGGCCCTCAGCCGCCCGAGCGGCGCAGTGCCTCCGACAGGCGCGCGGCCGAGTCGATGACCGCCTGGGCGTGCATCCGGCCCGGGTGGCGGGTCAGCCGCTCGATCGGTCCGGAGACCGAGACGGCCGCGACCACGCGGTTGGACGGGCCGCGCACCGGCGCCGACACCGACGCCACACCCGGCTCGCGCACGCCGATCGACTGGGCCCAGCCCCGGCGGCGTACACCGGACAGGGCGGTCGCCGTGAAGCGGGCGCCCTGGAGGCCGCGGTGCAGGCGCTCCGGCTCCTCCCAGGCCATCAGGATCTGGGCGGACGAGCCCGCCTTCATGGTGAGCGTGGAGCCCACCGGGACGGTGTCCCGCAGTCCGGACAGCCGCTCCGCCGCGGCGACACAGATCCGCATGTCGCCCTGGCGGCGGTAGAGCTGGGCGCTCTCGCCGGTCACATCGCGCAGGTGCGTGAGCACGGGGCCCGCCGTGGCCAGCAGCCGGTCCTCGCCCGCCGCGGCGGACAGCTCTGACAGCCGCGGGCCCAGGATGAACCGGCCCTGCATGTCCCTCGCCACCATCCGGTGGTGTTCCAGTGCCACGGCGAGCCGGTGTGCCGTGGGTCGTGCGAGCCCGGTCGCCGCGACCAGCCCGGCGAGGGTGGCCGGACCGGACTCCAGAGCGCTCAGTACCAGAGCTGCCTTGTCGAGAACGCCGACGCCGCTAGAGTTGTCCATGCGTCGATACTCGCGTCTCACTCTGTGAAACGCAAGTTCAATTTTTCCGGGAACTTGCGAATCTGGGGGAGAGGCCGCACAACGGCCCGCAGTCACCGCCCCGTACGGGGGTCGAGGCGAGGGCGATCCGAATCTCTAGATGGGCCGGCGAAGACGCCGGCCGAAGGGAAAGCGATGGGTAGGACACTTGCGGAGAAGGTCTGGGACGACCATGTCGTCAGGCGCGCCGAGGGCGAGCCGGACCTGCTCTTCATCGATCTGCACCTGCTGCACGAGGTGACCAGCCCGCAGGCCTTCGACGCCTCCGCAAGAGCGGCCGCCAGGTGCGGCGGCTCGACCTCACCATCGCCACCGAGGACCACAACACCCCGACCCTCGACATCGACAAGCCGATCGCGGACCCGGTCTCCCGGGTGCAGCTGGAGACGCTGCGCAAGAACTGCGCGGAGTTCGGCGTACGGCTGCACCCGCTCGGCGACGTCGAGCAGGGCGTCGTCCACGTGGTGGGACCGCAGCTGGGCCTGACCCAGCCCGGCACCACCGTGGTCTGCGGCGACAGCCACACCTCCACGCACGGCGCGTTCGGCGCGCTGGCCTTCGGTATCGGTACGTCGCAGGTGGAGCACGTCCTGGCCACCCAGACGCTGCCGATGGCGCCCCCGAAGACCATGGCGATCACGGTCGAGGGCGAACTGCCCGCCGACGTAACCGCCAAGGACCTGATCCTGGCGATCATCGCGAAGATCGGCACCGGCGGCGGTCAGGGCTACGTGCTCGAATACCGCGGCTCCGCCATCGAGAAGCTCTCGATGGAGGCCCGGATGACCATCTGCAACATGTCCATCGAGGCCGGCGCGCGCGCGGCGCATGATCGCCCCGGACAAGACCACCTTCGACTACCTCCAGGGCCGTGCGCACGCCCCGCAGGGCGAGGACTGGGACGCCGCCGTCGCCTACTGGCAGACGCTGCGCACCGACGACGACGCCGTCTTCGACGCGGAGGTCGTCATCGACGCCGCCGCTCTGGCGCCGTTCGTCACCTGGGGCACCAACCCGGGCCAGGGCGCGCCGCTGTCGGCGAACGTCCCCGACCCTGCTTCGTACGAGGACCCTTCGGAGCGCTTCGCCGCCGAAAAGGCCCTGGAGTACATGGGGTTGACCGCGGGGCAGCCGCTGCGCGACATCAAGGTCGACACCGTCTTCGTAGGTTCGTGCACCAACGGCCGCATCGAGGACCTGCGGGCCGCGGCCGCGCTGATGGACGGCCGCAAAGTCGCCGACGGCGTACGGATGCTGATCGTCCCGGGCTCCGTACGGGTCGCGCTCCAGGCCATCGAGGAGGGTCTGGACAAGGTGTTCACCGCCGCCGGGGCCGAATGGCGGCACGCGGGCTGCTCGATGTGCCTGGGCATGAACCCCGACCAGCTGGCCCCCGGTGAGCGCTCCGCGTCCACCTCCAACCGCAACTTCGAGGGCAGGCAGGGCAAGGGCGGCCGCACCCACCTGGTGTCGCCGCAGGTGGCCGCCGCGACGGCGGTGCTGGGCCACCTGGCCGCGCCCGTCGACCTGTCCGACGTTCCGACGCTCGTGGAGGCCTGATCACCATGGCCATGGAAGCTTTCACCGCACACACCGGCCGGCCGTTCCGCTGCGCCGCAGCAACGTCGACACCGACCAGATCATCCCGGCCCACTGGCTGAAGAAGGTCACCCGCGACGGCTTCGAGGACGGGCTCTTCGAGGCCTGGCGCAAGGACCCGGAGTTCGTCCTCAACCGCCCCGAGCGGGAAGGTGCCACGGTTCTGGTGGCGGGTCCCGACTTCGGCACCGGCTCCTCCCGCGAGCACGCCGTGTGGGCCCTGCAGAACTACGGCTTCAAGGCCGTGATCTCGTCGCGGTTCGCGGACATCTTCCGCGGCAACTCGCTCAAGAACGGCCTGCTGACCGTCGTACTGGACCAGAAGGTCGTCGACGCGCTCTGGGATCTCGTCGAAGCGGACCCGACGGCCGAGATCGCCGTGGACCTCCAGGACCGCCAGGTGCGGGCCGAAGGCATTACGGCTGATTTTGACCTTGACGAGAACGCCCGCTGGAGGTTGCTGAACGGTCTGGACGACATCAGCATCACCCTCCGGAACGAGCCCGACATCGCGGCTTACGAGGCCCGCAGGCCGTCGTTCAAGCCGAGCACGGTGCAGGTCTGACACCTTCCCGTCACTCTGTTGCCCCCCGCCGTCCACGGCGGGGGGCAACAGCATGTTTCGGCCTCAACTTCCGTGGTAGAAGCCGGACATGGGGTGAGTGCGGATCATGGCTGCGGGGCCTTCTGGAGGCTCGGATTCCACTAGTTGCCCCCGCCGGAGGCGACAACTCGCCCCAGATGGCACAATCGGTGCATGGAACGCGACAGCCAACTCGAGCTCTACGAGGCGGTCGCGGACCGGTTGAAAGAAGCACACACAGCGGTGCGCACACTGCAAGTCCCGGAGGGCGTACGGATGGCGCTGACCCGGAAGCTGCTGGTCATAACGGCCGCGGCGAAACACGATCTCGCCGGTGCGGCAAGACGCCTGGACAGGTTGATGAAGGACCTCGACGAGGGTCGATTCCCTGAAGGCGGCTGAGACCTGTGGAACTCCCGCAAGGTCTACTTCGTTGCGGCACTAGGGTGATTAGCCCGTTTCGTGTTTGATTTGCGGTATATATCTGCCTAACGTGCGAAAAAGCTTGAACACATTCGTTCTGGCAATGTCTCCGAAGGGGAAGACGTGAACAAGGCGCAGCTCGTAGAAGCGATTGCAGACAAGGTCGGCGGCCGTCAGCAGGCCGCGGACGCGGTCGACGCGGTACTCGACGCGATCGTCCGTGCAGTGGTCGCCGGCGACCGTGTTTCGGTCACCGGCTTCGGATCGTTCGAGAAGGTCGACCGTCCGGCCCGTTACGCCCGCAACCCGCAGACGGGCGAGCGGGTGCGGGTCAAGAAGACCTCGGTTCCGCGCTTCCGCGCCGGTCAGGGTTTCAAGGACCTGGTCAGCGGTTCGAAGAAGCTCCCCAAGGGCGGCGAGGTCGCCGTCAAGAAGGCCCCCAAGGGCAGCCTTTCGGGTCCTCCCCCCACCATCGCCAAGTCCGCGACCAAGAAGGCCGCCACCAAGAGGGCGTCCGCCGCGGCGAAGAAGGCCACCCCGGCGAAGAAGACCACGGGCGCCGCCAAGAAGACCACCGCGACGGCGAAGAAGGCCACCCCGGCGAAGAAGACCACGGGCGCCGCCAAGAAGGCCACGCCCGCGGCCGCCAAGAAGACCGCCCCGGCCAAGAAGGCCACCGCGAAGAAGGCGCCGCCAAGAAGACCACGGCGCGCAAGACCACCGCCAAGAAGACCGCTGCCGGGAAGTAGGAGCAGCAGAGCAAGGACTCACGCGCCGGCCGGGCTCCCTACGGGGAGCCCGGCCCGCGGTGTGTCCCGGGGGCGCACCGGGCCGGACGGGGTGAGCCCGGCGGTCCGGGGACCGTCAGAACGTCTGCAGGGTCACCAGGGTGATGCGCAGCGCCGCTCCCTCGCCGTCCCCCTCGATACGCACCCGCTGCCCGGGACGCAGCAGCCGCAGGCGCCCGCGTCGAAGGCCTTGGCGTCGAAGTCCACCGGGGTGCCGTCGTCGAGCAGCACACTGCCGCTGCGGGTCTCGGAGTCGTACGTGTACGCGGTCGCCTGCATGACCGCAGCGTATCGGCCGGTGACCGCCGCGCTCAGCCGGGCCGTGCGCGGGCCCACGCCGAGTGTCACGGCCGCCCGCAGATCGTCGCCCGTGTCCACGTCCCGGCGTACGGAATCGACTCCGGCGAGAGGTATTTCCAGGGCCCCGGATGCCGAATGGCGGGCACGCGAAGGACCGCCGAAGAACGGTGACAATTCCACCCCCGGCGCGGCGGAAAGCAGCGTTGTGCCGATTCCGGCCGCGTCCGACAGAAATGCGCGCGGAAATGCGGCGGCATATTCGAGCACCTGCTGCAATTCAGCGGGCCGCAGGGCCGGCAGATCGGCATTCAGTGCCGCGACGGCGGCGCGGGGACGCAGCGCCCGGACCGCGCGCGCCCCGTGCGCCAGCGCGCGTTGAGACCCGCCGCCGGGGTGTCCGGCGCGATCCGTGCACCGAGGGCGGCCAGGGCGGCGCCCGCGGGGGCGTCGTCCGTGACGACCACCACATCCCGTACGGCGGAGCAGGCCAGCGCGGCGGCCACGGTGTCCTCGGCGAAGGCCAGAGCGAGCCGTCGGCGCAAGGTGTCGCCCGCCGTGGGAGAGAGCCTGCTCTTGGCCAGCGACAGGGGTTTGAGGGGGACGACCAGGGACCAGAAGGCGGTCCGGAGCGTGTTCAGTGGCCTGCCCTCCGTCCAGTGCGCGTCGGCCCCCATTGTGGCCTGCGCGTACGGCGGGCAGGGGGTCCGGGGCCCTGTCCGGGGCGTACGGTGTTCTCGACAGACAGGGGACCTGGAGCGACACTTGTGCGGCTGACCAGGCGCATACGTACAAGCAGCCCGGTCTTAGAGGAAGGTGTCCGAGTGTCCCGCCGCAGAATCGGCTTCTGGTACCGCTTGGCGGCGGTCATCGCCAAACCGCCGCTGGTGGTGCTGTTCAAGCGGGACTGGCGTGGAATGGAGAACATTCCGGCCGAGGGCGGATTCATCACCGCGGTCAATCACAACTCGTACCTGGACCCGCTCTCCTACGGGCACTTCCAGTACAACACCGGACGCGTTCCGCGGCTGCTGGCCAAGGCGGCCCTCTTCAAGACCCCCTTCGTCGGCATGATGCTGCGCGGTACGGGCCAGATCCCCGTCTACCGCGAGACCACCAACGCACTCGACGCCTTCCGCGCGGCGGTCGCCGCCATCGAGCGCGGCGAATGCGTCGCCTTCTACCCCGAAGGCACGCTCACCCGCGACCCCGGCATGTGGCCGATGGCGGGGAAGACCGGAGCGGCGCGCGTGGCCCTCATGACGAAGGCCCCCGTCATTCCGGTCGCCCAGTGGGGTGCCAACTTGGCGATGCCGCCGTACGCCAAGGAGAACAAGCTTCAGCTCTTCCCGCGCAAGACGCTTCAGGTGCAGGCGGGTCCGCCGGTCGACCTGGACCGGTTCTACGACAAGGAACCGACGCCCGAGGTGCTGCGCGAGGCGACCGAGACCATCATGTCCGCCATCACCCAGCAGCTCGCCGAGCTGCGCGGCGAGCCCGTGCCCGCCGAGCCGTACGACCACCGCAGGGCCCGCGCGCAGCAGCGCCGAAAGGCCGAGGGAGAGAGCGCAAAGTGACACGCCAGCCGGTCAGGGCGGCCGTATTCGGAACAGGCTCCTGGGGCACGGCCTTCGGCATGGTGCTGGCCGACGCGGGCTGCGAGGTGACCCTCTGGGGCCGCCGCTCCGAAGTCGCCGACGCCATCAACAACGGCCGTACGAACCCCGACTATTTCCCGGGCGTCGAGCTGCCCGGCGCGATGCGCGCCACCACCGACCCGGCCGAGGCCGCCGAGGGCGCCGACTTCACGGTGCTCGCCGTCCCCTCGCAGACGCTGCGCGCCAACCTCGCCGCGTGGGCACCGCTGCTGCCCGCCGACACCGTCCTCGTCTCCCTCATGAAGGGCGTCGAACTCGGCACCGCCAAGCGGATGAGCGAGGTGATCGGGGAGGTCGCCAAGGCGCCGGCCGAGAGGGTCGCGGTGGTCACAGGACCCAACCTCGCCAAGGAGATCGTGGCCAGGATGCCCGCCGCCGCGGTCGTCGCCTGCCGCGACGAATCGGTGGCCACCCGGCTCCAGTCCGTCTGCCACACCCCGTATTTCCGCCCGTACACCAACACCGACGTCGTCGGCTGCGAACTCGGCGGCGCGGTCAAGAACGTCATCGGCCTCGCCGTCGGCATCGCGGACGGCATGGGCCTGGGCGACAACGCCAAGGGCTCGCTCATCACCCGCGGCCTCGCCGAAACGACCCGCCTGGGCCTGGCGATGGGAGCCGACCCGCTGACCTTCGCCGGTCTCGCCGGCCTCGGGGACCTGGTCGCCACCTGCTCGTCGCCGCTCTCGCGCAACCACACCTTCGGCACCAACCTCGGCCGCGGAATGACGCTCGGAGAGACCATCGCGGTCACCAAGCAGACCGCGGAGGGCGTCAAATCATGCGAGTCGGTGGCCGATCTGGCCCGCCGCCACGGCGTCGACATGCCGATCACGGACACGGTCGTCGACATCGTCCACCACGGGAAGCCGCCGATCGTGGCGCTGAAGGAGCTGATGTCACGCAGCGCCAAGCCCGAGCGCCGATGACCCCTTCTCCCGGCACCTTTCGCGCCGCTGCGCGGGCTTCGAGGTGCGCGGTGGCCTGCGGTCACCGGCCCCGGGGAGCCGGGCAGCACGCCGCGCCCGCGCCCGCACTCCCCGGCACCGGATGTGCACGGTAGTCTCAACCCGATATGAGCAGCGAGAACCTCCCCCAGAGCCCTGCGCAGGAGTCCCGCAAGCCGCGGGTGGCCGTCGTCTTCGGCGGTCGCAGCTCCGAGCACGCCATCTCGGTCGTCACGGCCGGCGCCGTACTGCGGTCCATCGACCGGGAGAAGTACGACGTACTGCCGATCGGCATCACGACGGACGGCCGCTGGGCGCTGACCGCCGACGAGCCCGACCGGATGGCCATCGCCGACCGGACGCTGCCGAGCGTCGAAAACCTCGCCGAATCGACCGAGGGCGGCGTGGTGCTCTCGGTCGACCCGAGCAGCCGCGAAGTCGTCTACAGCGAGCCGGGCTCGGTGCCCAAGGCGCTGGGCGAGGTCGACGTGGTCTTCCCCATGCTGCACGGCCCGTACGGCGAGGACGGCACCCTCCAGGGCCTCCTGGAGCTCTCCGGTGTCCCGTACGTCGGCTCCGGTGTGCTCGCCTCGGCCGTCGGCCAGGACAAGGAGTACATGAAGCGGGTGTTCCTCTCCTTCGGGCTGCCGGTCGGCCCGTACGAGGTCATCCGTCCCCGGGAGTGGGAAAACGATCCTTCCGCCGCCCGCAAGAAGATCGTCGACTTCGCCGGCGAGCACGGCTGGCCGCTCTTCGTGAAGCCCGCCCGCGGCGGCTCCTCGATGGGCATCACCAAGGTGGACGACCTGTCCGGCCTCGACGCGGCGATCGAGGAGGCGCAGCGCCACGACCCCAAGATCCTCGTCGAGTCGCTGCTGCGCGGCCGCGAGATCGAGTGCGGTGTGCTGGAGTTCGAGGACGGGCCCGCGCGCGAGCGTGCCCGCCGAGATCCCGCCCGTCACGGCCCACGACTTCTACGACTTCGAGGCGAAGTACATCGACTCGGCGGCCGGTCTGGTGCCCGCGCCGCTGACCGAGGAGCAGACCGCCGAGGTGCGGCGGCTCGCGGTCGAGGCGTTCGACGCCGCGTCCTGCGAAGGTCTCGTACGGGCCGACTTCTTCCTGCTCGACAGCGGCGAGTTCGTCATCAACGAGATCAACACGATGCCGGGCTTCACGCCGATCTCCATGTACCCGCGGATGTGGCAGGAGACCGGGGTGTCCTACCCGGAGCTCGTCGACCGGCTGATCCAGGCCGCCCTGCGCCGCCCGACGGGACTGCGCTGAAGACGGGAGCCGGGCGGCAGCGCTAGAGGCTGTCCGGCACCGTCTTCTCCACCGGCCCCGCGAAGGCCGCCAACGGCGTGACGTCGTGGGCGTACTTCGCGGGGAGCGTGACTTCGACGTACGCCTCGCGGTACGTGGTGGTGAACCGCGGGCCGCCGTCCTCCTGCCGTTCCAGCATCCAGTTGACGCCGTCCGCTTCCACCCCCTGCGCCTGCGGATCGCTCATCTTCTCCGGCCGGGGGACGCCGCAGCGCAGTACGATCGCCGGATCCCCCCATACGGCGGTGAGGTCCGACTCCGGGTCGCGGTGCGCCGCTCCTGCCCGTCGACGGTCTCGGGCAGTTCACGGTGCAGCGCCCGGCACACCTCGGCCTCTTGCGAGGACGGGGTGGGAACCGGGACCGCCACGGCATCGTCCGTGAAGGAGCAGCCGGATGCGGCAAGCAGCAGGGCGGCGGACGACAGCGACAGCAGCCGGCGGGAAGTGGTCACCGGCCAAGGGTAGACGGGGGCTAGAGGTGCACGACCGGGCAGGTCAGCGTGCGGGTGATGCCGTCCACTTGCTGGATCTTGGCGACCACCATGCGGCCGAGTTCGTCCACGGTGTCGGCCTGTGCGCGCACGATCACGTCATAGGGTCCGGTCACGTCCTCGGCCTGGATCACTCCCGGAATCTTGCCGATGAGGTCGGCGACGGTCGACGCCTTGCCCACCTCGGTCTGAATGAGGATGTACGCCTGTACCACGGAACCTCCAGGGCGGCCACGAGGATCATGTGGGGGAAAGAGACGCCACCGTATCGCGTCGTCGCGGGCAGCGGGGAGACCTGCGCGGCCGTCGTCGTCCGGCGCGTGGCGTACGGAGATCAGAAGTTGACGTATGTGTTGACGGTACCTACAGCAGTGATGGCTCGCGACCGCAAGCGCACTGGGGCAGAAGGGGCACATCCATGAAGGGCACTGTGGGTGAACTGGGGGAGTTCGGGCTCATCGACAAGCTCACCTCCCGGCTCACCACCACCCCGGCGGTACGGCTGGGGCCCGGCGACGACGCCGCCGTCGTGGCCGCGCCCGACCGGCGGGTCGTGGCGAGTACGGACATCCTGCTCGAGGGGCGCCACTTCCGGCGCGACTGGTCGACGGCGTACGACGTGGGCCGCAAGGCCGCGGCCCAGAACCTCGCCGACATCGCCGCCATGGGCGCGGTTCCGACCGCGCTGCTCCTCGGCCTGGTCGTCCCCGCCGAACTCCCGGTCAGCTGGCCGACCGAACTCATGGACGGCATCAGGGACGAATGCCAGGTCGCGGGCGCGGCCGTCGTCGGCGGTGACGTCGTACGCGGCGAGACCATCACCGTGGCGATCACCGCGCTCGGCGATCTGCGCAACCACGAACCGGTGACCCGGTCCGGCGCCCAGCCCGGCGATGTCGTCGCCGTCACCGGCTGGTTGGGCTGGTCGGCGGCCGGACTCGCGGTCCTCTCGCGCGGCTTCCGCTCGCCGCGCGCCTTCGTCGAGGCGCACCGGCGCCCCGAGCCGCCGTACCACGCCGGCCCTGCGGCGGCCGGGCTCGGCGCCACCGCCATGACCGACGTCAGTGACGGGCTCGTCGCCGACCTCGGGCACATCGCGCAGGCCAGCAAGGTCCGCATCGACCTGCGGTCCGGGCTCATCGACATCCCGAGCCAGATGTCGGACATCGGGCAGGCGGTGGGCGTGGACCCGCTCCAGTGGGTGCTGACCGGGGGAGAGGACCACGCCATCGTGGCGACGTTCCCGCCGGACACGAAGCTGCCCGCCCGCTGGAAGGTGATCGGCGAGGTCCTCAACCCGTCGGCGCTGCCGCAGGTGACGGTCGACGGGGCGCCCTGGACGAGCAAGGGCGGCTGGGACCACTTCGGGGACGATCACTTCGGGGACATCGAGACCGCCCCGTAGCCGGGGCGTACTAGATTCACAGGTATGCGAATACTTCCTTGCGTCCTCACCGTCGCCGGATCCGACTCCGGCGGCGGTGCGGGCATCCAGGCCGACCTCAAGACGATGCTGGCCCTCGGTGTGCACGGCATGAGCGTGCTCACCGCGGTGACGGCGCAGAACTCCCTGGGCGTGCAAGGCGTCTGGGACCTGCCGGTGGAGGCCGTACGGGCCCAGTACCGCAGCGTCGTCGACGACATCGGCGTACAGGCCGTGAAGACCGGAATGCTGTCCTCGGCCGAACTCGTCGGGACGGTCGCCGAACTGCTGGCCGGAACCGAGGCCCCGGTGGTCGTCGACCCGGTGGGCGTCTCCAAGCACGGCGACCCGCTGCTCGCCGCCTCGGCCCTCGAATCCGTACGGACGAAGCTCCTGCCCACGGCGACCGTCGCCACCCCGAACCTCGACGAGGTGGCCCAGCTCACCGGCGTACGCGTCGAGTCCGAGGCCGGTCTGCGGCGGGCGGCCGGAGCGCTGCTCGAATTCGGGCCCCGCTGGGTGCTCGTCAAGGGCGGACACCTGCCGGGCGACGCGGTGGACCTCCTGACGGACGGCACCGAGGAGCACTGGCTCCGCGCTCCCCGGCACGACAACCGGCACACCCACGGGACGGGCTGCACGCTGGCCTCCGCGATCGCCTCGGGCCTGGCCAAGGGGCTCGACGTGCCGCAGGCCGTGGCCGCCGCCAAGGAGTACGTGACCGAGGCCATCGCCGCCGGGTTCGCGCTCGGTGCGGGGATCGGGCCGGTCGACCACGGCTGGCGGCTCAGGAACAGCCAGGAGTAGCCCTTCAGCGCCTCCGGCAGGTCAGCGAGGCGCCGGGGCTTGCCCGGACACAAAAAAGAACCGGCCCACCGCGAGGGTGAGCCGGTTCTTAAGCAACCAGCAGGTGGCCGCGCTTGGCGTTACGTCAGCGCGAGACCTTGCCGGCCTTGATGCACGAGGTACAGGCGTTGAGCCGCTTCGGCGTCCGACCGACCACTGCACGCACGCGCTGGATGTTGGGGTTCCAGCGACGGGACGTACGGCGGTGCGAGTGCGAAATGTTGTTGCCGAAGCCCGGCCCCTTGCCGCAGACGTCGCAGTTGGCAGCCACGGGTCACTCCAAAGACTTCAGATGCACTTACAGGGATCCCGGCATGCCGGGATCGAAGAATCGAGTGGCGTAGCCGGGGGAAAGTCCCGATTTTCATCGGGCAACCGGAGCAGCATACATCGGCTGCTCCCGTACAACGAAACTACCACGGCTCCCGGGCCCCCCGTCCGGTCCCCCGGCTCCGCCCCCGCCTCCTGCGTGGCGCATCGCGCGACTACCCTGCGGTGCAACCCGCTCTCAAGGAGGACGCCAGGTGCCGCAGACCCTCGACGCCGTCGCGGTACGCACCTGGTGCTCGCTCGCCCTGGAGGCGCTGGGCAGGGCCCGCGAGGAAATCGACGCGATCAACGTCTACCCGGTCGCGGACGGGGACACCGGCACCAACCTCTACCTGACCGTGGAATCCGCCGCCCAGGCCGTCGAAGCGGTCTTCACCGCGCACGAGACCGTCACCGGCGCCGCCGCTGTGCAGGCCCCGGGCCCGGCTCTCGCGGACGCGGTACGGGCGATGGCGCACGGCGCCCTCATCGGCGCCCGGGGCAACTCCGGAACCATCCTGGCGCAGCTGCTGCGCGGCATGGCACAGGTGCTGTCCGACGGCACCGCCGACGCCGACGGTCTGCGCCGCGCACTGCGCAGGGCCGCCGAATCGGCGTACCAGGCGGTCGCGCACCCCGTCGAAGGCACGGTCCTCACTGTCGCCACCGCCGCTGCCACGGCCGCCGGGAGCACGGGCACCACCCCCGCCGAGGTGGTGCGCGCGGCGTACAGAAGGGGCGCGCACCGCACTCGACGCGACCCCCCACCAGCTGGCCGTGCTCGGCCGCGCGGGCGTCGTCGACGCGGGCGGGCGGGGTCTGGTGGCCGTGCTCGGCGCCCTGGTCGAAGCGGTCTCGGGCGAGGCCGTCGCCGTACGCAAGCGGGAAGCGCCCGCGCCGCTGCCCGCCGCCGACGGCTGCCCGGCGGACGTGGAGCGGGCGGACGCGGTGCCGGAGGGCGGCCCCGCCTTCGAGGTGATCTACCTCCTGGAGGCGGACGACACGGCGGTGGCCCGGCTGCGGACCCGGCTCGACGGACTCGGGGACTCGCTCGACGACGTCGGCGGCGACGGCCTGTGGAACGTGCACGTGCACGTCGACGACGCGCGTGGCCGCGGTGGAGGCGGGCGTCGAGGCCGGCCGGCCGTACCGGATCCGCATTACGCACTTCGCCGCCGACCGGATCGCGCCGCCCCGGGAACGCGCCGCATCGCGCGGTCGTCGCGGTCGTGCCGGCGAAGGCCTCGCGGGACTGTGCGCGGAGGCCGGCGCGACCACGGTGCTCGCGCGCCCGGGGGAGCCGCCCGCGAGCGGGGAACTGGCGGAGGCGATCCGGCGCGCCCACGCGCGCGAGGTCGTCCTGCTGCCCAACGACGCCGACCTGCGGCACACCGCGGCCGCGGCGGCGGAACAGGTCCGTGCCGAAGGGGTACGGGTCGCCCTCATCCCGACCCGCGCGGCGGTCCAGGGCATCGCGGCCCTCGCCGTCCACGAACCGGAGCGCCGGCTTCGACGAGGACGTCGTCGCGATGACGTCGGCGGCCGGCGCCACCCGATACGGCGAACTGACCGTCGCCGAACGCCAGTCCTGGACGATGGCCGGCATCTGCCAGGCCGGCGACGTGCTCGGCCTGATCGACGGCGACGTGGTCGTGATCGGCTCCGACCTGACGGCGGCGGCCCGCACGGTCCTGGACCGGATGCTGGCGGCGGGCGGCGAAATGGTCACCCTGGTCCTGGGGGAGGCGGCGCCGGAGAGCCTGGCGGAGTACCTGGAGGCGCACGTCCGGGAGTCCCACCTGGCGGTGGACACGGTGACGTACGACGGCGGCCGCCAGTCGTCCCCCCTCCTGATCGGCGTCGAGTAGCGCTTTCCCTGCCCGCCCGGCCCCGGGAGCGGCGCCGCCCGTGAGGGAGGGTGGCCCGTTGTCAGTGGCGTGGTGTGCAATGGATCCCGTGCCCGCGCTCGACGAACCACTCAAGAAGACGCTCGGCGGCACCACCGCGAAGGTGATGGCCGAGCACCTCGACCTGCACACGGTCGGTGACCTGCTGCACCACTACCCCCGGCGGTACGCCGAGCGCGGTGAGCTGACCCAGCTCGCCGACATCCCGCTCGACGAACACGCCACCGTGGTCGCCCAGGTCGCCGACGCCCGGGTCCTGCGGTTCAACAACGGCAAGGGCCAGCGCCTGGAGGTGACCCTCACCGACGGCAGCGGACGGCTCCAGCTGGTCTTCTTCGGCAAGTCGATCTACCACCACCAGAAGGAACTGCTGCCGGGCCGCCGCGGCATGTTCTCCGGCAAGGTCGGCATGTTCCGCAACATCCGCCAGCTCTCCCACCCGGCGTACGAAATGCTCGGCAAGGACAGCGGCGCCGATGCCGTCGAGGCCTGGGCGAACCAGCTGATCCCGCTCTACCCGGCCTGCTCCCAGATGGAGAGCTGGAAGATCGCCAAGACGGTCGACGTGGTCCTGGCCTCGATGGAGGCCACCGACTGGCAGGAGATCGCCGACCCCCTGCCGCCCGCCCTGCGCCGGGGCCGCGGGCTCACCGGCCTGCCGACGCGTTCCGCAAGGTCCACCGCCCGCGCACGAAGGCGGACATCGCCGAGGCGCGGGACCGTCTCAAGTGGGACGAGGCGTTCGTCCTCCAGGTGGCGCTCGCCCGGCGCCGGTTCGCCGACACCCAGCTCCCGGCCGTCGCCCGCAGGCCCGCCCCCGGCGGCCTGCTCGACGCGTTCGACGCCAAGCTGCCCTTCACCCTCACCGACGGCCAGCAGAAGGTCTCCAAGGAGATCTTCGACGACCTGGCCACCGACCACCCCATGCACCGCCTCCTCCAGGGCGAGGTCGGCAGCGGCAAGACCATGTCGCGCTGCGCGCCATGCTCGCCGTCGTCGACGCGGGCGGCCAGGCCGCGATGCTCGCGCCCACCGAGCGCTCGCCCAGCAGCACCACCGGTCGATCACCGAGATGATGGGCGAGCTGGCCGAGGGCGGCATGCTCGGCGGCGCGGAGCAGGGCACCAAGGTCGTACTGCTCACCGGCTCCATGGGCGTGCCCGCCCGCCGCCAGGCCCTCCTCGACCTGGTGACGGGCGAGGCGGGCATCGTCATCGGTACGCACGCGCTGATCGAGGACAAGGTGCAGTTCCACGACCTCGGCCTGGTCGTCGTCGACGAGCAGCACCGCTTCGGCGTCGAGCAGCGCGACGCCCTGCGCTCCAAGGGCAAGCAGCCCCCGCACCTGCTGGTGATGACGGCGACCCCGATCCCGCGCACGGTCGCGATGACCGTCTTCGGGGATCTGGAGACCTCGGTGCTCGACCAGCTTCCGGCCGGCCGCTCGCCCATCGCCACCCACGTGGTCCCCGCCAAGGACAAGCCGCACTTCCTCGCCCGCGCGTGGGAGCGCGTGCGCGAGGAAGTGGAGAACGGACACCAGGCGTACGTCGTCTGCCCCCGCATCGGCGACGGCGACGACGACCCGAAGGCCGCCAGGGCCGCCACGAAGAAGCAGGCCGAGGAGGACCCCGAGAAGCGGCCGCCGCTCGCGGTCCTGGAGATCGCCGAGCAGATCGCCGCCGGGCCGCTCAAGGGCCTGCGCGTCGAAGTCCTGCACGGACGGATGCAGCCCGACGACAAGGACGCCGTGATGCGCCGCTTCTCCGCGGGAGAGACGGACGTCCTGGTCGCCACCACCGTCATCGAGGTCGGCGTGAACGTCCCCAACGCCACCGCGATGGTGATCATGGACGCCGACCGGTTCGGCGTGTCGCAGCTGCACCAGCTGCGCGGCCGGGTGGGGCGCGGCGCGGCCCCCGGGCTGTGTCTGCTGGTCAGCGAGGCGCACGAGGCGAGCCCGGCCCGCGCCCGCCTCTCCGCGGTGGCCGCCACCCTCGACGGCTTCGAGCTGTCCCGCATCGATCTCGAACAGCGCCGCGAGGGCGACGTACTCGGCCAGGCCCAGTCCGGTGTCAGGTCGTCCCTGCGGATGCTCGCCGTCATCGAGGACGAGGAGGTCATCGTGGCGGCCCGCGAGGAGGCCGTCGCGTCGTCGCCGACGACCCCGAGCTCGAACGGCTCCCCGAGCTGCGCACCGCCCTCGACGCTCTTCTCGACAAGGAGAGGGAGCAGTATCTCGACAAGGGCTGACAATGGGTGGAGCGGTATCCCCTCCGCTCATGGCCCGTCCACCGCACACGACCCTAGGACCCGACACCCATGACCCGCGTGATCGCCGGCACGGCCGGCGGACGCCGCCTGGCCGTCCCGCCGGGCAACGGCACCCGCCCCACATCCGACCGCGCGCGCGAGGGCCTCTTCTCCACCTGGGAGCGCTGCTCGGCACGCTCGAAGGCACCAGGATCGCCGACCTGTACGCGGGCTCGGGCGCCGTGGGCCTGGAGGCGCTGTCCCGCGGCGCCGTGCACGCCGCTGCTCGTCGAGGCGACAGCAGGGCCGCCCGCACCGTCCGGGACAACGTCCGTACGCTCGGCCTGCCCGGCGCCGAGGTCAGGGCGGGCAAGGCGGAGCAGATCGTCACGGGCCCGGCCCCCGGGACGCCGTACGACGTGGTGTTCCTCGACCCTCCGTACGCCGTCACCGACGACGATCTTCGCGAGATCCTCCTCACACTCCGCACCCAGGGCTGGCTCACGGACGATGCCGTCGCCACCGTGGAGCGCAGCACCAGAGGCGGCGAATTCAAGTGGCCCAAGGGATTCGAGCCACTGCGGGCCCGTCGCTACGGCGAGGGGACGCTTTGGTACGGTCGCGCCGCCGCTACGTGCGAAGACGCACGATGACCGGACCGGAGAGCGAGGGACTTCAGATGCGCCGCGCAGTCTGTCCCGGGTCATTCGACCCGATCACCAATGGACATCTCGACATCATTGCCCGCGCCTCCAAGCTGTACGACGTCGTACACGTCGCGGTGATGATCAACCAGTCGAAGCAGGGACTGTTCACGATCGAGGAACGGATCGGCCTGATCCGCGAGATCACCGCCGAGTTCGGCAACGTCGAGGTCGAGTCCTTCCACGGCCTCCTCGTCGACTTCTGCAAGGAGCGCGACATCCCGGCCATCGTGAAGGGCCTGCGCGCGGTCAGCGACTTCGACTACGAGCTGCAGATGGCCCAGATGAACAACGGCCTCTCGGGCGTCGAGACCTTGTTCGTCCCCACCAACCCCACCTACAGCTTCCTCTCCTCCAGCCTGGTCAAGGAGGTCGCGGCCTGGGGCGGCGACGTCTCCCACCTGGTCCCCCCGAGGGTCCTCGGCGCGCTCACCGAGCGTCTCGCCCGGAAGTGACGATCTGACGGAACGTCATCAGGTGTCGGACGGGGGCCGACTGCCCGTACAGTCGTCCCGTCCGTCTCCAGCCGGAAGAACAGGTGGCGAGCACACGGTGGACGTGCAGAAGAAGCTCGACGAGATCGTCGAGGCGGTCGGCAGCGCCCGGTCCATGCCCATGTCGGCCTCGTGCGTGGTCAACCGCGCCGATCTCCTGTTGATGCTCGAAGAGGTGCGCCAAGCCCTCCCCGGCTCCCTCGCGCAGGCCCAGGAGCTGATCGGCGACCGCGAGCAGCTGGCCGAGCAGGCCCGCCAGGAGGCCGAGCGGATCATCGAGTCGGCGCACGCCCAGTGTGGTTCGCTGATCTCCGACACCGAGATCGCCCGGCGTTCCCAGGAGGAGGCCGACCGTATCCTCAGCGAGGCCCGCCGGGAGGCGGAGGAGATCCGCGCCGAGGCCGACGAGTACGTCGACTCCAAGCTCGCCAACTTCGAAGTCGTCCTCACCAAGACCCTCGGCTCCGTCGACCGCGGCCGCGAGAAGCTGCTCGGCAGGGGCCCCGGACTGGACGACCACGGTTACGCCGACGAGGAGGCCCCGGAGCGCAGCCACGACCCGGAGACGCTGAGGCGGCGCGCGGACGAGTACGTCGACACCAAGCTCGGTGCCTTCGAGGCCGTGCTCTCCAAGACCCTCGACGCGGTCGGCCGCGGCCGGCAGAAACTGCACGGACGGGTGGCTTCGGACGAGCTCGGCGCCCACATGGTGGCCCAGGACGAGGCGGGACAGCAGCACAGCAGCGACGCGGACTTCCTCGCCGACCTGGCCGAGCCGCAGCAGGCCGTGCACGCGCCGCAGATCCCCGCGCAGCAGCCGTACGACCCGTATGCGTACCAGCAGCAGCAGCAGCAGCCGCAGGACGCCTACACGTACCAGCAGCCGCAGGATCCGTACGCCGAGCAGCAGCACGATCCGTACGCGTACCAGCAGCAGGACCCTTACGCCTACCAGCAGCAGGGCTACGACCAGGGCTACGGCGGGCAGCCGGAGATGACCGGGCAGCCCCAGCAGCAACAGGCCGCGCTCGACGAGACCAGCCTCTTCGACACCAGCATGATCGACCTCGATCAGCTGCGGGAGTACGAACAGGGGCGGTAGGGCGCCGGGGTCCGGATTGGGCCCTGAGCGAAGCGTCAAGTATCCTGGCTCTTCGGTCGCGCGTATGCCCGCGATCACTGCTGCCCGCTTCGCTTCCGCGACAGCGACATGGTGGCCCTCCACAGCGAACCGAAAGCAGGAAGACCCCTGAACGCCCACCTCGACCACCGCAACCCCCTCGTGTTCGACACGCACGAGCTGGGCCGGCGTCCCGGTGCGCTCCAGCGGCTGACCCGCTCGGTGGGCGCCCCCAAGGACCTCGGTCTCGACGGGGTCATCGGAGTGCCCGAGGGCGCACCGGTGGATCTCAAGCTCCGCCTCGAATCCGTCATGGAAGGGGTGCTTGTCACAGGCACCGCCCGTGCGACGGCCAAGGGGGAGTGCGTAAGGTGTCTGGAGCCGCTGGAGATCGACGTTGCAGCGGACTTCCAGGAGATGTTCTCGTACCCTGCCGCCGATGACCGGGGCCGCGCAAAAGCGGAACCGGCCGACGACGACGAGGACGACGAGGACACGCTCTACCTCGAGGACGGCCTGTTCGACCTCGAGTCCGTGCTGCGTGATGCGGTGGTGCTCGCACTGCCGATGCAGCCGGTGTGCCGGGAGGACTGCCCCGGCCTGTGCCCGCAGTGCGGGATCAGGCTGGAAGAGGACCCCGATCACAACCATGACGCCGTCGACATTCGTTGGGCGGCACTGCAAGGACTCGCCGGGACCATCCAGGACGGCGAGAAGGACAACACTGGCGACGCCGCCGAGTCGGGCGTCGACGAGAAGCAGGAGAAGTAGCCGTGGCTGTTCCGAAGCGGAAGATGTCGCGCAGCAACACGCGCCACCGCCGGTCGCAGTGGAAGGCTGCGGTCCCCACCCTGGTTTCGTGTGAGCGTTGCCAGGAGCCGAAGCTCCAGCACATCGCGTGCCCGAGCTGCGGCACGTACAACAAGCGCCAGGTCCTCGAGGTCTGAGCGGCTGGTGAGAGGCACGATGTCTGACGCCAAGGCGGACAACGCCAAGAAGCCGGCGGAGAACACGGCCTCGTCCCACACGCTTCTGGAAGGGCGGCTCGGGTATCAGCTCGAGTCCGCCCTTCTGGTGCGTGCGCTGACCCATCGTTCGTACGCGTACGAGAACGGCGGCCTGCCCACCAACGAGCGTCTGGAGTTCCTCGGGGACTCCGTGCTCGGCCTGGTGGTCACGGACACGCTGTACCGGACCCACCCCGATCTGCCGGAAGCCAGCTGGCCAAACTGCGGGCCGCGGTGGTCAATTCTCGTGCACTCGCGGAGGTGGGCCGCGGCCTCGAACTCGGCTCCTTCATCCGGCTCGGCCGGGGCGAAGAGGGCACGGGCGGCAGGGACAAGGCATCCATCCTGGCCGACACCCTCGAAGCGGTGATCGGTGCGGTCTACCTCGACCAGGGTCTCGAAGCCGCATCGGAACTGGTGCACCGGCTCTTCGATCCGCTGATCGAGAAGTCTTCGAGCCTCGGTGCGGGCCTGGACTGGAAGACCAGTCTCCAGGAACTCACCGCGAGCGAGGGCCTCGGCGTACCCGAGTACCTCGTCTCGGAGACCGGACCCGACCACGAGAAGACCTTCACTGCTGCTGCCCGCGTCGGTGGTGTCTCGTACGGCACCGGCACCGGCCGCAGCAAGAAGGAAGCGGAACAGCAGGCGGCGGAGTCCGCGTGGCGCGCCATACGCGCGGCTGCGGACGAGCGCGAGGCGGGGCCGCGGCCCCCGCCGAGGCCGAGCCGACGCCCGTGACGGCCACGCCGACGACGCGACCACCGCCGCGGCTCCGGCCACTGCCTGAGTCACGCAAGCACTGCCCGCTGTGCCCCTGCCGGAATCCGGCAGGGGGCACAGCGGTATGCTGCATCCGTGCCTGAGCTGCCCGAAGTCGAAGTCGTCCGGCGTGGGCTGGAGCGCTGGGTCACCGGCCGTACCGTCTCCGAAGTGCAGGTGCTGCACCCCCGGTCCGTACGCCGCCACCTCGCGGGCGGTGAGGATTTCGCCGTACGCCTCAAGGGGCACCGCATCGGGGCCGCCCGCCGCCGCGGCAAGTACCTGTGGCTGCCGCTCGAAGACACCGACGCCTCCGTCCTCGGCCACCTCGGGATGAGCGGCCAGCTGCTCGTACAGCCCGAGTCCGCCCCCGACGAGAAGCACCTGCGCATCCGCGTCCGCTTCGACGACGTGCTCGGTACGGAGCTGCGCTTCGTCGACCAGCGCACCTTCGGCGGGCTCTCGCTGCACGACAATTCCCCGGACGGGCTTCCCGACGTCATCGCGCACATCGCGCGCGACCCCCTGGACCCGCTCTTCGACGACAACGCGTTCTACGCGGCGCTGCGCCTGCGCCGTACGACCGTCAAGCGCGCCCTGCTCGACCAGTCGCTGATCAGCGGCGTCGGCAACATCTACGCGGACGAGGCGCTGTGGCGCGCGCGGCTGCACTACGAGCGCCCCACCGCGACCCTCGCGCGCCCCCGCGCGACCGAGCTCCTCGGTCACGCCCGGGACGTCATGAACGCCGCGCTCGCCGTCGGCGGCACCAGCTTCGACAGCCTCTACGTCAATGTGAACGGCGAGTCGGGCTACTTCGAGCGGTCCCTGGACGCGTACGGGCGTGAGGACGAGCCCTGCCGTCGTTGCGGTACGGCGATGCGCCGGCGCCCCTGGATGAACCGCTCCAGCTACTTCTGCCCGCGCTGTCAGCGCCCGCCCGTCTCCCGCCGCCCTCAGTAGAGCGCTACGCGCGTGCCCCTCGGTCGCCGCGCGCCTCGTCGTAACGCGACCGCGCCGTCAGTACCTCCGGCATGCGCCCCTCCACCAGCTCGATGAGGGCGAGCAGCCGTTCTCCGATCTCCTGCCCCAGCGGCGTCAGCTCGTAGTCCACGCGCGGCGGGTTGGACGGCTGCGCCTGCCTGCTGACGAGGCCGTCGCGCTCCAGCGCGTGCAGCGTCTGGGACAGCATCTTCTCGCTCACCCCGTCGACCCGGCGGCGCAGCTCGTTGAAGCGCAGAGTGCCGCCCTCCCGCAGGGCGCCGATGGTCAGGCTGCCCCAGCGTCCCGTCACGTCCTCCAGCGTGCCGCGCGACGGGCAGAGCCGGGAGAACACGTCGAACGCCAAGTCGCCGCAGGCCTGCTGCGCTGTGCTGTCCATGACGCCAGCGTACTCTGAGACAGTGCTAACTTTTAGGTTGCGCTATATAGAAGTTAGTGCTTTCCTTCTGGTGTCAGCCGTTGAGCAGAAGCCCCGACGAGGAGACCGTCACCGTGACCACCCCTGCTGTTCCGCCCGTCGTCTCGATTGCCTACCACTCCGGCTTCGGTCACACGGCCGTCATCGCCGAGGCCGTCCGGGGCGGCGCCGCCGACGCCGGCGCCGTCGTCCACCTGATCAACGTCGACGGGATCACCGACGACCAGTGGGAGCTGCTCGACGCCTCCGACGCGATCGTCTTCGGCTCGCCCACCTACATGGGGACCGCGTCCGGCGCCTTCCACCGGTTCGCCGAGGAGACCTCCAAGCGCTGGTTCACCGGGGCCTGGCAGGACAAGCTCGCCGCGGGCTTCACCAATTCCGGCTCGAAGAGCGGCGACAAGCTGCACACGCTCCAGTTCTTCCAGACGCTCGCGGCCCAGCACGCCATGCACTGGGTGAATCTCGGTCTCAAGCCCGGCTGGAACTCCGCCGAGGGTTCCGAGAACGACCTCAACCGCCTCGGCTTCTTCTCCGGCGCCGGATCCCAGACCAATTCCGACGAGGGCCCTGAGGGCGTGCACAAGGCGGACATCGCCACCGCCGAGCACCTCGGACGCCGTGTCGCGCAAACCGCCAAGGTCTTCACGTCGGGCCGGGAAGCCGTCGCTGTCTGACCTCCCACGTCTGCGCCGATACGCGAAAGCGAAGGCCCCCGTCGCCGTGGACGGGGGCCTTCGTGCTGTGTGCGTACCGGGTGCGGAAGCGGGATCAGAAGCCGAAGTTCTGGGTCCACCAGGGGCCGCCGGGACCCATGTGAACGCCGACGCCCAGAGTCTTGAAGTTGCAGTTGAGTATGTTCGCCCGGTGGCCTTCGCTGTTCATCCAGGAGTCCATCACCGACTCGGCGTCGGTCTGGCCACGCGCGATGTTCTCGCCGCCCAGGCCGTCGATGCCCGCCTTCTCGGCGCGGTCCCAGGGGGTCGCCCCGTCCGGGTCGGTGTGGTCGAAGAAGCCGCGGGCGGCCATGTCCTGGCTGAAGTTCTCGGCGAGCAGGGCCAGTGAGGCGTCGGCCCGGACCGGGGAGCAGCCGGCCTTCGCCCGTTCCTGGTTCACCAGGGCCAGGACGGTGGCCTCGGCGGTGGCTTCGGAGCCGGAGCCGGAGCCGGTGGTGTTGCCGTTTCCGTCGCCCCTCCCGTTCTCCGGGGCCTTCGCCGCGGGGGCGGGAGTGCTGCGCTCGGGCTTCGGGCTCTTCCCCGACCCGGCGGGCTTGCCGGCGTCGGGGCGGCTGTCCGTGGCCGTCTGCCGTTCGGAAGGCTTCGCGGACGGCTTGGCCGACGGCTTGGTGGAGGGCTTCGCGGTTTTCGTGGGCTGGGTGGGCTTCGGAGAGGGGGACTTCGACGGCGCGTGCGCACGCCCGTCGCCGTCGGGAGCGGGCGTCGTCACCGTGTCCGTGGGTTCCCCCGTGCTGCCGCCCTGCGACTCGAGCCCGGCCGGACCTTCGGTGCGTACCCGGTCGCCCGCACTGTCACCGCTGATGGAGTAGCTGTCCCCGCCGGGCAGCACCCCGGAGGTGACCGCCACGGCGCCCAGGGCCACGGCGGCGGAGACACCGAGCAGCCCGGTGCGTACGGGCGCGGCCCGCTTCTTCCGGCGGCGTACGCCACCCTGGTGCCGGCCTGCCGGGTCGTCCGCGTGCTCTGCTGCGACGGATCCGGCGGCGGAGCGACGATGGCGTCCCATCTGCTGTGCCTTCCTCATGCTTGCTCGACGTGGTCCACGTCAATGCGATTCACCCGAAAGAGTGAGGCTTATTTCGTCGGGACTGTACGCCATGACGGGTGGGGGTGAAGTGCCTCCTGAGCTATTGGCCGGTTAGCGTGCAGTCATGAACGAAGACGTACGGCTCACCGCTTGGGTGCGCGGCCGAGTACAGGGAGTGGGCTTCCGCTGGTTCACCAGGGAAAATGCTCTGGAAATCGGAAGGCTCACCGGCTTCGCCCTCAATCTGGACGACGGCCGGGTGCAGGTGGTCGCCGAGGGGCCGCGTGAGAATTGCCACCGTCTGCTGGAGTGGCTGCGCTCCGCCGACACTCCCGGGCGCGTTGACGGAGTGACTGAGATCTGGGGCACACCGCGCGGCGGCTATACGGGCTTCGCGGTCCGCTGACCGGATCCCGGCGTACGGGCCTGCCGGCGCATTCCGGAGATGCCCATGTCAGGGGCCTGGAGCAGAAACGGCCTGGTGGTTGCCAAGAAACGCTTGCCGTGGAAAGCTGCCGAGGCAAGGATGATCTCCACGCCCCCAGGGCCCCGCAGCAGAGGCGGCGCCGCGCATTCGCGGCCGCGCGCCCCCGGGTCGCCCGTCGATACGGGGCGTGATCGTGTTGACCGTCAAACTTTTTGGTGAGACTCTGGAAGCCCCGCGCACCTTAGCTGTTTGGCATTGAGAACAACAGAGATGACAAGCACCGCGGGTGCGATTCCCTCACGACCCACCACCGCTTCGGTCGGTCACTCAGTGTGGAGGCCCATCCATCATGGCAAAGGCGCTTCTCGGTTACGTCGGCGGCTCCGACCCGCGACTCCTCGCCGAGATGCGACGGCTTCAGCAGCGCGTTCAGGATCTTGAGTCCGAGCTCAACCGGATTCAGTCCGAGAACGACGAGCTGAGCGCCGCCGCTCACCACCGCGGAGATTCGCTGCTCGACAGTATCGACATCGACGTACCCCAGGCGGAGCCTGCGCTCACCTGATCGGGTTCGTAGAAGAAGAACCCGTCGGGCTGTCCGTATCAGCCGCTTGAGATCTGCTCAAGATCTATCCAGCAAGACATTGCAAGGGACGCTTCGGCGTCCCTTCTTTCTTTCCGCCGTCGCGCGCGACCTCTCCCTTACCGTCTGATGTGCCCTGCGCGTTCATGAGTGAAACCGCCGGTGAAAGGTAGAGTGCGGCGGTGCATCTCAAGGCCATGACTCTCCGCGGTTTCAAATCCTTCGCATCGGCCACAACACTTCGGTTCGAACCAGGCATCACCTGCGTCGTGGGACCCAATGGTTCGGGCAAGTCCAACGTGGTGGACGCGTTGTCCTGGGTGATGGGGGAGCAGGGAGCGAAGTCGCTGCGCGGCGGCAAGATGGAGGACGTCATCTTCGCCGGGACGACCGGGCGGCCGCCGCTCGGCCGTGCCGAGGTCTCGCTGACCATCGACAACTCCGACGGCGCGCTGCCCATCGACTACGCCGAAGTGACCATTACGCGGATCATGTTCCGCAACGGCGGCAGCGAATATCAGATCAATGGCGATACGTGCCGGCTGCTCGATATCCAGGAGCTGCTCTCCGACTCCGGTATCGGGCGGGAGATGCATGTGATCGTCGGGCAGGGCCGGCTCGACTCCGTACTGCATGCCGATCCGATGGGGCGCAGGGCTTTCATCGAGGAGGCCGCGGGTGTTCTCAAGCACCGCAAGCGGAAAGAGAAGGCGCTGCGCAAGCTGGACGCGATGCAGGCGAATCTCTCGCGCATACAGGATCTGACCGATGAACTGCGGCGACAGCTCAAGCCGCTGGGCCGGCAGGCCGCGGTGGCGCGTCGGGCCGCCGTCATCCAGGCGGACCTGCGCGACTCCCGGCTGCGGCTGCTCGCCGACGACCTGGTGAAGCTGCGCGACGCACTGCGCACGGAGCTCGCCGACGAGGCGGCGCTCAAGGAGCGCAAGGACGCGGCCAGGCACAGCTGGAGGCCGCGCTGGCGCGCGAGGCCGAGCTGGAGGAGGAGGTGCGCCGCCTCGCGCCGCGACTGCAGCGGGCGCAGCAGACCTGGTACGAACTGTCGCAGCTGGCCGAGCGGGTGCGCGGCACGGTCTCGCTCGCCGAAGCCCGGGTGAAGAGCGCTACGGCCGCCCCGGAGGAGGAACGGCGCGGCCAGGGATTCAGGGACCCCGAAAGCATGGAGCGCGAGGCCGCCAGGATCCGCGAGCAGGAGGCGGAGCTGGAAGCCGCGCTGGAGGCGGCGCAGCGGGCGCAGGACGACGCGGTCGAGCACCGGGCCGGACTCGAACGGGAGTTGGCCGCCGAGGAGCGCAGGCTCAAGGACGCCGCCCGCGCCATCGCGACCGGCGCGAGGGCCTCGCCCGGCTGAGCGGCCAGGTCAACGCGGCCCGCAGCCGGGCCGGTTCGGCCCAGGCCGAGATCGACCGCCTGGCGCCGCGCACGAGGCGCCCAGCAGGCGGCGCGCCGAGCAGGAGGAGTACGAGCAGCTCAGGGCCGAGGTGGAGCAGCTGGACGCGGGCGACGCCGACCAGGGCGGAGCAGTACGAAGCGGCCAGGCGGGAGCTCGCCGGGGCGGAGGCCGCGCTCACGGCCGCCCGGGAGGCGGCCACCTCCACCGAGCGCCGGCGGGCCGCGACATCCGCCCGGCACGACGCGCTGGCCCTGGGACTGCGGCGCAAGGACGGCATGGGCGCGCTGCTCGGAGCGCGGCCCCGGCCGGCCGGGCTGCTGGGCCCGGCGGCGGAGCTCCTCGCGGTGGCCCCGGGCTTCGAGATCCCCGTCGCCGGCGGCGCTCGGCGCCGCGGCCGACTCGATCGCGGTGACCGACCCGGCCACGGCCGCCGACGCGATCCGGCTCCTGCGCAAGCAGGACGCGGGCCGGGCGGTCCTCCTGCCGGGCAGTACCCCACCGCAGCCGGGCGGAAGTGTCCCCGTCCGGGACGCGGCGCCGGCCCGGGCCGAGACGGACGGCTGCCCCGGTGGCCCCGGGGACGTCCCCGGGCGGGGAGACGCGTCCGCGCGGGCGGACCACGGCCCCCGGCCGGGCCGTCCCGAAGGCGCTCGGCGCGCCGGAGGCGGAAGGTGCGGGGGCGGCCGCGCCCAGTCGTGCGGCCGGGCGGGCGCGGGCCGTCGCGGACCTCGTGCAGGGGCCCGAGGAGCTGATGCCCGCCGTGCGGCGGCTCGTACGGGACATGGTCGTCGTCGGGACGCTGGCGGACGCCGAGGACCTGGTCGCCGAACACCCCGGGCTGACCGCTGTGACCGCCGAGGGCGATGTCCTCGGGGCGTACTTCGCGCAGGGCGGGTCGGCCGGGGCGCCGAGTCTGCTGGAGGTGCAGGCATCCGTCGACGAGGCCGCGCTCGAGCTGGCGGAGCTGGCCGTACGGTGCGAGGAGCTGGCCGGGGCGCAGCACCGCGCCGGGGAGCGGCGGGACGCGGCTGCCGCGCTCGTGGAGGAGCTGACGGAGCAGCGCCGGGGCCGCCGACCGGGAGAAGTCCGGGGGTCGCGGCAGCGGCTCGGGCGGGCTCGCCGGTCAGGCGCGCGGCGCGGGCGGACGAGGCCGAGCGGTCGGCCGCTGCCGCCGCCGGGGCCCGCGACGCGCTGGAGCGCGCCCACCGAGGAGGCACAGGAGCTGGCGGAACGGCTGCTGGTGGCCGAGGAGTCCTTTCCCTTCGGCGACAAGGGGGAGGACGAGCCGGACACTTCCGTGCGGACCGCTGGCCGCCGACGGGGCCGAGGCCCGCCGGACGGAGATGGAGGCCAGGCTCCAGGTCCGTACGCACGAGGAGCGGGTGAAGGGCCTCGCCGGACGGGCGGACGCACTCGACCGGGGGGCGCGCGCCGAGCGCGAGGAGCTCGGCGCGCGCCGAGCAGCGGCGCGCGCGGCTGCGGCACGAGGCACAGGTGGCGGGGGCCGTCGCCTCGGGAGCGCGTCAGCTGCTGGCCCACGTCGAGGTCTCGCTCGTACGGGCCGGTGAGGAGCGCGGCGCGGCCGAAGCGGCCAAGGCGGAGCGCGAGCGCGAACTCGTGGCGGAGCGTGACCGCGGCCGGGACCTGAAGGGCGAGCTCGACAAACTGACTGATTCGGTTCACCGCGGTGAGGTACTCGGCGCGGAGAAGCGGCTGCGCATCGAGCAGCTGGAGGCCAGGGCGCTGGAGGAACTGGGCGTGGAACCGGTGGTACTGGTGGCGGAGTACGGGCCCGACCGGCCCGTGCCGCCGTCACCGCCGGCCGAGGGCGAGGAGGTGCCGGAGGACCCGGAGGACCGCCGCAACCAGCCGCGGCCGTTCGTGCGCGCGGAGCAGGAAAAGCGCCTCAAGGCTGCCGAACGGGCGTACCAGCAGCTCGGAAAGGTGAATCCGCTGGCCCTGGAGGAGTTCGCGGCGCTGGAGGAGCGTCACAAGTTCCTCTCCGAACAGCTTGAAGACCTGAAGAAGACGCGCACCGATCTGATGCGGGTGATCAAAGAGGTCGACGAGCGCGTCGAGCAGGTCTTCAGTGAGGCGTTCCGGGACACCGCGAGGGAGTTCGAGGGGGTCTTCGCGCGGCTCTTCCCGGGCGGCGAGGGCCGACTGATTCTGACGGATCCCGACAACATGCTCACCACGGGGGTCGAGGTCGAGGCCAGGCCGCCGGGCAAGAAGGTGAAGCGGCTCTCGCTGCTCTCCGGCGGAGAGCGGTCGCTGACCGCGGTGGCCATCCTGGTGGCGATCTTCAAGGCCAGGCCGAGTCCGTTCTATGTGATGGACGAGGTCGAGGCCGCGCTCGACGACACCAATCTCCAGCGGCTGATCGGGATCATGGAAGAGCTCCAGGAGAGTTCCCAGCTGATCGTGATCACTCATCAGAAGCGGACGATGGAGGTGGCCGACGCGCTGTACGGCGTCTCCATGCAGGGGGACGGCGTCTCCAAGGTCATCAGCCAGCGTCTTCGCTGACAGTCCCCATTAGTCTTCAAAACTTGAACACAAGCCACCACGCCGTGGTCACAAAATTCACTAGCTCTTCCTCTTGACTTCGAAACTTGAAGGCATAGTCTCGGCAACGTCGTTTTTACCTTCAAGTGGTGGGCCACTCGATGTTGTGCCCCACTTGGAGTGCTTGCCCCCCACGCCAGGCAACGCGGCCAGGCACCAGGAGTTAATGTGACCAGCACTGCGCAACCACCGGCGTCCGGAGCCCGCGAAGCCCACCCGGATCACCTCGGCCACGTCATTTTCATCACGCCGCGGCCGCGATGGGCGGTTTCCTCTTCGGCTACGACAGCTCCGTCATCAACGGCGCGGTCGAAGGCATCCGAGGCAAGTACGACGTGGGGTCCGCGACTCTCGCGCAGGTCATCGCCATCGCCCTGATCGGCTGTGCCATCGGCGCCGCCACCGCGGGCCGCATCGCCGACCGCATCGGCCGTATCCGCGTCATGCAGATCGCGGCCGCGCTGTTCACGATCAGCGCCGTCGGCTCCGCGCTTCCCTTCGCCCTGTGGGACCTCGCCTTCTGGCGGGTCCTCGGGGGCATCGCCATCGGCATGGCCTCGGTCATCGGCCCCGCCTACATCGCAGAGGTCGCCCCGCCGGCGTACCGAGGCCGCCTCGGCGCCTTCCAGCAGGCCGCCATCGTCATCGGCATCGCCGTCTCCCAGCTCGTCAACTGGGGCATCCTCAACCTCGCCGACGGCGACCAGCGCGGCAAGCTGCTCGGCATCGAAGCCTGGCAGGTCATGCTCGGCGTCATGGTGGTCCCTGCCGTGCTCTACGGTCTGCTCTCCTTCGCCATCCCCGAGTCGCCGCGCTTCCTGATCTCCGTGGGCAGGGTCGACAAGGCCAAGGAGATCCTGGCCGACGTCGAGGGCAAGAACGTCAACCTCGACCTGCGCGTCTCCGAGATCGAGCACGCGATGCGCAGCGAGCACAAGTCCACGTTCAAGGACCTCCTCGGCAGCCGCTTCGGCTTCCTGCCCATCGTCTGGGTCGGTATCGGCCTCTCGGTCTTCCAGCAGCTCGTCGGCATCAACGTCGCGTTCTACTACTCCGCGACGCTGTGGCAGTCGGTCGGCATCAACCCGAGCGACTCGTTCTTCTACTCGTTCACGACGTCGATCATCAACATCGTCGGCACCGTGATCGCCATGATCTTCGTCGACCGGATCGGCCGCAGGACCGCTCGCGCTCATCGGCTCGACCGGCATGGCGCTCGCCCTGGCCTTCGAGGCCTGGGCCTTCTCCGCGAACCTGGTCGACGGCAAGCTGCCGCACACCGAGGGCATCGTCGCGCTGATCGCGGCCCACGTCTTCGTGCTCTTCTTCGCCCTCTCGTGGGGCGTCGTGGTCTGGGTCTTCCTGGGCGAGATGTTCCCGAACCGGCTCCGCGCCGCCGCGCTCGGCGTCGCCGCCTCCGCACAGTGGATCGCCAACTGGGCGATCACCGCGAGCTTCCCGAGCCTCTCCGAGTGGAACCTCTCGGGGACGTACGTGATCTACACATTCTTCGCCGTGCTCTCGATCCCCTTCGTGCTCAAGTTCGTGAAGGAGACCAAGGGCAAGGCGTTGGAGGAGATGGGCTAATCCCCGCTGCCCGTCTCCTCGACCACGGAACTGCCCCGGCTCAGCTTCTGAGCCGGGGCAGCCTTGTCGTGTCGTCGTTGCGTCAGCCGGGTCGCGTCAGACGGACAGGCTTTCGGCGGGCTCGGCCTCGCGCCCGGTCCCGGACCGCGGCTCCGGCGTCGCGGCCGGTGCCACGGGCTTCGTCCTCGGCAGCACCGCGTACAGCAGCGCCGCCACGACGACCGTCGCCGCCCAGCCCAGGCCGTTGCGCCCGATCCAGGAACCGGCGAGCGGCCCGGTGAACCAGTCGACCTTGGTGAACAGCAGGCCCGCCACCAGGGCGACGCCCCACGCCACCATGGCCTGCCAGGCGAAACCGGCCCGGTACCAGTAGCCACTGGTGCGGGTGGTGTCCATGAGCGCCTCACCGTCGTACGTACGACGGCTGAGCATGTCCACACCGAAAACGCCGATCCACGCGGAGAACGCCACGGCCAGCAGCGTCAGGAAGGAGATGAACGAGCCGAAGAAGCTCGTCGCCACCACCATCAGCAGGAAACCGAAGATCAGGCTGATGACCGCGTTGACGCTCACGGCCCAGGCGCGCGGCACCTTGATGCCCAGCGTCTGCGCGGTGAATCCGGCCGAGTACATCGACATCGAGTTGATCAGCAGCATGCCGATCAGGGCGATCAGCAGGTACGGAACGGCGATCCAGGTCGGCAGCAGCTCGCCGATGAAGGACACCGGGTCGGCGGCCGACGCCAGGTCCGGCGTACTGACGGCCATGACCGCGCCCATCACCACCATCGGCAGCACGACGACGCCCGCACCGCCGATGGTCGTGGAGACCAGGGCCTTGCCCGACGCCGTACGCGGCAGATAGCGCGTGAAGTCCGGGCCCGAGGGGACCCAGCTGATGCCGCCGGCCGCGATGGTGCCGATGCCCGCGATCATCATCGCGGTGGAACCGGCGGGCTTGGCGAACACGGCGGACCAGTCGGTGCCGGCGATCAGATAGACCAGCACGAGCACGCTGAAGGCGCCGAAGAGGTACGTCGACCAGGTGCTGCACCGGCGCAGGGCGTTGATGCCCAGACCCGACACCAGGAAGGTGCAGCCGACGAAGAGCAGCAGCGTCACGATGATCAGCGTGGTGTTGCTCTTGATGCCGAAGAGCAGATCGAGCACGGTCAGCACGGCGTACGCCCCGGTCACCGCGTTGATCGTCTCCCAGCCCCAGCGCGCGACCCAGATCAGCGAGCCGGGGAAGAGGTTGCCGCGCTGGCCGAACACCGCCCTGGAGAGCGCCATGCCGGGGGACCCGCCGCGCTTGCCCGCGATCGAGATCAGGCCGACGAGCCCGTACGAGACGACGGGCCCGGCGACGGCCACGGCCAGCACCTGCCAGAAATTCAGGCCGTTGAAGACGACCAGGCCCGCGCCCATGGTGAGCAGGAGCACGCTGATGTTGGCGGCGACCCAGGTGGGGAAGAGCTCGCGGACGCGGCCCGAGCGCTCGTGGTCGGGAACGGGCTCGAGACCGCGGGTCTCTATCGCGCCCTCGGACTCGGGGGCGGACGCTTCAGGCATGGGGGGACTCCGTGCAGTGGTGGGGGGATCAACAGCATCTTACGGGCACAGCGGCGCACGCTCCCCCCAAAAGGTCCAAATCCACACCATGTACCTCGTGTGATCCTCCGAGGATCCTCCCCGGGCGCAGGTGTGGCTGATACTGGATGAGTTATGGAAATCGTCATCCTTGCTGTAGTCATCGCCCTGGTCGCGATCGGCGCGATCAGCGGGCTCGTGGTCAGCAGCCGCAAGAAGAAGCAGCTGCCGCCCCAGCGCCGCCGAGCACGCCGACCATCACCGCTCCGCCCGCCGAACCGCAGGTCGGCGAGGACGCGGCGCCACCGCGCGACGAAGCGCGCCGGACCATCGAGGAGGTGGATCTCCCGGACGCGTC
Organism: Streptomyces altiplanensis; assembly: GCA_003719395.1. Classification (GTDB taxonomy): domain Bacteria; phylum Actinomycetota; class Actinomycetes; order Streptomycetales; family Streptomycetaceae; genus Streptomyces; species Streptomyces altiplanensis. Next base: position 42,060 of record RHMC01000006.1, read on the forward strand.
GACCGCCGTCAAGGAGCCCGTCGCCGTCGAGGATCCGGTCGTCGCCGAACCCGTCGCGCCCGAGATCGAGATCCCCGAGCCCACCGCCGGCCGCCTGGTGCGGTTGCGCGCCCGGCTCGCCCGCTCGCAGAACACGCTCGGCAAGGGTCTGCTGACCCTGCTCTCCCGCGAACATCTCGACGAGGACACCTGGGAGGAGATCGAGGAAACGCTGCTCACCGCGGACGTCGGCGTCGCCCCGACCCAGGAACTGGTCGACCGGCTGCGTGAGCGCGTACGGGTGCTCGGCACGCGTACGCCGGGCGACCTGCGACTCCTGCTCCGCGAGGAGCTGCTGAACCTGCTCGGTACGGACATGGACCGGGCGGTGAAGACCGAGAGCGGCCTGGACACCCCGGGCGTGGTCATGGTCGTCGGCGTCAACGGCACCGGCAAGACCACCACCACCGGCAAGCTCGCCCGCGTCCTGGTGGCCGACGGCCGCAGCGTGGTGCTCGGCGCCGCGGACACCTTCCGCGCCGCTGCCGCCGACCAGCTCCAGACCTGGGGCGAGAGGGTCGGCGCGCGCACGATCCGGGGCCCCGAGGGCGGCGACCCGGCGTCGATCGCCTTCGACGCGGTGAAGGAAGGTATCGCCGAGGGCGCCGACGTCGTACTCATCGACACGGCGGGACGGCTGCACACCAAGACCGGGCTCATGGACGAACTCGGCAAGGTCAAGCGCGTCGTGGAGAAGCACGGCCCGCTCGACGAGGTGCTGCTGGTGCTGGACGCGACGACCGGGCAGAACGGCCTGGTGCAGGCGCGGGTGTTCGCCGAGGTCGTGGACATCACCGGCATCGTGCTGACGAAGCTGGACGGCACGGCCCGGGGCGGCATCGTGATCGCGGTCCAGCGCGAGCTCGGTGTACCGGTGAAGCTGGTCGGCCTGGGGGAGGGCGCGGACGACCTCGCGCCGTTCGAGCCGGAGGCGTTCGTCGACGCGCTCATCGGCGACTAGCCCGAGGCTCCGCCCCGGACCCCGGTCCCGGCTGTCGACCGGCCCTCAATCGCCGGACGAGCTCCATGCGAGCCGTCCGGCGATTGCCGTTGCCGACGCGCCGTTACGCCGGAGAACGGTGTGCGATGTACGCCAGCGTTCCCAGCAGCAGCCGGGCCTGCGGCGGTGACTGCGCCGTGTCCAGCGCCGGGGGGCGGAGCCAGCGGACCGGGCCGAGGCCGCCGAGATCGGACGGCGGCGCCACGATGTGGTCGCCGGGGCCCAGCCCGCGCAGATCGAGTTCCGCGTCGACCCAGCCCATCCGGTAGAGCAGCCGGGGGAGCTCGGCGGCTGCTCCCGGGGCGACGAAGAAGTGGGCCCGGCCGTCCGGCGTCGCTGCCACCGGTCCCAGCGGCAGCCCCATCCGTTCCAGCCGTACGAGCGCCCGGCGCCCGGCGGCCTCGGCGACCTCGATGACGTCGAACGTACGGCCCACGGGCAGCAGTGCCGCCGCGCCGGGGAACCCCGACCAGGTCTTGGTGACCTCGTCGAGGGTGGCGCCCGCGGGGACCTCGGGTGCGAAGGCCAGTGGATGGGCACCCGGCGCCCGGCACGCCGTGTCGCCGCACGAGCAGTGCCGTGCTCCGACGCGGGCGGAAGCGGGCCTCGCCGGGGCGGAGCCGGCCGGACCTGCTGCCGATGCTCTGGCGCCCGGCACCACCGCCCAGCCCCACAGCCCGGTGTACTCGGCCACCGTTGTGCAGTCCGACATGCGGTCGCGGCGCCGTGAGCCGGACAGTGTCTCCCGGCCGATCGTGAAGCCCATGCCCCCTCCAACGGTTCGAGTGCACCGATGGTTACGAACCGGAGCCGTATCGTGACGCTCCGCTGCGTCCGGACCGGTCCGGCGGTGCACGGTGTCGCGAGAGGTGGCGCGGACCGGGCCGCACCACCTGACGCGCATCGCTCCGCCGACTCTCGATCGTCGTACGTCAAGTGAAGCGCGCCCGGCCCCGGGAGAGTTCATTCGAAGGGGTGGCGAATGGTGGCGTTTATGGAAACGCCATGGCGGATGGGTGATCGTAAGATTACTTTCGGTGCATGAACCCCCCGGAGATCACGACACGTGCGGGTATGCCGGAGGCAAGCCGGATTCGTGTTCGAGAGGGGCATTCCTCGGACGGCAGGGCGTGACTCGCGGCATTCTGTTACGGGTTCGCGCATAGAGGTTTCAGTGGATGGGGGCGTTCCAGTGGGCGGCAGTGGCGCAGGCGGTACGAACGCTGGAAAGCGCCCGAACGAGCAGCTGGGCTCGTGGTTCGTGCGCAGCGGCTGGTCGAAGGGCGAGCTCGCCCGCCAAGTGAACCGCAGAGCGCGCCAGATGGGCGCGCACCACATCAGCACGGACACCTCACGCGTGCGCCGCTGGCTGGACGGCGAGCAGCCGCGCGAGCCGATCCCGCGCATCCTCTCCGAGCTCTTCTCCGAGCGGTTCGGCAGCGTCGTCGCCGTCGAGGACATCGGTCTGCGCTCCGCGCACCAGTCACCCTCCGTGTCCGGAGTCGACCTGCCCTGGACGGGCCCCCAGACGGTCGCCCTGCTCAGCGAGTTCTCACGCAGCGACCTGATGCTCGCGCGGCGCGGCTTCCTCGGGACCTCGCTGGCGCTCGCCGCGGGACCCGCCCTCATCGAGCCCATGCAGCGCTGGCTCGTCCCCCGGGCCCCCCGGCGGCCCCGACCGCCCGGAGGCGGCCGCGCCCTCGCGGCGGCCGTCCCGGCTCTCGGGGCCGGAGCTGGACCTGCTGGAGTCCACGACCATGATGTTCCGCCAGTGGGACGCCCAGTGCGGCGGCGGGCAGCGGCGCAAGGCCGTCGTCGGACAGCTCCACGAAGTCACGGACCTGCTCCAGGAACCGCAGCCCGGGGCCACGTCCAGGCGGCTCTTCAAATGCGCCGCCGAACTGGCCGAGCTGGCCGGCTGGATGAGCTACGACGTGGGCCTGCACCCCACAGCGCAGAAGTACTTCGTGCTCGCCCTGCACGCCGCCAAGGAAGCCGGTGACAAGCCGTTCGGCAGTTACGTCCTGTCGAACATGAGCCGCCAGATGATCCACCTCGGCCGCCCCGACGACGCGCTGGAACTCGTCCACCTCGCGCAGTACGGCAGCCGCGACTGCGCCACGCCCCGGACCCAGGCGATGCTGTATGCGATGGAGGCCCGCGCCTACGCCAACATCGGCCAGCCCAGCAAGTGCAAGCGGGCCGTCCGGATGGCCGAGGACACCTTCGCGGACGCCGGCCTGGACGGCGAGCCCGAGCCCGACTGGATCCGCTTCTTCTCCGAGGCCGAACTCAACGGCGAGAACGCCCACTCGTACCGCGACCTGGCCTATGTCGCCGGACGCAGCCCCACCTACGCCTCGCTCTCCGAGCCCGTCATGGAGCGCGCGGTGGAGCTCTTCGGCAAGGACGACGAACACCAGCGTTCGTATGCACTGAACCTCATCGGCATGGCCACCGTGCATCTGCTGAAACGCGAACCCGAACAGTCCGTCGTACTGGCCGAAAAGGCTCTCGTGGTCGCCAAACGCGTCCGTTCCGAGCGGGTGAACAACCGGCTCCGCAAGACCGTCGACACCGCCGCCAGGGACTTCGGCGACGTCGCCTCGAAGTCCTCGATCTCACCGACAGGCTCGCAGCCCAGCTGCCCGAAGCCGCGGAAGCGGTCTGAGACCCGGCCCGCGCCGCCCCATGCGCCGGTCGCGACCGGCCACCCCGTAAAGCCCGACTCGGCTCCCCCGCGCCAGGCCAGCAGGGTGGCGGTCGCGACGGTTTTCGCTGTGCGGCGCCTGCCGTGGGCAGAGGGTATCGACGGCCGACGGCCCCGGTCCGGCGGTTCACCCGTACGTAACACGCACGACCTCTTCGTCACTGGTGCGAAACATCGGGTGGCATCGGCCGAAACCGCGCTGCGCCAACCTCATGGCCCATAAGCGGCGCACCCCTTTGCTGCCGAACCGGCCACCAGGCCGGCAGGCCACCAGGCTCCGCCCCCGCACGGGCCGCACCGACGACGAGGAGACGCCGATGCCTCCAGGCATCACGACGCTTGCCGCAGACAAGATCGAACTGTCTGCCGCCAATACCGGCTTCATGCTCATCTGTTCCGCCCTGGTGATGCTCATGACGCCGGGCCTGGCCTTCTTCTACGGAGGCATGGTCCGCGTCAAGTCCACCCTGAACATGCTGATGATGAGCTTCATCAGCCTCGGGATCGTCACGATCCTCTGGGTGCTGTACGGCTTCAGCCTCGCCTTCGGCACCGACATCGGCTCGGTCGTCGGCTGGTCCTCGGAGTACGTCGGACTGAGCGGCATCGGAGTCACCGAGCTCTGGGACGGCTACACCATCCCGGTCTACGTCTTCGCCGCCTTCCAGCTGATGTTCGCGATCCTCACCCCCGCCCTGATCAGCGGCGCCCTGGCGGACCGCGTCAAGTTCACCGCCTGGGCGCTGTTCGTCGCCCTGTGGGTCACCGTCGTCTACTTCCCGGTCGCGCACTGGGTGTGGGGCACCGGCGGCTGGCTCTTCGAGATGGGCGTCATCGACTTCGCGGGCGGCACGGCCGTCCACATCAACGCCGGCGCCGCGGCGCTCGGCGTCATCCTCGTCATCGGAAAGCGCGTCGGCTTCAAGAAGGACCCGATGCGCCCGCACAGCCTGCCGCTGGTGATGCTCGGCGCCGGGCTCCTGTGGTTCGGCTGGTTCGGCTTCAACGCCGGCTCCTGGCTGGGCAACGACGACGGCGTCGGCGCCGTGATGTTCCTCAACACCCAGGTCGCCACCGCCGCCGCCATGCTCGCCTGGCTGGCGTACGAGAAGATCCGGCACGGCTCGTTCACCACCCTGGGCGCAGCCTCCGGCGCCGTCGCGGGCCTCGTCGCGATCACTCCGGCCGGCGGCTCCGTCAGCCCGCTCGGCGCGATCGCCGTCGGCGTCATCGCCGGTCTGCTGTGCGCGATGGCCGTCGGCCTCAAGTACAAGCTGGGTTACGACGACTCCCTGGACGTCATCGGCGTCCACCTCGTCGGCGGCATCGCCGGCTCCCTCCTCGTCGGCTTCTTCGCCACCGGCGGCGTCCAGTCCGACGCCAAGGGTCTCTTCTACGGCGGCGGGCTCGACCAGCTCGGCAAGCAGGCCGTGGGCGTCTTCGCCGTACTGGCCTACTCTCTGGTGGTCTCCGCGCTCCTCGCCTTCGTCATCGACAAGGTGATGGGCATGCGGGTCCCCGAGGACGACGAGGTCTCCGGCATCGACCAGGTCGAACACGCCGAGACCGCATACGACTTCAGCGGAGCGGGCGGCGGTTCGGCCTCCCGCACGGCCGTGTCCGAGCCCGGCCGGACCGACAGGACGGGCGCCGCGACGCAGAACAAGAAGGTGGACGCATGAAGCTCATCACCGCGGTCGTGAAGCCGCACCGGCTCGACGAGATCAAGGAGGCCCTCCAGGCCTTCGGAGTCCAGGGACTCACGGTCACCGAGGCCAGCGGGTACGGCCGCCAGCGCGGTCACACCGAGGTCTACCGCGGCGCCGAGTACACGGTCGACCTCGTACCGAAGATCCGGATCGAGGTGCTGGTCGAGGACAGTGACGCCGAACAGCTCATCGAGGTAGTGGTGAAAGCCGCCCGCACCGGCAAGATCGGTGACGGCAAGGTGTGGAGTGTGCCGGTCGAGACGGCGGTCAGGGTACGGACCGGCGAACGCGGCCCGGACGCCCTCTGACCGGACGTCCTGGTACCGGAACGCACAGAACGGGAGCTGCTGGGTGACGAGCGTTGAAGTGACCACCGAACCGTCCGACGACTCGGGACCCAGCGGCTACGCGGCGGCCCGGCTGCGACTTCTCCAGGAGAAGTCGCGGTCCGGGCCGCCGCGCCGCTCCGGCCTCGCCCGGCTGACCGACGACTGGCTGGGCGCGCTGTTCACCACGGCCGCCCTCGAAACGGGGGTCCGCGGCGCGGCCCTCGTCGCCGTCGGCGGATACGGCCGGGGCGAGCTTTCGCCGCGCAGCGACCTCGACCTTCTCCTCCTGCACGACGGAAGCGCCGACAAGGCCGCGATCGCGACCCTCGCCGACCGCGTCTGGTACCCGGTGTGGGACCTGGGCATCGCCCTCGACCACTCCGTACGCACGCCCGCCGAGGCCCGCACCACCGCCGGCGAGGACCTCAAAGTGCACCTCGGACTCCTCGACGCCCGGCACGTCGCCGCGACCTCGGCGTCACCGCGGGACTGCGCACCGCCGTACTCGCCGACTGGCGCAACCTCGCCCCCAAGCGGCTGCCCGAACTCCACGAGCTCTGCCAGGAACGGGCCGTACGCCAGGGCGAACTGCAGTACCTCCTCGAACCCGACCTCAAGGAGGCACGCGGCGGTCTGCGCGACACCACCGCCCTGCGCGCCGTCGCGCTCCTGGCTCGCCGACGCCCCGCGCGAGGGCCTCGACGCGGCGCGGCGCCGGCTCTTCGACGTACGCGACGCCGCTGCACCTGACCACCGGACGCGCCACCGACCGCCTCGCCCTCCAGGAGCAGGACCAGGTCGCCGCCGAGCTCGGTCTGCTGGACGCCGACACCCTGCTGCGCGAGGTGTACGAAGCGGCGCGCACCAGTCTCCTACGCCGCGACGTCACCTGGCGCGAGGTGAACCGGGTCCTGCGCGCCCGGTCGCTGCGCCCCCGGTTGCGCGCCATGCTCGGCAGCAGAACCCCTGCCACCGACCGCACCCCGCTCGCGGAAGGAGTCGTCGAGCAGGACGGCGAGGTGGTGCTCGCCCGCACCGCGCGCCCCGCAGCTCGACGCCGTGCTCCCGCTGCGGGCCGCCGCCGCCGCGGCCCAGTCGGGGCTGCCCGTCTCCCTGCACGCCGTACGCCGCCTCGCGGCCGTCGCCAAGCCGCTGCCCGTGCCCTGGCCGGCCGAGGCGCGCGAGGAACTCGTCACCCTCCTCGGCGCGGGCGAGGCGACCGTCGGGGTGTGGGAGGCACTGGAGGCCGAGGGACTCATCACCCGGCTGCTGCCGGACTGGGAGCGGGTGCGGTGCCGCCCGCAGCGCAACCCCGTCCACACCTGGACCGTCGACCGGCACCTGGTCGAGACGGCCGTACGGGCCTCCGCGCTCACCCGCCGGGTCGGGCGCCCCGACCTGCTGCTGACCGCCGCCCTGCTGCACGACTTCGGCAAGGGCTGGCCCGGCGACCACTCGGTGGCCGGCGAGATCGTCGCCCGCGACATCGCCACCCGGATCGGCTTCGACCGCGCGGATGTCGGCGTGATCGCCACGCTCGTACGCCACCACCTCCTCCTCGTCGAGACCGCGACCCGGCGTGACCTGGACGACCCGGCCACCGTCCGCTCCGTGGCCGACGCGGTCAAGGCGACCGGCACCCTCGAACTCCTGCACGCCCTCACCGAGGCCGACGCGCTGGCCACCGGGCCCGCCGCCTGGTCCACCTGGCCGCGCCTGCGCTCGTCGCCGACCTGGTGAAACGCGTCGCCGCCGTCCTCGCGGGCGAAGCCCCGGCCGAACCCGAACCCGCCGCCCCCAGTGCCGAGCAGGAACGCCTCGCCGTCGAGCGTTCCGTACCGGCGGGCCCGTCCTCTCGCTGCGCGCGCAGCCGGAGGGCCACGGGGAGGACGCGGCCGAGGAGCCGGAGCCGCTCGGCGTCGAGCTGCTGATCGCCGTACCGGACCAGCCCGGTGTCCTGCCCGCGGTGGCCGGAGTACTGGCGATGCACCGGCTGACCGTACGCACGGCGGAACTGCGGGCCGCCGAACTTCCGCCCTCGGTGGTGGCCGGCGCCCCGGCGTCGAGGGCCGCGTACTGCTGCTCGACTGGCGGGTGGCGGCGGAGTACGGATCGCTGCCCCAGGCCGTCCGGCTGCGCGCCGATCTCGTACGCGCCCTGGACGGCTCGCTCGACATCCCGGCCCGCCTCGCGGAGCGGGAGCGCGCGTACGAGAAGAACCCGCGCAGGCGGGGCGCACAGGCCCCGCCGCCCCGCGTGACGGTCGCCCCCGCCGGGTCCCGGCTCGCGACGGTGATCGAGGTGCGCGCACAGGACGCCCCGGGCCTGCTGCACCGCATCGGCCACGCCCTGGAGTCGGCAAAGGTGCGGGTGCGCAGCGCGCACGTCTCGACCCTGGGCGCGAACGCGGTCGACGCCTTCTACGTCACAGGGCCCGAAGGCGCCCCGCTCCCGGAGATCGAGGCGGCCGAGGTGGCCAGGTCACTGGAGGGCGCGCTCCGCTGAGGAGCGGGGGGGCGGGCCGGGGGGGCAGACCCCACCGCGGACGGACAGATACCCTGGGGGCATCTGTGTCCACCCGTCCCCCGACCCGAGGATTCGCGACCGCCGTGTTCGATACTCTTTCCGACCGCCTCGCAGCGACATTCAAAAACCTCCGGGGCAAGGGCCGCCTGTCCGAGGCGGACATCGACGCCACGGCACGTGAGATCCGTATCGCGCTGCTGGAAGCGGATGTCGCGCTGCCCGTCGTCCGGGCGTTCATCAAGCAGGTCAAGGAGCGTGCCGCCGGGGCCGAGGTCTCGCAGGCGCTGAATCCCGCGCAGCAGGTCATCAAGATCGTCAACGAGGAGCTCGTCGGCATCCTCGGCGGCGAGACCCGCCGTCTGCGGTTCGCCAAGAACCCGCCCACCGTGATCATGCTCGCGGGTCTCCAGGGCGCCGGCAAGACGACCCTCGCCGGAAAGCTGGGCCTGTGGCTCAAGGGCCAGGGCCACTCGCCGATCCTGGTCGCCTGTGACCTCCAGCGTCCCAACGCCGTCAACCAGCTGAGCGTCGTCGCCGAGCGCGCCGGTGTCGCGGTGTACGCGCCGGAGCCCGGCAACGGCGTCGGTGACCCGGTCCAGGTCGCCAAGGACTCCATCGAGTACGCCAAGAACAAGCTGCACGACATCGTCATCGTCGACACCGCGGGCCGCCTCGGTATCGACCAGGAGCTGATGCAGCAGGCCGCGGACATCCGCGACGCCGTCAGCCCCGACGAGGTCCTCTTCGTCGTCGACGCGATGATCGGCCAGGACGCGGTCAACACCGCCGAGGCCTTCCGCGACGGCGTCGGCTTCGACGGCGTGGTGCTGTCCAAGCTCGACGGTGACGCCCGTGGTGGTGCCGCCCTGTCGATCGCCAAGGTGACCGGCCGCCAGATCATGTTCGCCTCCAACGGCGAGAAGCTGGACGACTTCGACGCGTTCCACCCGGACCGCATGGCGTCCCGCATCCTCGGCATGGGCGACATGCTGTCGCTCATCGAGAAGGCCGAGCAGACCTTCAGCCAGCAAGAGGCCGAAGCGATGGCGGCCAAGCTGGCGAAGGGCCCGAAGGAGTTCACGCTCGACGACTTCCTGGCCCAGATGGAGCAGGTCAGGAAGATGGGCTCCATCTCCAAGCTGCTCGGCATGATGCCCGGCATGGGGCAGATCAAGGAGCAGATCGCCAACATCGACGAGCGCGACGTGGACCGTACGGCCGCGATCATCAAGTCGATGACCCCCGCCGAGCGCCAGGACCCGACGATCATCAACGGCTCGCGCCGGGCCCGTGTCGCCAAGGGCTCGGGCGTCGATGTCAGTGCCGTGAAGAACCTGGTGGAGCGGTTCTTCGAGGCGCGCAAGATGATGTCGAAGATGGCCCAGGGCGGCGGGATGCCGGGCATGCCCGGCATCCCGGGCATGGGCGGTGGCCCCGGCCGTCAGAAGAAGCAGCAGAAGCAGGCCAAGGGCAAGCGCAAGAGCGGCAACCCGATGAAGCGGAAGCTGGAGGAGCAGGCCGCGGCCGAGCGCCGTGAGCAGGCCGCGCAGTCGGGCGGCGCGCTGGGCCTGCCGGCCGGCCAGGGGGACCAGAACTTCGAACTGCCCGACGAGTTCAAGAAGTTCATGGGCTGACGCCCGGCCGTAGTACGTACAGCGCCGTGGGCGCCCCGCTCCTTCCCCGGAGCGGGCGCCCACGCCGCTCACGGCGTACGCGCGATCAGGTAGCGGAAGACGTTGGACATCCAGACCGTTCCGTCCCGCCGCACATGGGGGTGGAGAGCCTCGGTGAGCTCCTTCGTCACCTGCGCCGGGTCCGTGGCCCGTACTGCCGCGTCGAACAGTCCGGTCGACAGGAGTCCGCGTACGGCGCTGTCCATGTCGGCGTAGCCGAAGGGGCACGCGACCCGCCCCGAGCCGTCCGGTTTCAGTCCGGCCCGCGAGGCCACGTCCTCCAGGTCGTCCCTGAGCGCGGGACGCCAGCCGCGGCCGACGGCGCGCGGGCTCTCGGCCAGCCGGGAGGCGACCCGCAGCACCGCGGAGGTCGCACAGCGCTCGGGCGGTCCCCAGCCGGCCAGGACCACTTCACTGCCCCGTTCGGCGAGCGGTATCGCGCTTTCGAGCGCCGCGGTGAGCCCGTCGGAATCACCGGCCGCGCAGCCCAGCGGCTCGAACGCGGTGACGAGGTTGTACGCGGGGGCGGCGGTGTCGCAGACCTCCGCCGAACCGCCTTCGAACAACCGGGTGGTTCCGTGAGGCGCGCCCTCCCGGCCGCCGCTCTGCGGCGCGTCCGACAGCAGGCGCTCACGGGCCAGCGCGACCCGGGCGCGGTCGGATTCGACGCCTGTCACGTGCGCACCGCGCGACGCGGAGATCAGCAGGGCGAGGCCCGAACCGCAGCCGAGGCCGAGCAGCCGGGTGGCGGGGCCTACCTCGAGCCGCTCGTACGCCGCTTCGTACAGCGGGACCAGCATCCGTTCCTGGATCTCGGCCCAGTCGCGGGCGCGTGCACCCGCGTCCGTCGCCGGCGGCGAAGCCGCGTTCGGGTGGTGCCGGACGAGCGTAGGTGTCATCGAAAGCGCCCCAATCCGCCGAGAGGTCATTACGTGTCCTGATGGACGTCCCCCGTGTGCGTGCGCTCGTACTCCCCGTATGCCAGGGAACTCCGCATCCGGCACCAAGTCCAGGGGTTGAAGGGCAATGCTTGCGTGCCCCTGCCGTGCGCCCCCGCGCCGGAGCGGATATCAGGTTCCAGAGTGCCGCCGACGAGCCGATCGCGCCACGGGAGGGGAACGCGACCGTGCGAGGCCGCGGCCGTGCGGCGTCTGTTTCCGGGGGCGGGGCGGTGCCGGAGGCCGGGAGCGACCCCAGTACTGTCGCTGCCGTGGCCCGTGCCCGCGGGAACGCCCGCCGGCGCCCGGAGAGCCACTCGCGCCGCCCGGAGCAACTGATGCCCCGGCGTGCGGTCTTTGTCTACGCGCCGGGGCGTACGCGCGGGTACGCCCCGTGTTGACGGGTGCTGGGCGAGTCCTCCGCAGATCAGCGCACCCGCCCTCGTCAGGACGCATCAACGGCAACTGACGGGTACGTGCAAATTATTTGGGATGGCCCGGAATAGGAACACCGGGGCACCCCGGCTCGTTGTCACGACGTGAGCACGACACCACCTGTTCTCGCCGCAGAGCTGGCGCAGGCGTGGGCCGACATTCAGCGGTACCACCCCGAGCTGCCAGATCTAGCCGCGCCCGAGTCCCTGATCGGAGAGTCCTCGTCCGCCTGCGGAGCGGAACTCTCCTTCGAACGACTGCTGCACGAGGCAGTCCACGGCATCGCCGCCGCACGCGGTGTCCGTGACACCTCACGTGCCGGCCGCTACCACAACCGCAGATTCCTCGCGATCGCCGAGGAGATGGGCCTCGACCACCCCGAGGAGCCGCACCCCAGCAGCGGCTTCTCGCTGGTCTCGCTCAACCCCGAGGCGAGGCGGCGTTACCGGCCGACGATCGAGCGGCTCCAGCGCGCCCTCAAGGCGCACACGGTCGCGACGCCGCGGACACCAAGCGCACTTTCCGCGGGCCTGCCGCCCGGCACGGCTCGTCCGGCGGCGGGGTGCGGGTCAAGGCAGTCTGCGACTGCGGGCGCAACGTCCGCGTCGTTCCGTCGTCCTGGCCCAGGCCCCGATCGTGTGCGGCGGCTGCGGAAAGCCGTTCCGCATCCCGGAAGTGGTGGCCGCGGCGAGCTGACCGTCCTTTTTGTCGTTGCTTCCGCCAGGTGGGCAGCGGTGCCGGCCGGGTGATGCCGTGTCGCAGGTGTGTGGCACAATGGCTAGCTGTACTCGACAGCCGCACAGGAACCCTCTCGCCTCCGGCTGACGCGTCCATCGGGCACCCCGAGTACCGCAACCCCACGTGGCATCTTGTTGTGCCCCACCACGTCATAGACCAGGAGACACCACTCCAGTGGCAGTCAAGATCAAGCTGAAGCGTCTGGGCAAGATCCGTTCGCCTCACTACCGCATCGTCGTCGCCGACTCCCGTACCCGCCGTGACGGCCGGGCCATCGAGGAGATCGGTCTGTACCACCCGGTGCAGAACCCCTCGCGCATCGAGGTCAACTCCGAGCGTGCCCAGTACTGGCTTTCCGTCGGCGCCCAGCCGACCGAGCCGGTCATGGCCATCCTGAAGCTCACCGGCGACTGGCAGGCGCACAAGGGCCTTCCGGCCCCCGCGCCGCTGCTCCAGCCGGAGCCGAAGGCCGACAAGCGTGCCGCGTTCGACGCGTTCGCCAAGGGTCTCGAGGGTGGCGACGAGTCCAAGGGCGAGGCGATCACTCAGAAGGCGAAGAAGGCCGACAAGAAGGCCGACGAGGCTCCCGCGGCCGAGTCCACCGAGTCGACCGAGGCCTGAGCATGCTCGAGGAGGCTCTTGAGCACCTCGTGAAGGGCATTGTCGACAACCCCGACGATGTGCAGGTGGCCTCGCGCACCCTGCGCCGCGGGCGCGTGCTGGAAGTCCGGGTTCACCCGGACGACCTCGGCAAGGTGATCGGCCGCAACGGCCGCACCGCTCGCGCCCTGCGTACGGTCGTGGGCGCCATCGGCGGCCGTGGCATCCGCGTCGACCTCGTCGACGTGGACCAGGTCCGCTGACAAAGTTGACCGCTTTACCTAGATACGCCGGCTCGGGCCGGGGAGGGCTCCAGAGCCTTCCCCGGCCCGTAGTCGTACGACAGGAGAAGAAGTGCAGCTCGTAGTCGCGCGGATCGGCCGCGCCCACGGGATCAAGGGCGAAGTCACGGTCGAGGTACGTACGGACGAGCCGGAGCTTCGGCTCGGACCGGGCGCCGTGCTCGCCACGGACCCGGCCTCCGCCGGGCCGCTGACGATCGAGACCGGCCGGGTGCACAGCGGCAGGCTGCTGCTGCGCTTCGCGGGCGTCAAGGACCGTACGGCCGCCGAGGCACTGCGCAACACCCTCCTCATCGCCGAGGTCGATCCGCAGGAGACTCCGGAGGACCCCGAGGAGTTCTACGACCACCAGCTGATGGACCTCGACGTCGTCCTGGCCGACGGCACCGGGATCGGCCGGATCACCGAGATCACCCACCTGCCCTCCCAGGACCTGTTCATCGTGAAGCGGCCCGACGGCAGCGAGGTGATGATCCCCTTCGTCGAGGAGATCGTCGCCGAGATCGACCTGGAGGAGCAGCGTGCGGTGATCACCCCGCCGCCGGGGCTGATCGACGGCAGCCAGGCCGAGGTCGCCTCGTCGGGGGACGAGACCGGTGACGGGAGCGACAGGAGCGGGGACGGCGGCGCATGAGGCTCGACGTCGTCACGATCTTCCCCGAGTACCTGGAACCGCTGAACGTCTCGCTCGTCGGCAAGGCCCGCGCGCGCGGGCAGCTCGACGTCCGTGTGCACGACCTCAGGGAGTGGACGTACGACCGCCACAACACGGTCGACGACACCCCTTACGGCGGCGGCCCCGGCATGGTCATGAAGACCGGCCCCTCGCCGCCCTCGACGACGCCCTGGCCGACGGCTACGAGGGCGGGGCGCACGGCCCGGTGCTGGTCGTGCCCACCCCCAGCGGCCGCCCCTTCACCCAGGAACTCGCCGTGGAGCTCTCCGAGCGGCCGTGGCTGGTCTTCACGCCCGCACGCTACGAGGGCATCGACCGCCGCGTCATCGACGAGTACGCCACCCGGATGCCGGTGTACGAGGTCTCCATCGGGGACTACGTCCTGGCCGGCGGCGAGGCCGCCGTACTGGTGATCACCGAGGCCGTGGCCCGGCTGCTGCCCGGTGTCCTCGGCAACGCCGAATCGCACCGCGACGACTCCTTCGCGCCCGGCGCCATGGCCAGCCTCCTCGAAGGCCCCGTCTACACCAAGCCGCCCGAGTGGCGCGGCCGCGAGATCCCGGACGTCCTGCTCAGCGGGCACCACGGGAAGATCGCCCGGTGGCGGCGGGACGAGGCGCTGCGCCGTACGACCGCCAACAGGCCGGACCTCATCGAGCGCTGCGATCCCGCGGCCTTCGACAAGAAGGACCGCGAGATGCTGAGCATCCTCGGCTGGCGGCCCGGCCCCGACGGCCGATTTGGGCGTAACCCCGAGGCCGTGGAAGAATGAGCCGCTGCTGTACGTCCGGCGTGCGCCCCTGCCACAGGGGGAACGACGCCCGCCCGACGCGGACAGCACCCCGAAACTCTCTTATCGAATTCCGTCGATGACCTGTGGCATCGGCGAGGAAGCAGACTCACATGTCCAGCCTTCTCGACTCCGTCGACTCCGCATCGCTGCGCACCGACCTTCCCGCGTTCCGTCCCGGTGACACCGTGAACGTCCACGTTCGCGTCATCGAGGGCAACCGCTCGCGTGTGCAGCAGTTCAAGGGCGTAGTCATCCGCCGCCAGGGTTCGGGCGTCCGCGAGACCTTCACGGTCCGCAAGGTCTCCTTCTCCGTCGGCGTCGAGCGCACCTTCCCGGTGCACAGCCCGATCTTCGAGAAGATCGAGCTCGTCTCCCGCGGTGACGTCCGTCGCGCGAAGCTGTACTTCCTCCGTGAGCTGCGCGGCAAGGCCGCGAAGATCAAGGAGAAGCGCGACCGCTGATCGCGGACTCGGCTCCTGGGACCGGCCGGATAGGCTCACGTCCCGATGGACACCGAACCACACGACACGGAGCGCGACCGTTCCTCCGGCCCCGCAGCAGGGGAGGAGGAGCGGTCGCGCTCCGTGCGTTTTCTCGACGCCCCGTGGCGCAGGCCGGCCCTGCTGGGCCTCACGTGCACGGCTTTCCTGCTGCTGTTCAGCACCTTCGTGATGCAGCCCTTCCTGATTCCCAGCGGCTCGATGCAGCCCACCCTCGCCATCGGCGACCGGGTGCTCGTCAACAAGTTGGCGTACCGTTTCGGGTCCGTACCGCTCCGCGGTGACGTGGTCGTGTTCGACGGCACCGGGTCCTTCGTGCGCGAGGAGCCCGCCGGGAACCCGGTCGCCGGGCTGGTGCGGTGGGCGGCGGCGGCCGTGGGTCTGGCCGAGCCCGCCGAGACCGACTACATCAAGCGCGTGGTGGGTGTGGGCGGCGACCGGGTCGTGTGCTGCGACAAGCGGGGGAGGGTCGAGGTGAACGGCCGGCCGGTGGACGAGGAGTACCTGTACCCGGGCGACGCCCCGTCGCAGGTGCCGTTCGACATCGTCGTACCGCAGGGCACGCTGTGGGTCATGGGCGACCACAGGTCGCACTCCCGCGACTCCCGCGACCACCTGGGCGAGCCGGGCGGCGGCATGGTCCCCGTCGAGAAGCTTGTCGGGCGGGCGGACTGGATCGGCTGGCCGGTGGGCCGCTGGACCTCGCTGGACGGATCCCGTACTTCACCGGCGTCACCGCGCCCGGTCCGGCCGGGTCCCATGGGTAACCGCGGGCGGTCCCGGGCGAGCCACCGTGCGGACACCCGCTGCCCGACGGGTACGCGGCCGACGGGCGGGCCCGCGCTGCCGGGCAGGGCGGACCGGCGCAAGCTGGCACGGCGGGTGAAACGGCGGCGGCAGCGGTCGGCCGTGAAAGAGATACCGATCCTCATCACGGTGGCGCTGCTGATCGCGCTCGTACTCAAGACCTTCCTGGTACAGGCCTTCGTGATCCCGTCCGGCTCGATGGAGCAGACGATCCGGATCGGCGACCGGGTGCTGGTCGACAAGCTGACACCGTGGTTCGGGTCGAAGCCGCAGCGCGGTGACGTCGTGGTCTTCAAGGACCCCGGCGGCTGGCTGCAGGAGGAGAAGACCGGCGTCCAGGACGATCCGGTGGTCGTCAAGCAGATCAAGGAAGCCCTGACGTTCATCGGACTGCTGCCGTCCGAGGACGAGCAGGACCTGATCAAGCGGGTGGTCGCGGTAGGCGGGGACACCGTCACGTGCTGCGACAAGGACGGGCGGGTCACCGTCAACGGCGTACCGCTCGCGGAGCCGTACCTGAATCCCGGCGACCGCCCCTCCGAGCTGGAATTCGATGTGGTGGTGCCCGCCGGGCGGCTCTTCGTGATGGGGGACCACCGGTCGAACTCCGCCGATTCCCGCTTCCACCTGGACGAGGAGTTCCAGGGCACCGTCGGGGAGGAGAAGGTCGTCGGGCGCGCCGTCGTCATCGCGTGGCCCTTCGGGCACTGGCGGAAGCTGGAGGAGCCCGGGACGTACGCGACGGTCCCTGACGCGCGCGCCGGGGCGGCCTCGGCGGCCGGACCGTCGAATAGGGTGTCGTCCCAGGATCCGAACGCGGTGATCCTGCTCCCGACCCCTGCGGAACTCCCGCTCGTTATGGGAGTGGTGGGCCTGCGCCTGACATGGCGCGGGCGGTGGAACGGAGTGAGGAGTGGATGTGGGGGATTTGGCGGTCGGCGCACGATCCGAACGCGACGAGCCCGAGGAACGACCGGAGTCACCCGCAGCCGTGACTGATGACGCACGAGGCGAAGACACGACCAGCAACAGCGCAGGCACCAGCAGCGACGGCATCGGCAGCGCGGGCCCGAAGAAGCCGCGTTCGTTCTGGAAAGAGCTGCCGCTGCTGATCGGCATCGCGCTCCTGCTCGCCCTGCTGATCAAGACCTTCCTGGTGCAGGCGTTCTCCATCCCTTCGGACTCGATGCAGAACACCTTGCAGCGGGGCGACCGGGTGCTGGTCGACAAGCTGACGCCCTGGTTCGGCTCTGAGCCGCAGCGCGGCGAGGTCGTGGTGTTCCACGACCCGGGCGGCTGGCTGGAGAACACCGCGGCGCCGGAGCCGAACATCGCCCAGAAGTTCCTCAGCTTCATCGGCCTGATGCCGTCCGCGGAGGAGAAAGACCTGATCAAGCGGGTCATCGCGGTCGGCGGGGACACGGTCGAGTGCAAGAAGAACGGGCCGGTCGAGGTGAACGGGAAGGCGCTCGACGAGAAGTCGTTCGTCTTCCCCGGCGACACCCCGTGCAACGACGAGCCGTTCGGACCGCTCAAGGTGCCCGACGGCCGGATCTGGGTGATGGGCGACCACCGGCAGAACTCGCTGGACTCGCGTTACCACCAGGAACTGCCCGGCCACGGCACGGTCTCGAACGACGAGGTCGTCGGGCGCGCCGTCGTGGTGGCGTGGCCGATCGACCGCTGGTCCGTGCTGTCGGTTCCCGGCACCTTCGACCAGCCGGGGCTGAGTGCGGCCGCGATGTCCGCGGCGCCCGGTGCCCTGGGGCTCGCGGGAGCGGTGCCGCTGGTGCTCTGGCGCAGGCAAAGGCTGACCGGCGGACGTACCGCCGGGTAGGGTGCCGCTCGGATCAGCGATTTTCGATCTCCGAGGCGGGGAGCGCTGCGATGAGCGGAACAGGACGTACAGAAGGCGGCCGCGGCCGGCTCGGCAACGCATTGTCCGGGCTGGCCGTGGCCGTCGGCTGTGTGCTCTTCCTCGGCGGCTTCGCCTGGGGAGCGGTGCAGTACAAGCCGTACACGGTCCCGACCGATTCGATGGCCCCCTCGATCAAGGCGGGGGCCCGGGTGCTCGCCCAGCGCATCGACGGGGGTGAGGTGCGGCGCGGAGACGTGGTGGTCTTCACGGACCCGGTGTGGGGCGATCTGCCGATGGTCAAGCGCGTGGTCGGGGTCGGCGGCGACAAGATCGCCTGCTGCGACGAGGACGGACGTCTCACGCTGAACGGCAAGCCCCTGGACGAGCCGTATCTGCGGGACGGAGAGCCGGCGTCGACCACCCCCTTCACCTCCGAGGTGCCCGAGGGGCACCTCTTCCTGCTGGGTGACGAGCGGCGTACGTCGGTGGACTCGCGGGGACATATCCAGGACGCTGCGAAGGGAACGGTTCCGGTGAGCCGTGTGGACTCGCGCGTGGACGCCGTGGCCTGGCCGCCGGGCGGGATGATCGACCGGCCGACGGCCTTCGCGGCACTGCCCGGCGGGGTTTCGGCGCCGGGGCCGGTCGCCCCCGTGCTGGCCGCTGTGGTGGCGGGCGTGGTGCTGATCTTCGGCGGGGCGGCGTACGGGCCTGTCGCACAGCGAGTCGGGCGGAGCAAGGCGGGTACCGGTGGACGCGGTGGACGGTGAGGTGACGGTGGAAGCGGAAATGGCGGCGGCGGGAGCGCAGGCGGAACCGGAGCCTCGGGCGGAGGCCGGGCCGGAGGCGCAGACGCGGCTCCGGAAGGTCGCGCGGGTGATCCTGCTCGACCCGGACGACCGCGTCCTGCTGATGCACGGGTACGAGCCGGAGGACCCGGCGAACACCTGGTGGTTCACCCCGGGCGGCGGGCTCGAGGGCGACGAGACACGGGCCGAGGCCGCGCTGCGCGAACTCGCGGAGGAGACGGGGATCACAGAGGTCGAGCTCGGCCCGGTGATCTGGCAGCGGCACTGCTCGTTCCGGTTCGACGGGCGCCGCTGGGACCAGGACGAATGGTTCTACCTCGCCCGTACGGCGCAGACCGAGACCGCCCTGGACGGGCTGACCGTACTGGAGCGGCGGAGCGTCGCGGGCCTGAGGTGGTGGACCTCCGCCGAACTGTCCGCGACGCGTGAGACGGTGTACCCCATCAAGCTCGCCGGGCTGCTGCGTACGCTGCTCGACGAGGGTCCCCCTGGTACGCCGATGGTCTTGGCCCCGGAAGTCGCATAGGGGCGCACGGGGCTGGCGCACAATAGTGGGGACGCAAGGCTGAAGGGGAACATGCCATGAGCGCCGAGGACCTCGAGAAGTACGAGACCGAGATGGAGCTGAAGCTCTACCGGGAGTACCGCGACGTCGTCGGTCTGTTCAAATACGTGATCGAGACCGAGCGGCGTTTCTACCTCACCAACGACTACGAGATGCAGGTGCACTCGGTCCAGGGGGAGGTCTTCTTCGAAGTTTCCATGGCGGACGCCTGGGTCTGGGACATGTACAGGCCGGCGAGGTTCGTCAAGCAGGTACGGGTACTCACGTTCAAGGACGTGAACATCGAGGAGCTCAACAAGAGCGATCTCGAGCTTCCGAGTGGCTGAGTTGTCCACAACTGGCGGGTTGTCCACCAAGATCCACTAACTGGCGGTGATCGCGGCACATTCGGTTCCGGAGGTGGACCGGATGAACGCGAAGAACGCCACAGGAGCTCTCGGCCGGTACGGCGAGGATCTCGCCGCGCGCAAGCTCGTCGAGGGCGGTATGACCGTCCTGGAACGCAACTGGCGCTGCCGGGCGGGAGAGATCGACATCGTCGCCCGGGACGGCGACGCACTGGTCGTCTGCGAGGTCAAGACCCGCAGGGCCGGACCGTTCGAGCACCCGATGCAGGCCGTCAGGACCACGAAGGCGGGGCGGCTGCGCCATCTCGCCGAGCGCTGGATGCACGAGCACGGGGGGCCGCCGCCGGGTGGAGTGCGTATCGACCTCGTCGGGGTGGTGCTGCCCCGGCGTGGAGCGCCCGTCGTCGAGCATGCGCGGGGGGTGGCGTGATGGGGTTCGCGCGTACGTGCTCGGTGGCCCTGGTCGGCGTCGAGGGCGTGGTGGTGGAGGTCCAGGCCGACCTGGAACCGGGAGTGGCAGCCTTCACGCTGGTGGGGCTGCCGGACAAGAGCCTGGTCGAGAGCCGGGACCGGGTGCGGGCGGCGGTGGTCAATTCCGGCGCCGAGTGGCCGCAGAAGAAGCTCACGGTGGGGCTCAGTCCGGCCTCCGTACCCAAAAGCGGCTCAGGGTTCGACCTCGCCGTCGCCGTCGCCGTGCTCGGGGCGACGGAGCGTATCGACCCCAGGGAGATCGCTGACCTGGTGGTGATCGGGGAGCTGGGGCTGGACGGCAGGGTCCGGCCGGTGCGCGGCATCCTGCCGGCCGTCCTCGCCGCTGCCGAGGCCGGGTACGGCCAGGTCGTCGTGCCGGAACAGACGGCGGCGGAGGCCGCGTTGGTGCCGGGGGTCTCGGTCCTCGGTGTACGGAGCCTGCGTCAGCTCATCGCTGTGCTGACCGGAGCCGAGGTGCCCGAGGAGGAGCGGGCCGAGGAGGGGCGGCCCGACGCCATGCTCGCCGGGCTGATGGTGCCGGGTGCGGGGGTGGGCACCGGGCTGGCCGTCGGTGACCGTGGGGGCGGGGGCGACAGCGCCGTCCTCGGCGGACGTCGCGGGGCAGTACGCCGCGCGCACGGCCCTGGAGGTCGCTGCCGCCGGAGGCCACCACCTCCTGCTCCACGGGCCGCCGGGCGCCGGCAAGACGATGCTGGCGGAGCGGATGCCGGCCGTCCTGCCGCCGCTGACCAGGAAGGAGTCTCTGGAGGTGACCGCGGTGCACTCGGTGGCGGGCATCCTGCCACCGGGCGAGCCGCTGGTCAGGACGGCGCCGTACTGCGCCCCGCACCACTCCGCGACGATGCAGTCGCTCGTCGGAGGAGGCAACGGGCTGCCGAGGCCGGGAGCCGTGTCGCTCGCGCATCGCGGCATTCTCTTTCTGGACGAGGCGCCCGAGTTCAGCGGGCGGGCCCTGGACTCGTTG
Source organism: Streptomyces altiplanensis (assembly GCA_003719395.1). Taxonomy (GTDB): domain Bacteria; phylum Actinomycetota; class Actinomycetes; order Streptomycetales; family Streptomycetaceae; genus Streptomyces; species Streptomyces altiplanensis. The sequence goes on from RHMC01000006.1 coordinate 62,870, forward strand.
CGCCAGCCGCTGGAGTCGGGGCATGTGGTGGTGGCGCGCAGTGCGGGCGTGGTGCGGCTGCCGCGCCCGCTTCCTGATGGTTCTGGCGGCCAACCCGTGCCCGTGCGGACGGCACACCCTGCACGGTTCGGGGTGCGAGTGCCCGCCGTCGGCGATCCGCAAGTACCAGGCGCGGCTGTCGGGACCGCTGCTCGACCGGGTCGACCTGCGGGTCGGGGTGGAGCCGGTGCAACGCGCCGACCTGCTGGGCCGGGGTGGACGCGGTGAGCCGACGGCGGTGGTCGCGGGGCGCGTACGGGAAGCACGGTGCGCGGGCGGCGGCGCGGCTGGAAGGCACCCCGTGGAACACCAACAGCGATGTGCCGGGGCATGAACTGCGTACGCGCTGGCAGCCCGCGCCCGGAGCCCTCGGCGCGGCCGAACGGGACATGGAACGCGGACTGCTGACGGCCCGTGGCCTCGACCGGGTGCTGCGTGTCGCCTGGACCGTCGCCGACCTGGCCGGCTGCGACCGGCCCGACGACCGCCACGTCGACCTGGCGCTGGAGTTGCGGACCGGCATCGCACGGGGCGCTCCTGCGCTGATCGGAGGCGCGGGATGAGCGGAACGGTGAGCGGAGGGGCGGTCGACGGAGTGGTCGAGGGCTCGGGCGAGGGGCTGCGGGAGGGAGAGCGCGAGAGGGAACGACTGGCCAGGGCGGCGCTGACCCGGGTCATCGAGCCCGGGGACGAGACCGGTGGGCGGTGGCTGCGGGAGTGCGGCGCGGTGGAGTTGATGCGCAGGCTCACCTCGCTGGAATTCGACGAAGCGGCCGAGGTGCTGACCGGCGTGACGGGCAAGCGGCTCGGCGGTTACCGGATGCGGGCGGCGGAGGCCGACCCGCGCGGGATCTGGCGGCGGTGGCCGCGGTCGGAGGGCGTTTCGTCTGCCCCGGTGACGAGGAGTGGCCCGGGCAGCTCGACGATCTGGGGGACGGCAGGCCGGTCGGGCTGTGGGTACGGGGACGGCCGTATCTGCGGATGTGGGCGCTGCGGTCCGTCGCCGTCGTCGGAGCCCGGGCCTGCACGTCGTACGGGGCGCACATGGCGGCCTCCCTCGGCACCGGGCTCGCGGAGCGCGGCTGGGTCGTGGTGTCCGGGGCCGCGTTCGGGGTCGACGGCGCCGCCCACCGGGGGGTGCTGGCCGCAGGCGGGGCCACCGTCGCGGTGCTGGCCTGCGGGGTCGACGTGGTCTACCCGCGCGGACACGCGGAGTTGATCGGACGCATCGCGGAACAGGGGCTGGTGATCGGCGAGTTGCCGCCCGGCGGTCATCCCACGCAGAGCCGGTTCGTCCTCAGGAACCGGGTGATCGCCGCCCTCACCCGGGGCACGGTCGTCGTGGAGGCGGAGTACCGCAGCGGCTCGCTGGTCACGGCGCGCAGCGCGCAGCGGCTCGGACGTTTCACGATGGGCGTGCCGGGCCCCGCCACCAGCGGCCTCTCGGCGGGGGTGCACGAACTTCTCAGGGGCGAGGCCGTGCTGGTCACCGATGCCGCGGAAGTGGTGGAGCTGGTCGGGGACATCGGCGATCTCGCCCCGGCGCGCCGGGGACCCGTACTGCCCAGGGACCTGCTGGACCCCGTCGCGGCACTGGTGCTGGAGTCGCTGCCGGCCCGCGGCTCCGTCGACGCGCGCCGCGTCGCCCGGGGCGCAGGCACCACCCCCGACGACGCACTCGGCAAGCTGTACGAACTGCACTCCTTGGGGTTCGTTGAACGCAAGGGTGACGGCTGGCAGTTGACGCCCGGGTCCCCGCACCGTGCGAATGTGCGGCGAGGCGGTACTTGACCAGCGGCATTCGGGTGAAAGGGTGAGGGCGATGACCCTCCCAGCCCTCCCGGCAACCCCTCCGGGGCCGTCGTACACGGTGACGGCGGGGTGGGACGTGTCCCGGAGCGTTCATCTGGAAGGGCGGCATCCCATATCCTGCGCGGACTGCGACACCTCAGTCACGCTACGCTCACGAGGGCCCCCACCCAGACGCACGATCCCCCAGACGTCACAGCAGAACGGCTCAAGGCAACGCATGCCCCAGCACACCTCCGGGTCTGACCGCGCGGCAGTGCCACCCGCGGCGCGTGGCAGCGTGCGGCCCACCGCACCCTCGTCGCTCGACGAGTTGTGGCGGTCGTACAAGACCACGGGCGACGAGCGGCTGCGGGAGCAGCTGATCCTGCACTACTCGCCGCTGGTGAAGTACGTCGCGGGGCGGGTGAGCGTCGGGCTGCCGCCCAATGTCGAGCAGGCCGACTTCGTCTCCTCCGGAGTCTTCGGGCTCATCGACGCCATCGAGAAGTTCGACATCGAGCGGTCCATCAAGTTCGAGACGTACGCGATCACGCGGATCCGTGGCGCCATGATCGACGAACTGCGGGCCCTGGACTGGATCCCGCGTTCGGTGCGGCAGAAGGCCAAGGCGGTCGAACGCGCGTACGCGACGCTGGAGGCGCAGCTGCGCCGCACCCCCTCCGAGAGCGAAGTCGCCTCGGAGATGGGCATCGTCCTGGAAGAACTCCACGCCGTCTTCAGCCAGTTGTCGCTGGCGAACGTCGTCGCCCTGGAGGAGCTGCTGCACGCGGGGGGCGAGGGCGGCGACCGGCTGAGTCTCATGGACACGCTGGAGGACACCCACGCCGACAACCCGGTCGAGGTCGCCGAGGACCGGGAACTGCGCCGGCTGCTGGCCCGCGCCATCAACACGCTGCCCGACCGCGAGAAGACCGTGGTCACGCTGTACTACTACGAAGGCCTCACCCTCGCGGAGATCGGCAATGTGCTGGGGGTCACCGAGAGCCGGGTCAGCCAGATCCACACCAAGTCGGTGCTCCAGCTGAGGGCGAAGCTGGCCGACGCGGGGCGTTGACGCGGTTGCTGAATCGTGCCTGCCGCACCGGCAGCGTCGTCATGGCGGCGGCTCATCCGTAGAGTGGGACCGTGCCAAGGATTCGAGCGGCCTCGGTGGCCGAGCACCGGACGATGCAGCGCGGCGCCCTGCTGGACGCCGCCCGCTCCCTGCTGTCGGAAGGCGGCACGGAAGCGCTGACCTTCCCCGCCCTCGCTGAGCGCACCGGTCTCGCCCGGTCGTCCGTGTACGAGTACTTCCGTTCGCGCGCCTCCGTCGTCGAAGAGCTGTGCGCCGTCGACTTCCCGGTCTGGGCCGCCGAGGTCGAGCGCGCCATGGAGCGGGCCGGTACCCCGGCGGGCAAGGTCGAGGCATACGTGCGCGCGCAGCTGCTCCTGGTCGGCGACCGGCGCCACCGCGCCGTCGTCGCGATCTCCGCGAGCGAGCTCGACGCCGGTGCGCGCGAGAAGATCCGCGCCGCGCACGGCGGTCTGGTGACGATGATCGTCGAGGCGATCGGCGAACTGGGACACGAGCAGCCCCGGCTGGCGGCGATGATGCTCCAGGGCGTCGTCGACGCCGCGGTCCGGCGCATCGAGCTCGGTGCGGCGGAGGACCCGGACGTGATCGCGGACTCGGCTGTCGCGATGGCGCTGCACGGCGTCCAGGGCGGCTGACCGGCCCCATGGTGCGGTGCGCCCACAGCGCCGCCACGGCCAGGACCGCCGCATGGAAGCCGTCGGGTGTGCCCGCCACGGCGGGTACGGGCACCGGCGGGCCCACCGGTACGCCGAAGACCGGCAGCAGGCGCGGCGGGCCACGGCGGAGCAGGTGGCGCGGGAGCAGCGTCAGCGGATCGAGATAGGCCTCGCCGCGGCGCAGGCCCCAGTGCAGACAGCCGGACGGGCAGTGGAACGGGCCGCTCTGCAGTACGCCCACCACTTGCCCGGCCCTCACCTCGTCGCCCTTGCCGACCAGCGCGCGCACCGGTTCGTACGTCGTCCGCAGCGGCGGTTCGCCCGTACCCGCCAGGGCGATGGACAGCACTCCGCGCCCGGCGACCGGGCCCGCGAAGGAGACCCGGCCCGAGGCTGCCGCCCGGACGGGTGCACCCGGTGCGGCGGCCAGATCCGCGCCGCGGTGCCCCGCCGCGTACGGCGACGGGGGCGGCTCCCAGCCCCGTACGACCAGCGGACGCCCGTCCACGGGCCAGGCCGCGTCGGGGATCGCACCGGCGTCGGCGGCCGAGGCATGAGCGGGGCCGCCGAAAAGCGCGGCCAGGAACACCAGCACCAGCACCTGCGCCTGCACAGTCGTTCGTCGCATGCGGAAACCGTCACGCACCGGAACGGTCCGTGGGGATCATGGCCCGGATCTGTGGACCGCCGGCCGGTTGTGGACATCGCCGTCACCCGGCACCGTGCAGGTCCCGTACACTTCTTGTGGCGATCCGGGTCACCGGGTCGACTTCGCACGCCCCGCCACCACCCACTTCGCGGTCGGTGGCCGCGCCGCTCGGTCCCTCGTGGCACGGCGCATCGGGGCGTCAGGCGCGACAGCAATCCTGCGGTCGCGGCAAACCGAGAAACTCAAGGAGTACGGCCATGGCCGTCGTCACGATGCGGGAGCTGCTGGAAAGCGGCGTCCACTTCGGTCACCAGACCCGTCGTTGGAACCCGAAGATGAAGCGCTTCATCTTCACGGAGCGCAACGGCATCTACATCATCGACCTGCTCCAGTCGCTGTCGTACATCGACCGCGCCTACGAGTTCGTCAAGCAGACCGTCGCCCACGGCGGCTCCATCATGTTCGTGGGTACGAAGAAGCAGGCGCAGGAGGCCATCGCCGAGCAGGCGACGCGCGTCGGCATGCCCTACGTCAACCAGCGTTGGCTCGGCGGCATGCTGACCAACTTCTCCACCGTCTACAAGCGCCTTCAGCGTCTGAAGGAGCTCGAGCAGATCGACTTCGAGGATGTGGCCGCGTCCGGCCTCACCAAGAAGGAGCTCCTGGTCCTCTCCCGCGAGAAGGCCAAGCTGGAGAAGACCCTCGGTGGTATCCGCGAGATGTCCAAGGTGCCCAGCGCCGTCTGGATCGTGGACACCAAGAAGGAGCACATCGCCGTCGGTGAGGCGCGCAAGCTCCACATCCCGGTCGTCGCGATCCTCGACACCAACTGTGACCCCGACGAGGTCGACTACAAGATCCCGGGCAACGACGACGCGATCCGCTCCGTCACCCTGCTCACCCGCGTGATCGCCGACGCTGTCGCCGAGGGCCTCATCGCCCGTTCCGGCGCCGCCACCGGCGACTCCAAGCCGGGCGAGAAGGCCGCCGGCGAGCCGCTCGCCGAGTGGGAGCGCGACCTGCTCGAGGGCGACAAGAAGGCTGACGAGGCCGCTCCGGCCGCCGACGCCGAGGCCCCGGCCGCCGCCGAGGCCGAGGAGAAGCCCGCCGACGCCGAGAAGGCCGACGAGGCTGCTGCCCCGGCCGCCGAGGCCGAGCAGGCCTGACACCCGTCACGGCCGATGACGGCGGGGGAGGGCGCTACGAGCGCCCGCCCCCGCCGCCACCCGTAGATCTTCGCTCCGACTTCGAGAGAGATTCACAAATCATGGCGAACTACACCGCCGCGGACGTCAAGAAGCTCCGTGAGCTCACCGGCGCCGGCATGATGGACTGCAAGAAGGCGCTCGACGAGGCCGACGGCAACGTCGACAAGGCCGTGGAGGCCCTCCGTATCAAGGGTCAGAAGGGCGTCGCCAAGCGCGAAGGCCGTTCTGCCGAGAACGGTGCCGTCGTTTCCCTCATCTCCGAGGACAAGACCTCCGGCGTCCTGCTCGAGCTGAAGTGCGAGACGGACTTCGTCGCCAAGGGTGACAAGTTCCAGGCCGTCGCCAACGCGCTCGCCGCCCACGTCGCCAAGACGTCCCCGGCCGACCTCCAGGCGCTGCTGGCGTCCGAGATCGAGCCCGGCAAGACCGTCCAGGCGTACGTCGACGAGGCCAACGCCAACCTCGGCGAGAAGATCGTCCTGGACCGCTTCGCGCAGTTCGACGGTGCCTACGTGACCTCGTACATGCACCGCACCATGCCCGACCTGCCGCCGCAGATCGGTGTCCTGGTCGAGCTGGACAAGGAAGACGCCGAGCTCGCCCGCGGCATCGCGCAGCACATCGCCGCCTTCGCGCCGAAGTACCTGGACCGCGACGAGGTCCCGGCCGAGGTCGTCGAGGCCGAGCGCCGCGTCGCCGAGGAGACCACGCGCGCCGAGGGTAAGCCCGAGGCCGCCCTCCCGAAGATCGTCGAGGGTCGCGTGAACGGCTTCTTCAAGGAGGCCACCCTCCTCGGCCAGCCGTACGCGCTGGACAACAAGAAGTCCGTCCAGAAGGTTCTGGACGAGGCCGGCGTCACCCTGAAGCGCTTCTCGCGCATCAAGGTCGGCATCTGAGTCCGTACGACGATTGACTGACGACCCGGTTAGGGTTTGACCAGTCGACCGCGTACGTACGGGCGACCGCAGATCTGACGAGGAGGCCATTGCCGCGCACGGGACTCAGTACCCCACCGGCAATGGCCTCCTTCGTATGTGCACTAGGAGATCTCCATGACAAGTACCCAGAAGAGCGAAGACGGCAAAGCGAACGGCCGTTTCATGCTGAAGCTGTCCGGCGAGGCGTTCGCCGGTGGTGGCGCCCTGGGTGTGGACCCCGACGTGGTGCACGCCATCGCCAGGGAGATCGCCGCTGTCGTACGTGACGGTGCCGAGATCGCGGTCGTCATCGGCGGCGGCAACTTCTTCCGCGGCGCAGAGCTCCAGCAGCGCGGCATGGACCGGGCCCGCTCCGACTACATGGGCATGCTCGGTACGGTCATGAACTGCCTCGCCCTCCAGGACTTCCTGGAGAAGGAGGGCATCGACTCCCGCGTTCAGACCGCCATCACTATGGGCCAGGTCGCGGAGCCGTACATCCCGCTGCGCGCCGTACGCCACCTGGAGAAGGGCCGCGTCGTCATCTTCGGCGCAGGCATGGGCATGCCGTACTTCTCCACGGACACCACCGCCGCGCAGCGCGCCCTGGAGATCGACGCCGAGGCCCTGCTCATGGGCAAGAACGGCGTGGACGGTGTCTACGACTCCGACCCCAAGAAGAACCCCGACGCGGTGAAGTTCGACGCGCTCGAGTACGGCGAGGTGCTCTCCCGCGACCTCAAGGTCGCCGACGCCACGGCCATCACCCTCTGCCGCGACAACGCGCTCCCGATCCTTGTCTTCGAACTGCTCGCCGAAGGCAATATCGCGCGCGCCGTCAAGGGTGAGAAGATCGGCACCCTCGTGAGTGCGCAGGGCACCCGGAACTGACCGGGTGGCCCCTGTGAGGGGATGGACAAAGCCCTGCCGGTCGGACACCGTGCAGGAGCAAGACGCGGGTTACTCCGGGCCTGAGTGCTGAGTGCCGGGCCCACTCAAGACATGCAGGAGCAAGTGGTGATCGAAGAAATCCTCCTCGAGGCCGAGGAAAAAATGGAGAAGGCCGTCGTGGTGGCCAAGGAGGACTTCGCCGCGATCCGCACGGGCCGTGCGCACCCGGCGATGTTCAACAAGATCGTGGCCGACTACTACGGCGCGCTGACGCCGATCAACCAGCTGGCCTCGTTCTCGGTGCCCGAGGCACGGATGGCCGTCGTGACGCCGTTCGACAAGAGCGCGCTGCGCAACATCGAGCAGGCGATCCGCGACTCCGACCTGGGCGTCAACCCCAGCAACGACGGCAACATCATCCGGGTGACGTTCCCCGAGCTGACGCAGGACCGCCGCAAGGAGTACATCAAGGTCGCCAAGACCAAGGCCGAGGACTCCAAGATCTCGATCCGCGCCGTCCGCCGCAAGGCCAAGGAGACCCTCGACAAGCTCGTCAAGGACAAGGAGTCCGGCGAGGACGAGGTCCGCCGTGCGGAGAAGGAGCTCGACGACACCACCGCGAAGTACACCGCGCAGGTGGACGAGCTGCTCAAGCACAAGGAAGCCGAGCTGCTCGAGGTCTGATGAACGACTCTTCCTGGAGGGCCCCGGCGCGAGGCGAGTACGTCGGCGCGTGGGGTCCCTCCGACCAGGGGCCTGCCCCGGCGGGTCCCGCCCACGATGCGCATCAGGCCGAGCAGACTCGCCCCATGCCCATCGTTCCGCCCGAGGAGCCCATGCCCACCCCGCCGACGCCCCCGCAGAAGAAGCGTGCGGGGCGTGATCTGCGTGCTGCCATAGGGGTGGGCGCGGGACTCGGTGCGGTGATCGTCGCGTCGCTGTTCGTCTGGAAAGCCGCCTTCATCGGCGTGATAGCGGTTGCCGTGGTGGTCGGGCTGTGGGAGCTGACCTCGCGGCTGGAAGAGCGCAAGGAGATCAAGGCCCCGCTGGTGCCGCTCGCGGTCGGCGGCACGGCGATGATCGTGGCGGGGTACGTCAGGGGCGCGGAGGGCGCGTGGGTCGCCATGGCGCTCACCACGCTCGCGGTGCTCGTCTGGCGGATGACGGAGCCGCCCGGCGGTTACCTCAAGGACGTCACGGCGGGTGTCTTCGCGGCGTTCTACGTGCCGTTCCTGGCGACGTTCGTCGCGATGATGCTGGCGGCCGACGACGGTGTGCAGCGGGTGATCACCTTCCTGCTGCTGACCGTGGTCAGCGACACCGGGGCGTACGCCGTGGGCTGGCGCTTCGGCAAGCGCAAGCTCGCACCGCGCATCAGTCCCGGGAAGACCCGGGAAGGACTGGGCGGCGCGATCGTCTTCGCGATGGCGGCGGGCGCGCTGTGCATGGAGTTCCTGGTGCGCGGCGGGACGTGGTGGCAGGGGCTGCTGCTGGGTCTCGCGGTGGCCGCGAGTGCGACGCTCGGCGACCTCGGCGAGTCCATGATCAAGCGGGATCTCGGGATCAAGGACATGGGGACACTGCTGCCGGGCCACGGCGGCATCATGGACCGGCTGGATTCGCTGCTGCCGACGGCTCCGGTGGTCTGGCTGCTGCTGGTGGTCTTCGTAGGCGCCGGCTGACCTGCGTTTTCTGCGGTGAGGGGCCCGTCGTCCACAGGGGCGGCGGGCCCTTTCCGTATGTCTGCGACACTGGTATGACCATGCCTGTACCTGGAGAACTGACCTTCGTCGCGCCGCGTGGAGCCAAGAAGCCCCCGCTCCACCTCGCCGACCTCACGCCCGCCGAGCGCCGCGAGGCCGTGGCCGCGATCGGCGAGAAGCCGTTCCGCGCCAAGCAGCTGTCGCAGCACTACTTCGCGCGGTACGCGCACGACCCGGCCGAGTGGACCGACATCCCCGCCGGCTCGCGCGAGAAGCTCCGGACGGAGCTGCTGCCCGAGCTGATGACCGTGCTGCGCCACATCAGCTGCGACGACGACACCACGCGCAAGACCCTGTGGAAGATGCACGACGGGACGCTCGTCGAGTCCGTCCTGATGCGTTACCCGGACCGGGTCACCATGTGCATCTCGTCGCAGGCCGGATGCGGCATGAACTGCCCGTTCTGCGCGACCGGACAGGCCGGGCTCGACCGCAACCTGTCGACCGCCGAGATCGTGCACCAGATCGTGGACGGCATGCGCGCGCTGCGCGACGGCGAGGTTCCCGGCGGCCCCGCGCGGCTGTCCAACATCGTCTTCATGGGCATGGGCGAGCCGCTCGCCAACTACAAGAGGGTCGTCGGCGCGATCCGCCGCCTGACCGACCCGGAGCGGACGGCCTCGCGGCTGTCGCAGCGCGGCATCACCGTGTCGACCGTGGGCCTGGTGCCGGCGATGCTGCGGTTCGCCGACGAGGGCTTCAAGTGCCGCCTCGCCGTCTCGCTGCACGCGCCCGACGACGAGCTGCGCGACACCCTCGTGCCGGTCAACACGCGCTGGAAGGTCCGGGAGGTGCTGGACGCGGCGTGGGAGTACGCCGAGAAGTCCGGCCGCCGCATCTCCATCGAGTACGCCCTGATCCGCGACATCAACGACCAGGCGTGGCGCGGTGACCTGCTGGGCCGCCTGCTCAAGGGCAAGCGGGTGCACGTCAACCTGATCCCGCTGAACCCGACCCCGGGCTCGAAGTGGACCGCCTCCCGTCCCGAGGACGAGAAGGCGTTCGTCGAGGCGATCGCGGCCCACGGCGTGCCCGTGACCGTACGGGACACCCGTGGCCAGGAGATCGACGGAGCGTGCGGGCAGCTGGCGGCCACCGAGCGATAGGCCTGTCGGAGGGCCCGTGTACCGTGGGCCGCACATCTTCATATTCCGACAGGGGAGCGCCACAGCGCTGAGAGTGCGGCACGCCGCAGACCCTCTGAACCTTGCCCAGGTCATTCTGGGTAGGAAGTTCGGTCACTACTCGAGCTGTTGCGCCCTGCCCGTTTTCCGCGGGCAGGGCCGCGTCTCTTCCTGGATGTCCCATCCCAGGAGGAATTCAGTGCACACCACCAAGAAGCTCGCGGTCACCGCCGTGGCCGCCGCGCTCGGTGTCTCGACGCTCGCCGCGTGCGGGGGCGGATCGGACGACTCCGGTTCCGGCGAGGGCGGCAAGGGCGGCGGATCCAAGACCGTGACGCTGGTCAGCCACGACTCGTTCAATGCCTCCGACGCCGTACTGAAGGCGTTCACCAAGGAGACCGGCTACACCGTCAAGGTCCTCAGGAGCGGGGACGCGGGCGCCGCCCTCAACCAGGAGATCCTGACCAAGGGCTCCCCTCGCGGCGACGTCTTCTTCGGCGTCGACAACACGCTGCTCTCGCGGGCCCTGGACAACGACATCTTCACGCCGTACGAGGCCAAAGGGCTCGACGAGGTGCCGGCCGAGCTCCGGCTCGACCGCGACAAGCACCGCGTCACGCCCGTCGACACCGGCGACATCTGCGTCAACTACGACAAGAAGTACTTCGCCGACAAGAAGCTCGCACCGCCGAAGACCTTCGACGACCTGGTCGAGCCGGAGTACAAGAACCTCCTCGTCACCGAGAACGCCGCGACCTCCTCGCCCGGCCTCGGCTTCCTGCTCGGCACGGTCGGGCAGTACGGCGACGACGGCTGGCAGGACTACTGGAAAAAGCTGAAGGACAACGGCGTCAAGGTCGTGGACGGCTGGGAGCAGGCGTACAACGAGGAGTTCTCCGGCTCCGCGGGCGGCAAGAAGGCCAAGGCCGACCGGCCGCTCGTCGTCTCGTACGCCTCCAGCCCGCCGGTGGAGGTGCTGTACGCGGAGCCGCAGCCCAAGGAGGCGCCGACCGGTGTCGCGACCGGCACCTGCTTCCGGCAGACCGAGTTCGCGGGGCTGCTGAACGGTGCGAAGAACGAGGAGGGCGGCAAGGCGCTCATCGACTTCCTCATCGGGAAGAAGTTCCAGGAGGACATGCCGCTGAACATGTTCGTGAACCCGGTGACCGAGGACGCGAAGCTGCCGGAGCTGTTCACGCAGCACGGCGTGGTCGTCGACGAGCCGCAGACCGTGGATCCCGGCAAGATCGCCGACAACCGTGAGCAGTGGGTCAAGTCGTGGTCCTCGCTCGTCCTGAAGTAACCAAGAACATGCGGGGGAGCGCGGTGCGGCTCGGCCTGATGGCCGCGCCCGTCGCGTTCTTCGCGGTCTTCTTCGCCTACCCCGTGACCGCGATCGTGGGGCGCGGGCTCCAGGTGGACGGCGTCTGGCGGCTCGGCCGGATCGGCGAGGTGCTCGCCGATCCGGACATCCTCGACGTGCTGTGGTTCACCACGTGGCAGGCGCTCGCCTCGACGGCGCTGACCCTGCTGATCGCGCTTCCGGCGGCGTACGTCTTCGCCCGGCTCGACTTCCCCGGCAAGCAGCTGCTGCGCGCCGTGGTCACCGTGCCCTTCGTGCTGCCGACGGTCGTCGTCGGAACCGCGTTCCTGGCGCTGCTCGGGCGGGGCGGGCTGTTGGACGAGGTGTGGGGCCTACGGCTCGACACCAGCGTGTGGGCGATCCTGCTCGCGCACGTCTTCTTCAACTACGCGGTCGTCGTACGGACCGTGGGCGGCCTGTGGTCGCAGCTCGACCCGCGCCAGGAAGAGGCCGCGCGGGTCCTCGGGGCCGGGCGTTTCGCGGCCTGGCGGCGGGTGACGCTGCCGGCCCTCGTGCCCGCCGTCGCCGCCTCCGCGCTGATGGTCTTCCTCTTCACCTTCACCTCCTTCGGCGTCGTGCAGATCCTCGGCGGACCCGCCTACTCCACCCTGGAGGTGGAGATCTACCGGCAGACCGCGCAGCTCCTGGACCTGCCGACCGCCGCCGTGCTGACGCTGGTGCAGTTCGCGGCGGTGGGCGCGATCCTCGCCGTGCACGCGTGGACGGTACGGCGCAGGGAGAGCGCCCTGAAGCTCGTCGACGCGGCGCGGACCTCGCGGCCGCCGCGCAGCGCCGGGCAGTGGACGCTGCTGGGCGGTGTGCTGGCGACGGTGGTGCTCCTGATCCTGGTGCCGCTCGGGGTGCTCGTCGAGCGGTCGCTGGACGGGCCGGGCGGGTACGGGTTCGGCTACTACCGCGCCCTCCGGTCGACGGGTGCGAGCGGGGGCACCTTCCTCGTGCCGCCGCTGGAGGCGGTGTGGAACTCGTTGGAGTACGCCCTGGTGGCGACCGCCGTCGCGCTGGTCGTCGGCGGGCTCGCGGCGGCGGCCCTGACCCGGCGCGCCGGGCGGCTCGTGCGCGGCTTCGACGCGCTGCTGATGCTGCCGTTGGGCGTGTCCGCCGTGACGGTGGGCTTCGGTTTCCTCATCACGCTCGACCGGCCGCCGCTCGATCTGCGTACGTCGTGGATCCTGGTGCCGCTCGCCCAGGCGCTGGTGGGCGTCCCCTTCGTCGTACGCACCATGCTGCCCGTCCTGCGGGCGGTCGACGGGCGACTGCGCGAGGCGGCGGCCGTGCTCGGGGCCTCGCCGCTGCGGGCGTGGCGGGAGGTCGACCTGCCGATGGTGCGGCGGGCGCTGCTCGTCGCCGCCGGGTTCGCCTTCGCCGTGTCGCTGGGCGAATTCGGGGCGACCGTCTTCATCGCGCGGCCCGACAACCCGACGCTGCCGGTGGCGGTGGCGCGGCTGCTCGGACGGGCCGGGGACCTCAACTACGGGCAGGCGATGGCCCTGAGCACGATTCTGATGGTGGTGTGCGCGGTGTCGCTGCTGGTTCTCGAACGCGTGCGGCCCGACCGATCCGTATCCGGGGAGTTCTGATGTTGCGGCTGGACGGGGCGACCGTGCGGTTCGGGAAGCGGGCGGCACTGGACGCCGTGGACCTGGAGGTCGCCGACCACGAGATCGTGTGCGTGCTCGGACCGAGCGGCAGCGGGAAGTCCACGCTGCTGCGGGTCGTCGCGGGCCTTCAGCCGGCGGACGCGGGGCGGGTGCTGCTCGACGGACGCGACCAGCGCGGGGTGCCGGTGCACCGGCGCGGGGTCGGCCTGATGTTCCAGGACCACCAGCTCTTCCCGCAGCGCGACGTCGGCGGCAATGTCGCCTTCGGGCTGCGGATGCGGGGGGAAGGCAAGGCGGAACGGGCCCGGCGGGTCGGTGAGCTGCTGGAGATGGTCGGCCTGCCGGGCGCCGGGCGCCGGGCGGTCAGCACCCTGTCGGGCGGTGAACAGCAGCGGGTCGCGCTGGCGCGGGCGCTCGCTCCGCGCCGAAGCTGCTGATGCTCGACGAGCCGCTGGGCCAGCTCGACCGCGGCCTGCGCGAGCGCCTCGTCGTCGAGCTGCGACAGCTCTTCGGGCGGCTGGGCACGACCGTACTGGCCGTCACGCACGACCAGGGCGAGGCCTTCGCGCTCGCCGACCGGGTGGTGGTCATGCAGGGCGGGCGGATCGCGCAGGCCGGTACGCCGCTGGAGGTCTGGCAGCGGCCGGCCTCCGAGTTCGTCGCCCGCTTCCTCGGCTTCGACAACGTCGTCGCGGCGACGGTCAGCGGAGAGGCCGCCGACACGGTGTGGGGCAAGATCCCCGTCCCGGCCGGATCGGCGCAGGGCGAGAGCCGTCTGCTGGTCCGTCCGGCGGGCGTCAGGATGGTCCCGGCCGCGGACGGGCTGCCCTGCACGGTCACGGCGCGCACCTTCCGGGGCAGCCACGTCGCCGTACTGCTGCGGCCCGTGGGCGGGCCGCAACTGGAGGCGGAGTGCACGCTGCGGGACGCGCCCGAGGAGGGGGCACAGGTGGGCGTCGCCTTCGCCGCGGAGGACGTCGTGGTGCTGGAGCCCCTTGCGCCGGATTCGTCAGATGACGACGACTCCCGGAGCGCCGGCGATCACGGCGGACCGCTCAAGACCGATCGTCGCGCCTGACAGCTCCACCGTCAGCGGATCCGGGGCCGACAGGTCGTGGCCTGGGGAGAGTGCGCCGCGCGGACGGCGCCAAGGTGCTCGTCAGGCGCTTGTCGGACGCTCGTTCCCGGGCGTACCAGACCCGGTTCGTAGGCCAGGATCATCGCCTGCGCGGTCTCTGAGCTCCATCTTCGTGAAGAGCCGGTTGACGCGGGTCTTCACGGTGTGGCCGGTGATCGTCAGCCGGTGGGCGATGTCGGGGTTCGACAGGCCCTGCGCGATCAGCACCGGCACCTCGACCTCACGGGCGGTCAGTTCCCCGACCGTGCGCACCGGCCGCCACCACCCGCACGGCGTGCAGGAGTTCGGGGAACGTCGCGTCCTTGAGCAGGAAGCCGCCGCCTTCGAGCGGTACGGACGCTGCCGCCTGGGCGCGGGCGCCGCGCTCGCCGCGTCCCGGGCCGGTTCCAGGACCGCCTCCCGGTCGGCCGCGATCGCCCGCCGGCACGGCTGCGACCGGGTGTGGTTCGGAGCGGCGGCGCCGCTGGGGCTGATGGCGCAGCGGCTGCGGCACGAGGCCGGGGCACGGACCGCCGTCGCGACGACGCACGGCCACGAGGTGTGGTGGGCGCGCGGGTACTGCTGCTGCGGACCGGGGCGGGGGCCGACACGGTGACGTACCTCGGGGCGAGCACCCGTACCCCGATCGCGGCGGCCCTCGGGCCCGGCGTGTGGCTGGAACAGCTCGTTTTGGGGGTCGACACCACCGCCTTCCGGTCCGGCCCCGACGCGACACCGGTACGGGAGAGGTACGGCCTCGCCGACCGGCCGGTGATCCTGTGCGCCGCCGGGCTCGTGGCCCGCAAGGGACAGGACACGCTGATCAGGGCACTGGGGAGGGTACGGCGCGACGTGCGCGGCGCCGTCTGCTGCTCGTCGGCGACGGGCCGTACGAGCGCCGGCTGCGCCGGACGGCGGCCGAGCACAGGGGTCACGGACGCCGTGGTCTTCGCGGGCGGTCATCCGCACGGGGCCGTGCCGTCCTTCTACGCCGCCGCCGATGTCTTCGCGGTGCCGTGCCGCACGCGAGAGCGCGGGCTGGAGGTGGAGGGGCTCGGCATCGTCCTCCTGGAGGCCGCCGCCGCCGGAGTGCCGGCGCTGGTGGGCGACTCGGGCGGTGCGCCGGACGCCGTACGGGACGGGGAGACGGGACACGTCGTCGACGGGCGGTCGGGGGCGGCTGGCGCGGATGCTCCACGCCCCCCTTCTCGCCCGGGCGACGGGCGAGAAGGGGCGGCACCGGGTGCGTACGGAGTGGAGCTGGGACCGGTCGTACGAGCGGCCGGCCGGGTTACTCGGCGGTTAGCCGGGCCAGCGCCGCCGGGGCCTGGTCGACGGTGTCGACCAGGGCGATGCGGGACTCCATCGGGCGGCCCTCGGCCAGGGACTGGAGCAGGGGCCAGGCGGGGAGCCGCTCGGTCCAGTGGGCGCGGTTCACCAGGACCATGGGGGTCGGTTCGCCGCGCGACTCGTAGTAGTTGGGGGTCGCGTTGTCGAAGATCTCCTGGACCGTGCCGGCCGCGCCGGGCAGGAAGACGACACCGGCGTTGCAGCGCGCGAGGAGGCCGTCCTCGCGGGTGGCGTTGGCGAAGTACTTGGCGATGTGGCCGGCGAAGGCGTTCGGGGGCTCGTGGCCGTAGAACCAGGTGGGGATGCCGATGGAGTCGCCGCCGGACGGCCAGCGGTCGCGGATCTCGAAGGCGGTGCGGGCCCAGTCGGTGATGGAGGGGGCGAAGGACGGGACCTTGGCGAGGAGCTGGAGAGCGTCGTCGAGTACGGCGTCGTCCTGGAGGGGAGCGAGGTACGCGCCGAGGTTCGCCGCCTCCATCGCGCCGGGGCCGCCGCCGGTGGCGACGGTCACGCCGCTGCGGGCGAGGGTGCGGCCGAGGCGTGCGGCGCCGGCGTAGGCGGTGGTGCCGCGGGCCATGGCGTGGCCGCCATGACGCCGATGACGCGGGCGCCGGCGAGGTGTTCGTCGAGGGCGTCCGAGACGGCGTCGTCGTGGATGGAGCGGAGCATCGAGGCGAACATGTTCGCCGTCGGCCTTGGTGCGCTGGAACCAGGTGTACGCGAGGGCGTCGGGGGTGGCGTCGTACCCCTGCTCCAGGTGCTCGAAGAGGGTGTCGGCGGTGTAGAGCAGCCCGCGGTACGGGTCGAAGGGGAGGTCGGGGACGGGCGGGAAGACGAAGGCGCCGTCCGCGCGGACCTTGGCGAGGCCGTCGGGGTGCATGGGGCAGCCGAGGAACACGGCCCCGGATGTGGCGACGGCGAGGAGGTCGGGGGTACGGGCCGTCAGGTCGACGGCCTGGACGCGGTAGCCGCCGAGCGCGCCGAGCGCGCCGGCGGCGTCGAACTCGGCGAGGGTCTCGATCTCGTGGTCGTGGTCGTGGCGGGCGTCGGGGTCCGTGAGTTGAGGCACGCGACGATGCTAGGCGGTGGGCGGTACGGCGCGTTGTCGGGGGAGCGGGGCCGGGGAACGGGGCCGGCCCCGCGGCGGGGGCCGCCCTGTTCCGCGCGGACTGCCCGGGCGGGGCTCGGGCCGGGCGGGGATCAGGAGGTCAGGGGGAGGGCCGCCAGGACTGCCAGGACGCAGGTCACGGGGGTGAAGACGGTCAGGACGGCTGTCGCTCTCAGGGCCGCCGCCGTGCGGAGGGTCTGGGAGGGGGCGCCCATGCGGGCCAGGGTTTCCGCGGTGGCCGTGCGGGCGTGTTTCGCCTCCAGGGCCGCCATCAGCAGCGTGCCGACCGTGCAGCCCGCCACCAGTGCCGCGCCCAGGCCGGTCAGGGGGCCGAAGGGGGCGGCGGAGCCGGTGTCGGGCAGGGTCGCCGAGGAGATCGCCGCCGACGCCACCGCGCACACCACGCCCAGCGGGCGGCCGATCCGGTGGGCCTCGTCCATCAGGACGCGGCCGCGAGCAGCCGCACCGCGCCCGGACGCACGCGCTGGCGCAGGCGGCCGGCGAGGTGGGTCAGCCCGGGGCCCGCGAGGGCGAGGCCGAGGGCGGTCAGGGCCCAGCCGGCCAGGACGCCGGGCGGGGCCACGTCCAGCCGGCCCGGCAGCGGGAGCGGCGCGCCGGGGACGCCGCGGCTCGCGTAGGTCTCGACCGCGAGGCCCGCGGCGACGAGGGCCACTCCCCAGGGCAGGCCGGCGGGGGGCGGGGGCGCGGAGGACTGTTCGCCGGACGGCTGTTCGCCGGAGCGCTTCGGGCGGCGCGGACGCAGTGCCACGGCGCTCGCGACGGCCGCCGTGACCGGCACCAGGCTCAGCAGGGTGAGCACGGCGGCCGACGGCAACGGCTGGTCCGCGGCCAGCAGCCCGGCCGCCGCGCTGTCGAAGGGCAGGTGGCCGGGACCGCCGCGCAGGTGGAGGAAGAGGAGGAGCGCCAGCACGCTGCCCAGGGCGCAGGAGACCGCCGTGGACACGGCCGCGAGCGCCGCGAGGCGGGCCGGGCCGAGGCCGACGGCGGAGAGTCCCGCGCGCGGCGGGCTCGTACCGGGGTCGGTGCGGGCCACCGCCACCGCGAAGTACACGGTGGCTGCGAGCGGGGCCAGGCACCAGAGCAGGCGCAGCGCGGAGTCCCTGGACTGCGCGGGATGGCCCATCGCGTGACCCAGGGTGCACAGGAGGAGGAAACCTACGCCGCCCGATGCCACCGCGACCAGCAGTCGCCGCAGCAGGACCAGCGGGTGGGTGCCGCGGGCTAGACGGAGAGCGAGCACGCGGCCCGGCCTTCCGCACCGTCCACCTGTACGGAGTTGACGGGGCACCCGTCGAGCAGCGACACCGTACGGTCCGCGAGCATCGCCACCTCCGCGTCGTGCGTCGCGAGGACGACCGTGATGCGGTGCGAGCGGGCCGCGGCGGTGAGCGTACGCAGCACCTGGGCACGGTCCTTGCGGTGCAGCGGAGCCGTCGGTTCGTCCGCGAACAGCACTGCCGGCGTGTTGACCAGCGAGCGGGCGATGGCGATCCGCTGGCGCTGGGACTGCAGGAGCGCGGCGGGCCGCTTGCGGGCGACCGCGCCGATGTCGAGCCGCTCCAGCCACTCCATGGCGGTCTTCTTCGCGGCGCGGTGCGAGATGCCGTGGAGGAGGAGCGGCAGGGCCGCGTTCTCCCAGGCGCTCAGTTCCGGCAGGAGCCGGGGCTCGGGGTCGATCCAGCCGAACCGGTCACGGCGCAGCCGTTCACGCAGCACGGGACTCATGGTGTGCACGGGCGCGCTGTTGAACCACACTTCGCCCTCTTCGGGGACCAGCTGGCCGGAGAGGCACTGGAGGAGGGTCGTCTTGCCGCTGCCGCGCGGGCCGTTGACGGCGAGGATCTCGCCCTCGCGCACGCCCAGCGAGACGCCGGCGAGGGCGGGGGAGCCGCTGTACGAATAGTGCAGAGAGCGTGCCCAGAGCACATCGTTGTCGGGTGGGGCCACCATGGCGTACACCTCACGTCTTGAGTGTCACAGCAGATATCCCGTTCCCCCGTACGGGGGAACGAAGACGGGGCCGATCGGTCACTGGGCACCGTAAGGATTCATGACGTGATGGCGTGGCAAGCGCGCGGCCCGGATACGTCCGTTCTCACTCGAACGGGCGAATCCGGGCGCGATTGGGTCATACGATCAGAGCAGGTTCACCTGGCTCAGAGCTTGGTCCAGGCCTCCGTGAGCACCTGACGCAGGATGCCCTCGATCTCGTCGAAGGTCTCCTGGTTGGAGATCAGCGGCGGGGCGAGCTGGACGACCGGGTCGCCACGGTCGTCGGCGCGGCAGTACAGGCCGTTCTCGAAGAGGGCCTTGGAGAGGAAGCCGTAGAGCACGCGCTCCGTCTCCTCGTCCGTGAAGGTCTCCTTCGTGGCCTTGTCCTTCACCAGCTCGATGCCGTAGAAGAAGCCGTTGCCGCGGACGTCGCCGACGATCGGCAGGTCGTTGAGCTTCTTCAGCGTCGAGAAGAACGCGTCCTCGTTGTCGAGCACGTGCTGGTTGAGGCCCTCGCGCTCGAAGATGTCGAGGTTCGCGCAGCCGACCGCGGCGGAGACCGGGTGGCCACCGAAGGTGTAGCCGTGCAGGAAGGTGTTGTCACCCTTGTAGAACGGCTCGGCCAGCTTGTCCGAGATGATGCACGCGCCGATCGGGGAGTAGCCCGACGTCATGCCCTTGGCGCAGGTGATCATGTCCGGTACGTAGTCGAACTTGTCGCACGCGAACATCGTGCCGAGGCGGCCGAAGGCGCAGATGACCTCGTCCGAGACGAGCAGCACGTCGTACTTGTCGCAGATCTCACGGACCCGCTGGAAGTACCCGGGCGGCGGCGGGAAGCAGCCGCCGGCGTTCTGCACCGGCTCCAGGAAGACGGCCGCGACCGTCTCCGGGCCCTCGAAGAGGATCTCCTGCTCGATCTGGTCGGCGGCCCAGCGGCCGAAGGCCTCCGGGTCGTCGCCGTGGATCGGCGCGCGGTAGATGTTGGTGTTCGGCACCTTGTGCGCACCCGGTACGAGCGGCTCGAAGGGGGCCTTGAGGGCCGGCAGGCCGGTGATGGACAGGGCGCCCTGCGGGGTGCCGTGGTAGGCCACCGCGCGGGAGATCACCTTGTACTTGGTGTGGTTGCCGGTGAGCTTGTGGTACTGCTTCGCCAGCTTCCACGCGGTCTCGACGGCCTCGCCGCCACCGGTGGTGAAGAAGACCTTGTTGAGGTCGCCCGGCGCGTAGTTGGCGAGGCGCTCGGCCAGCTCGACGGCCTTGGGGTGGGCGTACGACCAGATCGGGAAGAAGGCGAGTTCCTGAGCCTGCTTGTACGCGGTCTCGGCGAGCTCGTGCCGGCCGTGACCGGCGTTGACCACGAAGAGGCCGGAGAGGCCGTCGAGGTACTTCTTGCCCTTGTCGTCGTAGATGTAGGTGCCCTCACCACGCACGATGGTGGGCACGGGTGCGTTCTCGTAGGACGACATGCGGGTGAAATGCATCCACAGGTGGTCGTACGCGGTCTTGGAGAGGTCCTGGCTCACGACTATCGGGTTCCCCACATATAGGTCTGCTTCTTCAGCTTGAGGTAGACGAAGCTCTCGGTGGAACGCACGCCGGGGAGCGTGCGGATCCTCTTGTTGATCACTTCGAGCAGGTGGTCGTCGTCCTCGCAGACGATCTCCACCATGAGGTCGAAGGAGCCCGCGGTCATCACCACGTACTCGCACTCGGCCATGGCCGTCAGCGCTTCGGCGACGGGGTCGAGGTCGCCCTCGACGTTGATGCCGACCATGGCCTGCCGCCGGAAGCCCACGGTGAGCGGGTCGGTGACGGCGACGATCTGCATCACGCCCTGGTCGAGCAGCTTCTGCACGCGCTGGCGCACGGCCGCCTCGGAGAGGCCCACGGCCTTGCCGATGGAGGCGTAAGGACGGCGTCCGTCCTCCTGGAGCTGCTCGATGATCGCCAGAGACACGGCATCGACCGTTGGGGACGAGCCGTTCCCGGTTCTGGAATCTGCGCTTCTACTGGCCACGTCTTCACTGTGCACGACGTCTCGACTGTTCCGCAACCCCAAACCGATGAAATCCGTTGTTTGGAGCATCGCATCTTGCTGAATCCGAAGTTCCCGGCATGCGGGTATGTCGAAAGCGATACCCGAGCGACTAGGGTGGGCATCTCAGCAATCGGACATCCGACCAGGGAAGGGGTGGCTGTGACCACCGAACTGCGCCGCCTGCGCAACTACATCGACGGAGAGTTCCGCGACGCCGCCGACGGGCGGACCATCGACGTGGTCAACCCGGCCACGGGCGACGTGTACGCCACCTCGCCGCTCTCCGGCCAGGAGGACGTCGACGCCGCCATGGCGGCCGCCGCCGCGGCCTTCCCGGCCTGGCGCGACACCACGCCCGCGGAGCGCCAGAAGGCACTGCTCAAGATCGCGGACGCCTTCGAGGAGCGCGCCGAGGAGCTGATCGAGGCCGAGTCCGAGAACACCGGCAAGCCGCTCGGTCTCACGCGGACCGAGGAACTGCCGCCCATGGTCGACCAGATCCGCTTCTTCGCGGGCGCGGCCCGGCTGCTCGAAGGCCGCTCGGCCGGCGAGTACATGGAGGGCCTGACCTCCATCATCCGCCGCGAGCCGGTCGGCGTCTGCGCGCAGGTCGCGCCGTGGAACTACCCGATGATGATGGCCGTGTGGAAGTTCGCCCCGGCGCTCGCCGCGGGCAACACGGTCGTCCTGAAGCCGTCGGACACGACCCCGGCGTCCACCGTCCTGATGGCCGAGATCATCGGCTCGATCGTCCCCAAGGGCGTCTTCAACGTCGTCTGCGGCGACCGTGACACCGGCCGCGCGATGGTCGAGCACCCGGTCCCGGCGATGGCCTCCATCACCGGTTCCGTACGGGCCGGCATGCAGGTCGCCGAGTCCGCCGCCAAGGACGTCAAGCGCGTCCACCTGGAGCTCGGCGGCAAGGCGCCGGTCGTCGTCTTCGACGACACCGACATCGCCAAGGCGTCGAGGACATCTCGATCGCGGGCTTCTTCAACGCCGGCCAGGACTGCACCGCCGCGACGCGCGTGCTCGTACAGGAGTCGATCCACGACGAGTTCGTGACCGCGCTGGCGAAGGCCGCCGCCGACACGAAGACCGGGCAGCCGGACGACGAGGACGTGCTCTACGGCCCGCTCAACAACGCCAACCAGCTCAAGCAGGTCAGCGGCTTCATCGAGCGTCTCCCGGCGCACGCCAAGGTCGAGGCGGGCGGCGAGCGGGTCGGCGACAAGGGCTACTTCTACGCCCCGACCGTCGTCTCCGGCCTCAAGCAGGACGACGAGATCATCCAGAACGAGGTCTTCGGCCCCGTCATCACCGTCCAGTCCTTCACGGACGAGGCGCAGGCCCTGGAGTGGGCCAACGGCGTCGACTACGCGCTGGCGTCCTCGGTGTGGACCAAGGACCACGCCCGGGCCATGCGCATGTCCAAGAACCTGGACTTCGGCTGCGTATGGATCAACACCCACATCCCGCTGGTCGCGGAGATGCCGCACGGCGGCTTCAAGAAGTCCGGTTACGGCAAGGACCTCTCGGCGTACGGCTTCGAGGACTACACGCGCATCAAGCACGTGATGACCTCGATCGAGGGCTGATCAGGACGCTGTTCCACGAGGGCGGGCGGTAGACAGACTGTCTACCGCGCCCTCGCCGTGCGGGACGAGAGTGGGCGCCATGAGTGATCTCGGCCGTCTCTCGCGTCGTACGCTGCTCCGCGGATTCCCGGCGGCGGGCGCGCTGGCCGCGCTCGCCGGATGCGGGGTGCCGCCGGCGTACGTCGAACCGGGCGACCGGGCCGCCGCCGACCGGTCGGAGCGCGACCGCAGTCTTCGGTTCGCCAACTGGCCGCTCTACATCGACACCGACGACGAGAACGCGTCGCGGCGGCCCACCCTCGACGCCTTCACCGAGCGGACCGGGATATCCGTCCGCTACACCGAAGAGATCAACGACAACGACGAGTTCTTCGGGAAGATCAGCCCCGCGCTGATGAACCACCAGGAGACCGGCCGCGACCTGATCGTCGTCAGCGACTGGATGGCCGCCCGGTTCGTACGCCTGGGCTGGGTGCAGGAGATGGACCGTGCGAAGCAGCCGAACGTCGCCAGGTACCTCGACCCGCAGCTGCGTACACCCGCCTTCGACGAGGGGCGGCTGCACTCCGTGCCCTGGCAGTCCGGGATCACCGGCATCGCGTACAACCGCAGGAGACTCGGTCACGAGATCCGCTCCACCTCCCAGCTGTGGGCCGACGACCTGCGCGGCAAGGTGACGCTCCTCTCCGGACTCGACGAGAGCTTCGCACTGCTGATGCAGGGCAACGGCGCCGACGTCACGCGCTGGACCGCCGACGACTTCCACACGGTGTGCGAGCAGGTGGAGAAGCTGGTGAAGCGCAGGCACATCAGGCGCTTCACCGGCAACGACTACATCAAGGACCTGGCGAGCGGCGACGTCCTGGCGTGCCAGGCGTACTCGGGCGACGTCATCCAGCTCAGGGCCGACAACCCCGACATCGAGTTCGTGGTGCCGGAGGAGGGGGCGGAGCTGTGGGCGGAGAGCCTGATGATCCCCAACCTCGCCCGTCACAAGCGCAACGCGGAGAAGCTCGTCGACCACTACTACGAGCCCGGGGTCGCGGCGGAGCTGGCCGCCTGGGTCAACTACGTCTGCCCGGTGCCGGCGGCGCGCGACGTCCTGGCCTCAGCCAAGGACGGGGAGACCGCCGCACTCGCCGAGGACCCGCTGGTCTTCCCCGACGACGCGATGCGGGAGCGGCTGGCGATCGCGCGGGACATCACGGCGCAGGAGCGCGTCGGGTTCGCGAAGAAGTGGAACGCGGTCGTCGGGCTGTAGCCCCGGTGGATCAGCTCTTGTCCACCGGGCCGAAGGCCGCCTGCACCAGGTCCGTCACGACCGGGTTCCTGTCCTGGCCCTTCGCGTCGGTGGAGTGGACGCTGCAGACGAGGACGCGGGAGCGGTCGCGGGTGCCGTCGATGCCCGCGTTGCAGCCCCGGCGGCCGCCCTTCTTGCCCCACACCTGGCGGCCGCCGGGCTTCCAGGACGTCAGGCCGGCGCTGTACGCCGCCTCGCCCTCCCGCATGACCCCCCGCATCCGGCGCAGCCGCACCATCGCGTCCCGCCCCGTCTCCGAGGTCGAGTCGAAGGCGGCTCGGCGCGCTCGGGTGCGCTGCGGACGGCGACGGGCCCCGCCTCCGCCTGGACGATCATGACGCTGACGGCGTGCGAGAGGATGTCGTGCATCTCCCGGGCGATACGGGCCCGTTCGCGCGCCGCCGCCTGCTCCGCCTCGATCCGGTTGGCCCGCTCCAGCTGCGCGGCGCGGTCCTCCACGGCGGCGGTGTACGCCTGACGGGTGTGGGTCAGCCGGCCCATGGCGTACGCGGCGGCGAGGACGATGAGCGAGAAGACCAGCTCCCGCGCCTCGCCCGTGTTCAGCGCCACCGGGGGAAAGCCGACCGCGATCACCAGGGCCCCGGTGATCTGGCGCCTGGGTGCGGGCGACAGGGCGGCGACGGTGTGGAGGGCGACCAGTCCGTTGTACGGAAGGGTCTGGCCGGGGCCGTCGACGGCGAACCCGTAGACCGCCTGGGCCACCCCGATGGCGAACAGCACGCCGACCGGCGCCCTGCTCCGCCACACCAGCGGCACCACCGTGGGCGTGGTCAGCGGATACGCGATCAGGGCCGGTTCCGGCAGGCCAGGGCTCCGCGGGATCACCCACGGCATGGTCATCGCCGCCTGCACCAGCAGGGCGACCCCCACGTCCGTCGCCCGCGGGCCGGCGTCGCGCAGCCGCACGATCACGTCACGTACGGCCATCAGGGCTTGCGGGCGACCGCACCGAACCGGGCCACCTCCGGCGCGCTCCCCCCGGCGCGCCAGTGAGCACAGGACACGATGCCGGGTTCCAGGACCTCCAGGCCGTCGAAGAACGACGCGAACTCGGCGCGGTCGCCCGCCACTTCGCCGATGCCGGGGTGCATGCCGGTGACCCGGTCACCCACCGCGCGGTCGACGGGACAGTTGTCCTTGCCGCCGAGTCAGTAGTTCCAGACGCGGGCGTTGTGTGCGACGTCCGTGCGGATTCCGTCCATTCGGCCATCATGCCGCAAGGACCAACTCGCCTACGGGCGAGGGCTTTTGGTGAGCGCGCTCAGGACGTCGATCCGGTTGGTGGTGATGGAGTCGACGCCGCGGCCGATCAGGCGGCGCATCGTGAGCCCGGTGTCGGCGGTCCACGCGGAGACCAGCAGCCCGTCCCGGTGCACGCGGTCCGTCAGCTCGCGGCCGACCAGAGCGAACCGGTAGTTGAGCCAGCGGGGCTTCACCGCGTCGAGCAGCGTGGCGCGGGGCGGGGTGAGGGTCGTCCAGGTCATGGCGATCTCGGCGCGGGGTCGCGGCGCGTACGGCCGCCATGGCGGAGATGCCCCCGCAGTAGTACACGCGCTCGGCCGGCCCCGGACTCGTGGACGACGCCGACCACCGCGCGCACCGACTCGGCGGTGGCACCCGGCAGGTCGATCATGAGGCGGCGGTCGCCGGCGGCGTGCAGCGCCTCGCGCAGGGTGGGCACGCCGCCGCCGGTGAGCTCGCGCAGGTCCTTCTCGGTGACGGCCCCGAGCAGCAGGTCGTGGCCCCACAGCCGCTTGAGCGAGTCGTCGAGCAGCAGCACGGGGACGCCGTCGCGGGTTCGGCCGGACGTCGATCTCGACGGCGTCCGCGCCCCGCTCCACCGCGGAGCGGAGCGAGGCGAGGGTGTTCTCACGGAACCGGTACGGGTCGCCGCGGTGGGCCACGGCGGTGACGGTGCGCGGGGACCGCGTGGAGGGGGAGAGGGACATGGACCCATTGTCCGGGGCGTTACCGCCGCGCGAGCCAGTCCGTGGTGTACGCGTCGATCTCGGCGGCGATCCGCGCCTTGCCCGCCGGGTCGAGGAAGGACGCCTCCACGGCGTTCTTGGCGAGGCCGGCGACCCCGTGCTCGTCGAGGCCGAGCAGGCGGGCCGCCACGCCGTACTCGCTGTTGAGGTCGGTGCCGAACATCGGCGGGTCGTCGCTGTTGATGGTGACCAGCACGCCCGCGTCCACCATCTCCTTCAGCGGGTGCTCGTCCAGCGTGGCCACGGCGCGCGTCGCGATGTTGGACGTCGGGCAGACCTCCAGCGGGATGCGGTGCTCGGCCAGGTGGGCCAGCAGCCGCGGGTCCTTGACGGCGCTGGTGCCGTGGCCGATGCGCTCGGCGCGCAGGTCGTTCAGCGCGTCCCAGATCGTCTCGGGCCCGGTCGTCTCGCCGGCGTGCGGGACGGAGCGCAGCCCGGCCGCGATCGCCCGGTCGAAGTACGGCTTGAACTGCGGGCGCGGTACGCCGATCTCGGGGCCGCCGAGACCGAACGACACCAGGCCCTCGGGGCGCAGGTCCACGGCCAGCCTCGCCGTCTCCTCCGCCGACTCCAGGCCGGCCTCGCCGGGGATGTCGAAGCACCAGCGCAGTACGGTGCCGAGCTCGGCCTCCGCCGCCCTGCGGGCGTCCTCGATCGCCTCCATGAAGGCCTTCTCGTCGATGCCCCGGCGGGTCGAGCTGAACGGCGTGATGGTCAGCTCGGCGTACCGGATGTTCTGCCTGGCCATGTCGCGGGCGACCTCGAAGGTCAGCAGCCGGACGTCCTCCGGGGTGCGGATCAGGTCCACGACGGAGAGATAGACCTCGATGAAGTGCGCGAAGTCGGTGAAGGTGAAGTAGTCCGCGAGCGCCTCGGGGTCGGTGGGGACCCTGGAGTCGGGGTGGCGGGCGGCCAGTTCGGCGACGATGCGGGGCGAGGCGGATCCGACGTGGTGCACATGCAGTTCGGCCTTGGGCAGCCCCGCGATGAAGGGGTGCAGATCGGTCATCGGATCCTCCGGATGTACGGGGTCTACGGGCCCTGGGGGGCGGTTCAGGGATCATCGTAGGCGGGCGGTACGGCCCGGAACACAGGCCGTAGCATGGCGGAACCACGATGGGGGAAGCACATGTCAGACAACGCACAGCACCCCTCGGGCCCGCCGCCCGAGCGGCCGCGGGACCCCTGGGCGCCGCCCGAGCACGCGGTGCCGCCGGCCAGGCCGCAGCCCGGCCCGCCTCCGGTGCACGACCAGCAGACGGTCACATCGGTGCCGGCCGCGGAACCGGCGCCGGGCTTCGGCCCGAGCACGGGAACGGGCCCGGGAACGGGCGCGGCCCCGGAACCGGGCGCGGTACCGCCGCCGCCTCCCGCCCCCACCGGCCCGGCGCAGACCCCGCCCGGCGAGTACGGCTACCCGGCCTACGCGGCCCCGCAGGCCCAGGCCCCGTACGGCACCGGCGGCTACCCCGGATATCCGGGATACCCGGGATACGGCGGCCCGGCCGGCTGGGCCGGACAGCAGGGTCCGGCGAACGGCTTCGGCATCACCGCGATGGTGCTCGGCATCATCTCCGTCACGTTCTTCTGCGCCTACGGCCTCGGCATCATCCTCGGCATCCTCGCGCTGATCTTCGGCATCCTCGGCCGCAAGCGCGTCCAGCGCGGCGAGGCGACGAACAGCGGCATGGCCCTGGCGGGGATCATCCTCGGCATCGTCGGTTTCGTGCTCAGCGCGGCGTTCATCGGGGTCATCGTCTGGGCGATCGTCCAGTCCGAGAACGAGCGCGACAGGGAACTCGACTCGTACGACCCCTACGCGCACTCCTCGCTGGTGGTCGAGGCCCCCGCCCGGGGCTGAGGCGTCGCCCGACCGGTTCTCCTTTCCCCGTACCACCCCCGGACACCCTGCGGCCGATTCTCACCCGGAGAATCCGGCCCGTCCGGCGTTCGGGGGCGCCGCCGGG
>RHMC01000070.1 GCA_003719395.1 Streptomyces altiplanensis
CGCGTGCCGGTGCCGCCGCGCGCCGCCCGTCCGGGTCCCGGCGGGCGAAAAGGTTTGATCCCGCTGCCGCCCGGCGCCAGGATGACGCCGACGACAACAGGAAGCACTCGAACCGTCCCGGAGGATCCCCATGGCCGTCCAGGCCCGCCCCCAGACTCCGCACGCCACCACCGTCGACCGGCGCGAGGGCCCGTACGGGGAAGTCGTTCTGCGGGAGCGCGGGGAGCACTTCGAGATCATCGCCAACGGCTGCTTCCTGATGGACACCTCCGACGGCCGCTCCGAGCGCCTCCTCGTAGACGCCGCCCTCGACGCGCTCCCCGCCGGAGCCGGCCGCCCCTCCCCCGCCCTCCTCATCGGCGGCCTCGGCGTCGGCTTCTCGCTCGCCCGCGCCGCCGCGCAGCCGCGCTGGGGGCGGATCGCGGTCGTCGAACGCGAGCAGGCCGTCATCGACTGGCACCGCGAGGGACCGCTGGCCCGGATCTCGGGCGAGGCGCTCGCCGATCCACGATGCGAGATCATTCACACCGACTTGGTGGATTACGTTCGGGAAAACCGGATCGGGAACGCTGGTACGTACCAGGACACCTACGACGCGCTCTGTCTCGACATCGACAACGGTCCCGACTGGACCGTGACCGACGACAACGTCAATCTCTACTCCCCGCAGGGACTTGCGGGGTGCATGAGGCGGCTGAGGCCCGGCGGGGTCCTTGCCGTCTGGTCGGCCGGACCGTCCCCGGAATTCGAGAAAGCGTTGCGGAATGCCGGATTCAACTTGGTTAGGACGGAAGAGATCCAAGTTGCCCGAGGCGTTCCTGACGTGGTCCATCTCGCGGTTCGCCCTGCGTAGCCGGGACGCTGTCAGTGCCTTTACGCTGCTCCCTTACACGTGGGAATAGAGAAGAGAACTCCCAGGGGCGGGGCAATGGAGCAGACACACACCAGCCACAACGGCCTCGCGGCCACTCCGGGCGCCCAGCGCCGGGTGCTGGTCGTCGAGGACGACGCGACCATCGTCGACGCCATTGCAGAGCGACTGCGCGCCGAGGGCTTCCAGGTGCAGACGGCCGTCGACGGACCGGCGGCGGTGGACGCCGCCGAGGCGTGGCAGCCCGACCTGATGGTTCTCGACATCATGCTGCCCGGCTTCGACGGGCTCGAGGTCTGCCGCCGCGTCCAGGCGCAGCGGCCCGTGCCGGTACTGATGCTGACGGCACGCGACGACGAGACCGACATGCTGGTCGGGCTCGGCGTCGGCGCCGACGACTACATGACCAAGCCGTTCTCGATGCGCGAGCTCGCGGCCCGCGTCCATGTCCTGCTGCGCCGCGTGGAGCGGGCGACGCTCGCCGCCTCCACGCCGCGCAGCGGCATCCTGCGCCTCGGCGAGCTGGAGATCGACCACGCGCAGCGCCGCGTGCGGGTGCGCGGTGACGACGTACACCTGACGCCCACCGAGTTCGACCTGCTGGTGTGCCTGGCGAACACGCCGCGGTGCCCCCGTCTCCAGGGGCACGTGGCGCAGTTCGTCTCGTCCAGCCTCCCCCGGTCGACTGTCAGCTGTATCTGTCCGCCGGTTCCCGGGGAGAAGTAAGCGGCCGAGAAACCGTCGTTCCCGATGACGCCGACGGACTGCTCGGCCGGCTCGTACCCGGGCACCTCGGTCACATAGATCAGCTCCAGGGCCGACTCCCCGGCCCGCGCCTGAAGTTCGGCGGACGCAGGAGCACCGGCCGTCTCCGTACCGCAGGCAGCGAGCACCGGCGGAAGCAGCAGAACGGCGAGCACACGCGCACGCCTGCTCATGACGGTGTCCCCGGTACACCCGGTGTGCCCGTCGCCGGAAGGTGAACCGCTCGCGACCGGCCCTCCTCTTCGTGGGCGATGGAGTCACCGTCCTCGTGCCAGTGGACGACGAAGCGCTCCCCCGCCCGGTACGCGTCGAGGCCCGCGCGGCAGTAGGCGACCATGTCGGCGGGCAGGGCGCTCAGGGGGTGCCAGGCGAGCTCGGAGCACTTGTCCGGTTCCCGGTTGTACGGCTCGCCGCCGGCGCCGTACCGCGCCTCGAAGAACCAGCCCGTCCTGGGATTGCCGCCCGGCGCGCGGTGCTGCATGACCAGCGCCACGCGCAGGTCGTCCGGGGCCAGCGTGATGCCGATCTCCTCCTCCGCCTCGCGGATCATCGCCGCGCGGACGTCCTCGCCGTCCTCCACGTGCCCCGAGGGCCCGTTCAGCAGGCCGTCCGCGTACCCCGTGCCGGCCCGGCGGGCGAGCAGCACCTCGTCGCCCCGGCGAAGGATCAGGTGCACGTCGACCACTTCGGTGTGGCGGGGGCGCGGGACCGGGCGGGCCACCACGGCGTAACGCTCGTCGTCGACGGTGCGGCCCCACAGGGACGGGTCGGCGGAAAGCCGTTCGTACCGGACGTGCGGGGCGAGCGGGGCGAGGGCGTCGGTCACCTCACGCGCGGGGATGCCCACGCCGTCCCACACCCCCTCGATCAGCAGCAGCCGCCCGCCGGGTCTCAGCAGCGAGCACCAGTGGCGCAGGGCGGCGCCCGCGTCCGGCAGCAGCCACAGCACATGACGGGCCATCACCACGTCGAACTTCCGCTCCCCGACCGGCGGCCGGAAAGCGTCCCCGACGAGGACCTCCGCCTCTGCCGCTTCCGCCAGCTTGATCCGGGCGAGGTCCACCATCCGCGGCGAGCGGTCGACCCCGGTCACCCGGTGTCCCTGCTCGGCGACGAGCAGGGACAGGCTGCCCGTACCGCAACCGAGGTCGAGCACCTCGGCCGGCCCGTCCTGCGGCAGCCACGTCCTCATCCTCGCCGCCCACGCCCCGCGCACGGCGGGGTCGAGCAGCCCGTGGTCCGGCTCCTGGTCGAAGGAGTCCGCGGTCGCGTCCCAGTCGGTCGTCCTCATGCGTCCGATCGTCGCAGCCACCACTGACAATCGCTGACGATCAGCCGGACGCGTGGGCCGCGAATACCGGAGCACTCAGTTCCGGACCGAGGCGGGCGGCCCGCGCCAGGAAGCCGACCGCGCTCGGCCAGGACGCCTGCGCCGCGCCCGGCGGGCCGGCTCAGTGGCCAAAGCGCCGGGCGCCCGAGCTCGGCGGCTCCTGCCCCGTCGGCGCCGGCAGCCGCTTGCGGTAGTGGAAGCGGTCGTACACGCCCTCCACCCGCCGCTCCACCAGCTCGTACCCGAACCGGGGGTACAGCTTCTGGTTCTCCCACATCATGGCGTTCGTGTAGAGACGCACCTCCGGCAGGCCGAGCGAGAGCGCGTGCGCCTCGACGTACTCCAGCAGGCGGCGGCCCACCCCTTGCCCGTGGGCGTCGGGGTGGACCGCGATGCTGTCGAGGAAGAGGTGGTCCGCCTCGGGCACGAGCACCAGGACACCCCGCACCGGGTCGCCCGTCACGAACACCCGCCCCGCCGCGACGTTCGCCGCGTGATCGGCTTCCATCGGGGCCGGCACGACGCCGATCCGTTCGATGTAGTGGTGGTAGGCCGCGTCGGTCACGGCCTTCACCCCCGGTACGTCGGCGGAGGTGGCGGGGCGGACGGTGTCGTCGGTCATGCCGACACGTTACGGCGCCGGCTCGTCACCAGTTTCTTCAGCCAGGGCCAGGCCAGCAGGATCACGATCACGGCGTAGACCGTCACCGAGAAGGGGGTGTCGACCAGCCCCGTCACGCTTCCGTCGCTGATCTGGAGCGCGCGCCGCAACTGCTGTTCCGCCGCCGGGCCGAGGATGACGCCGATCACCGCGGGCAGCACCGGCAGCCCGTACCGCCGCATGCCGAACCCGATCAGGCCGACGACCAGCAGGATCACCAGGTCCAGCGCCTCGCCGCCCACCGCGTACGCGCCGACCGCCGCGAAGAAGAGGATGCCGGCGTAGAGGTACGGGCGCGGGATGCGCAGCAGCTTCGCCCAGAGGGGCGCCAGCGGCAGGTTGAGCAGGAGCAGCAGCACCATGCCGACGAAGAGCGAGGCGATCAGGCCCCACACCAGGTCGGGTTCGCGCTCGAAGAGGAGCGGTCCCGGCTGGATGCCGTACTGCTGGAAGGCGGCCAGCATGACGGCGGCGACGGCGTCGTCGGC
Source organism: Streptomyces altiplanensis (assembly GCA_003719395.1). Classification (GTDB taxonomy): domain Bacteria; phylum Actinomycetota; class Actinomycetes; order Streptomycetales; family Streptomycetaceae; genus Streptomyces; species Streptomyces altiplanensis. The sequence continues at coordinate 4,116 of RHMC01000070.1, forward strand.
AGGCCGAGCGTCAGCATCGAGACGAGGGTGCCGGCGGCGGAGGCCGAGGCCGCCGACTCCGGTCCCGCCACGCCCTCGATCGCGCCCTTGCCGAACTGCTCCTTGTGCTTGGAGAGCCGCTTCTCGGTGACGTACGAGAGGAACGTCGGGATCTCCGCGCCACCGGCCGGGATCGCGCCGAACGGGAAGCCGATGACGGGGCCGCGCAGCCAGGACTTCCAGGTGCGCCTGAGATCGGCCCTGCCGAGCCAGGGACGGCCGACCGGAATGGGTTCGGCGGCCGTGCGCCGCAGGTGCGCGGCGACCCACAGCGCCTCGCCGATCGCGAAGAGGCCGACCGCGACGATCACCACGTCGATACCGTCGGCGAGCTGGAGCGAGCCGAAGGTGAGACGCTGCTGGCCGGTCATCTGGTCCAGGCCGACGAGGCCGATGGTCAGACCGATCAGCAACGACGCCGCGCCCCGGATGCGGGACGAACCGAGCACGGACGTCACGGCGATGAACGCCAGCACCATGATCGCGAAGTAGTCCGGCGCGATGTCCACCGCCAGCGAGGCGACGGTCGGGGCGAGCGCCACCAGCAGGATCGTGCCGATCATGCCGCCCGCGAAGTGGCCGATGGCGGCGGCCGCCAGCGCCTGCGCGCCGCGTCCCGCCTTCGCCATCGGGTTGCCCTCGATGGCCGCCACCACGGCCGCGCTCTCACCCGGGGTGTTGAGCAGGATGGAGGTCGTGGAGCCGCCGAACATCGCGCCGTAGTAGATGCCCGCGAACATGATGAAGGCGCCGGTGGGTTCGAGACCGTACGTGACCGGGAGGAGCAGGGCCACCGCCATCGCGGGGCCGATGCCGGGCAGTACGCCGATGGCGGTGCCGAGCAGGACGCCTGTCGCGGCCCAGAGCAGGTTGATCGGTGTGAGGGCCGTACCGAAGCCGTCGAGAAGGGAGTTGAGGGAGTCCATGACTCAGAGCACCTCCATCAGGGGGCCACCGGGGAGCGGGACTCCGAGCAGGTTGTTGAAGACGAAGAAGGTGACGAGGGAGAGGCCGGCCGCGATGAGCGGGTCGCGGTCGTAGTGACGGCTGCCGAGGGCGTACGCCGATCCCCAGAAGAGCAGGGCTCCCGAGACGGGGAAGCCGAGCGGACCGATGAGGACGGCGTTGCCGAGGAAGACCCCGGCGAGGAGCAGGACCGTACGCCAGTCACTCGGCTCGCTCAGGTCGATGTCCTCGCCGCCCTCGGCCTCGCCGCGGCCGCCGCGCAGGACGTCGACGGCGAGGAGTACGGCGACGAGCAGCAGGGCGACGCCGACGACGACCGGGACGGTCTTCGGTCCGACGGGGCCGCGCTGGGTGATGTCGACGTCCATGGTGAGGGCGTCGGTGAGGACGAGAACGCCGAGCAGCAACAGCAGGGCGCCGACGCCGATTTCGGAGTGTTCGCGCAGCCATCCGCCACGGCCGGCGGGCGCGGGGGTCTCGGTTCCGGTCGTCACAGCCCCAGCTCCTTCAGCACCGAGTCCACGCGTTCGTCCTGCTCGTCCAGGAAGTCGCCGAACTCCTCCCCGGTCAGGAACGCGTCGTCCCAGCCGTTCTTCTTCATCGACGCCTGCCACTCGGGCGAGGCGTGCAGTTTCTCGATCAGCGCGACGAGCTTGTCGCGCTCGGCGCCGGTGAGCCCCGGCGGCGCGACGATGCCGCGCCAGTTGGTGAAGTCGGTGTCGAGGCCCGACTCGCGCAGGGTCGGGGCGTCGAGGCCCTTGACCCGCTCGGGGCCCGTGACGGCGAGCAGGCGCAGCTCCCCGGACTTGATCTGGTCGAGGTACTCGCCGACGCCCGAGACGCCGAAGGCGACCTTGTTGCCGAGGATGGAGGCGAGGAGCTCGCCGCCGCCGTCGAACGGGATGTAGTTGACGGACCTGGGCTCGATGCCCGCCGCCTTCGCCATCAGCATGGGGGCGAGGTGGTCGGGCCCGCCGGGCGAGGAGCCCCCGCCCACGGGGAGTTTCGCGGGGTCCTTCTTCCAGGCGGCGAGGAGGTCGTCGATGGTCTTGTACGGGGAGTTCTTGCCGACGACGACGATGTCCTGCTCTTCGGTGAGCCGGGCGATCGGTGTCGTGTCGCCCAGCGTCCTGGGCGACTTGTTGGTGTGTACGGCGCCGACGACACCGAGCCCCATCGACATGGCGAGCTTGCCGTTGCCGTGTTCGCCGACGAGCCGGGTGAGACCGACGGTGCCGCCGGCGCCCGGCAGGTTGAACACCTCGATGTTGTGGGTGAGGCCGGCGTCCTCGGCGTTCTTCGCGGCCGTACGGGCCGTGATGTCGTAGCCGCCGCCGGGGGTATTGGGAACCATGAAGCGCAGGCCGGGGATCTGCGTGCCGGTGTCGGCGCCGCTGCCTGTTGTGAGCAGCGGCGGCCCCACCAGTACCAGCAGTGCCGCCCCGAGCAGGGCGAGGGGAGTGCGCACGCGCACCTGGGCCACCACCTGTCCGTTTGAACTGGGAATTCAGGGAAATTTGTGAAGTGGCCCACATGTTGCCCGCACGTTAACAAGCTGTCTCCCTTCCGCAATCAACGGACGTTGTGGTCGTTGCGGTCGCGCCCTAGCCTTGCGCGGTGACCAAGGTGCTGGTGGTGGACGACGACTTCATGGTCGCGAAGCTGCACAGCCGCTGCGTGTCCGCGATGGACGGTTTCACGGTCGTCGGAGTGGCGCACAGCGGCGCCGAGGCGCTGCGCGCGGCCGAACGGCTTCGCCCCGATCTGGTCCTGCTCGACGTGTATCTGCCCGACATGGACGGGATCAGTGTGCTGCGCGAGCTGCGCGCGGCGGAGGAGCGGGCCGCCGGCACGGAGGACAAGCACACCGTGGACGCGCTGTTCATCACGGCCGCCCGCGATGCCGGGATCATCAGAGCCGCGCTGCGGGCCGGCGCCCTGCACTATCTGATCAAGCCGTTCAACCGGGCAGCCCTTCAGGAGCAGCTGCGGCACGTGGCGTCGGTGCGTACCCGCTTCGACGAACTCGCCGAGCAGGGCGAGCGCGCCAGGCGGACGTCGACCAGATCTTCGGGCCCCGCCCGCCGGGCTCGCGCGAGCTGCCGAAGGGCCTCGCGGCGCCCACGGCGGAGCTGGTCGAGCGCACCTTGCGCGAGCACCCCTCGGGTCTTTCCGCCACCGAGTGCGCCGAGTCCGGATCGCTGTCACGCGTCAGCGCACGCCGCTACCTGGAGTTCTTCGCGGACACGGGCCGCGCCGAGGTGACGCTGCGGTACGGCGGGACGGGACGGCCGGAACGCCGTTACCGGTGGATCGGCTGACGGTTCTTAACCATCGCTGAGTGGCTCCTTGAAGGCACCCTAAGGATCGGCGTCCCCCGCCCCGGGCGGGGGATTCCGCTGTTTCCGGGGGCTAGCGTGCTGATCGCCGGGACGGGGTTCAGCCCGTCGGCGCCGCTTGTTCTGGGGGGCGCGCCGCCGGCGCCGCGGTGCTGTTCGGCTCCGTCCGCCGCAAGGCCGCCCGCCGCTGATCCGGTCCCGGTCCCGGTCGGCCGTACGACTGCGCCGCCCCGCCTCGTTTCCCGGGCGGGGGCGGCGGCTCTGTGGCAGCCGTCGGGCGACGGCGCCCGTGGTCCCGGTCTCAGCCGATCGGCCCAGCCCCGCCTGCGCGAACGCCGGGTGCCCCCGAGCGTGGGGGCATGACTTTCGTCGACGAGGTGAAGACCGCCGTCACGCCACGGGCCGCACTGCTCGTCATCGGTGTGCTCGCCCTGCAACTGCTGTTCATCACGTCCTACGTGGGAGCGCTGCACAGCCCGAAGCTCCGGGACTGCCCTTCGGCGTCGTCGCCCCCGAGCAGTCGGCCGCGCGCCTCGTCGGCCGGCTCCAGAGCCTCCCGGGCGACCCCCTGGACCCGCGCACGGTCACGGACGAGGCCACCGCCCGCCGGCAGATCATGAACCGTGAGATCAACGGCGCCCTGATCGTCTCCCCCACCTCGAAGACCGACACCCTGCTGGTCGCCTCCGGCGAAGGCACCGTGCTGTCCTCGGCCCTGACCACGCTCACCACCAAGGTCGAGGCGTCCCAGCAGCGCACCGTGAAAACCGTGGACGTGGCCCCGGCCTCGGACCGGGACTTCAACGGCCTCTCCGCCTTCTACCTGGTCGTGGGGTGGTGTGTCGGGGGCTACCTCTGCGCCTCGATCCTGGCGATCAGCGCGGGCTCCCGGCCCGCCAACAGGGAGCGAGCGCTGATCAGGCTCGGCGCCATGGCGCTCTACTCGATCGCGGGCGGGCTCGGCGGCACGATCATCGTCGGCCCGGTCCTCGGCGCTCTGCCCGGCAGCGTCGTGGCCCTGTGGGGTCTCGGCTCCCTGCTCGTCCTCTCCGTCGGCGCGATCACGCTCGCCCTCCAGGCGCTCACCGGCGTCGTGGGGATCGGTCTGGCTGTGCTGATCGTCGTGATCGCGGGCAATCCGAGCGCGGGCGGGGCGTTCCCGCTGCCGATGCTGCCACCCTTCTGGGAGACGATCGGCCCCGCCCTGCCGCCGGGCGCGGGTACCTGGGCGGCGCGCTCGATCGCGTACTTCCGGGGCAACGCGGTCTCCGGACCGCTTCAGGTCCTCAGCATCTGGGCGATCGCGGGCAGCGTCATCACCCTGATCATGGCCTCGCTGCGCAGGCCGGACACGGACGGCTCCCTCCCGTCCGGCACTTGAGGACCGGCCCCTGGGCAGCGCCCCGTCCGGCACGCAGGCGCACCGGACGGGCACCGGACGGGCACCGGACGGGCCGGTACCGGGGCCCGGGGCTCAGCCGATCTCCGCCTCCAGCACCTTGAGTGCCGCCGGTACCGGCTGGAAGAACGTCTCGCCGCCCGCCGTGCAGTTGCCGCTGCCGCCCGAGGTGAGGCCGATCGCCGTGTCGTCCGTGAAGAGCGAGCCGCCGCTGTCGCCGGGCTCGGCGCAGACCGTGGTCTGGATGAGCCCGCTGACGACGTCGCCGTTGCCGTAGTTCACGGTGGCGTCCAGCGCGGTGACCTTGCCGTCGTGCACCTTGGTGGTGGAGCCGCTGCGCCGCACCGCCATGCCGACGATCGCCTCGCCCGCCTTGGCGATCGGCTGCGTACTGCCGTTGTGGAGGTTGACCTCGCTCGGGTGCTCCACCCCGTCGTCGTACTTGACGAGCGCGAAGTCGTTGCCGGGGAACGTCGAGACGGCCGTCGTGCCGAGCGCGCCGCCCTTGGAGTCCGCCCACTGGCTGCCGGCCTTGCCGCAGTGGCCCGCCGTGATGAAGTGCGGTGCGCCGCCCTTGACCACGTTGAAGCCGAGCGAACAGCGCGCGCTGCCACTGAGGATCGCGTCGCCGCCCGTGACGAGCGGCTTGAACTCCCCGGCGGACTTTTTCAGTACGGCCTTCTGGCCGAACGCGCCGACGGCCTTCTCCAGCTTCGCCCACGCGTCGCCCCCCACCGTACGGTCGGCCGTCACGACCACCTTGTTGGTGACCGGGTCGGTGACCCACGCGGTGCCGGGGGCGGTGGCCTTGCCTGCGAGGGTGGACCGTACGGCGGTCAGTTCGGCCAGGGAGTTCTTGACGATCCTGGGCTTGCCGCCCGCTTTCCGTACGCTCTGGGCCGCCGTCTCGTTCATGACGTTGACCACGAGCACCTCGGACTCGCTGTCGTAGTACGCCCCGGCCGCGTCGTCGCCCAGGGTCGACTGGAGGTCGGAGGCGAGCTTTTCGGCCCCCGTCGCGGTCAGCCTCTTGACGGAGTGCCGAGGGGTTTCGTCACTGGCGTTCGCGGTCTGGAAGGTGACTCCCGCTGTCATCAGAGCCGCGACACCGGCTCCCGCCACGGCCACGCGCCGCTTGATTGTGCGTCGGTGCTTCACGTAATGACCTCCTGTGGGGGGTTCGGCCCTGCAAAGTGGGGGACAGGGCCGTAGTGCGCCCCCCGTGTCCTCACCCCCCGAGTTCTGCCCAGTCGGTCACGTTCGCGAACACTGGATGCGACCATCTGGGCGGCAACAAGTGGGGAACCGTCCTGGCCGGTATTCGTCCACACGACGGCGAGTCCCCGCCCGGTCGGCCGGGCGGGGACTCGTCTGCTGCCGACCGCAGTCGGTCTTCGGGGTGAGTTCTTCTCAGTAGACGCTCACGCCGTACGCGCTCAGGGCCTCGGTGACCGGCTGGAAGAAGGTCGTACCGCCGGAGGAGCAGTTGCCGCTGCCGCCCGAGGTCAGGCCGATGGCACGGGTGCCGGAGTAGAGCGGGCCGCCGCTGTCGCCGGGCTCGGCGCAGACGTTGGTGCGGATCATGCCGTAGACGACGTCGCCGCCGCCGTAGTTCACCGTGGCGTTGAGGCCGGTGACGGAACCGCTGTGGGTGCCGGTGGTGGAACCGCGGCGGGTGACGGACATGCCGACGGTGGCGTTGGCCGCGCTGGTGATGTCCTGGTTGCCGACGGTGCCGGGGTGCGGGACCGAGGTGTTGGCGTACCGCACGAGGCCGTAGTCGTTGCCGGGGAAGCTGGATCCGGCCGTCGGGCCGATGCTCGTGGTCCGGGCGGAGTTGGTGTACCAGGGCGGGTTGCCGTCGGTGCAGTGGCCGGCGGTCACGAAGAAGTAGGTGCCCGCGCTGTTACGGACGTTGAAGCCGGCGGAGCAGCGCCAGCTGGTGGCGTAGATCGCGTCGCCGCCGGAGATGAGCTTGGAGAACTTGCCGGGGGTCCGCTCGACGCGGATGGCGCCCGCGTTCGTCCCGGCTTCCCGCTTGATCTTGGCGATCTCGGCGCCGGAGACGGTGCTGTCGGCCGTGACGACCAGGGTGTCGGTCGACTTGTCGATGTGCCAGGCGGTGCCGGCGACATCGGCCTCCAGGACCGCGTCACTCGCGGAGGAGAGCTGATTGGCACTGTACGTACGGGCCGTGTCGGCGCTGGCGTTCGGTACGGCGAGCGCGGCGGTGGCGACGAGTCCTGCCGTGACGGCGATCAGGCGGGATCGTCTCGCCACACCGGTGCGGGGGGTGGTGCGCTTGTTCCTCACGTCTCGTTCCTCCCGAGGGGAAGTAGGGGGCCCGTCCGTGGGGTGAAACGGACCCGTGAGGCGCAGTCAGTGAACCCGTCATCCGGATTCCGGACAGGTTGTGCCCCTGACAAGCGCTGTTCGGGAGTATTCGGGGCGCCAACTGCCCGCGCAAGGGCGCCTTTCGGCCGACCGGACACCACGACAGGCGGCCCCGGCAGCGCTGGGGCCGCCGGGGCTGTGCGGTGTCCGGCGCGGCGTCCGCGTGCTGCCGCGCTCTACGGCGCCGTTCCGTACGGCGCCGTTCCGGTGCTGGGACGGATCAGCGGTCGATCCGGTTCCTCTCCCCCGCCGGGACCGGCACCGGCAAGGTGTTGCCCGGCGGCGGGAACGGGCAGATGAAGTGGTCGGCGAACGCGCACGGCGGCAGCAGCGCCCGGTTGAAGTCGACGGTCACCGTGGAGTCGGCCGCGGGCGCGGGCGGCCGCAGGAAGCGGAAGCGGTACGTACTGTCTCCGCCGGTCGCGTCGGCGAAGACCGCCCAGAGCGAGCCGTCGTTCTCGACCGCGACCTGAAGCGTGTACTCGACGCCGTCGATCCCGAAGGCGATCTCCCCGGCGAGGCCCTGCCGCGCTCGCGACCGTCCGCGTTCTCGACCTGGATGGTGGTACGCCCTTCCTCGTACGGACGGAAGCGGCCCGGCAGCGCCCACTTCGCGTCGTACGGCGTCACTTCCAGGCCCGCGAAGGCGCGTCGCGCCGGCGACCCGGGATCGAAGACGCGGACCGCCCACAGCCCTTCGCGGCGCAGCACGACCAGCCGCCGCCCGTCGGCCGCGACGCGGGACTCCGGGATCGTCCCGGTGTCCGCGGTCAGCCTGGCCTCACCGGTGAGCGGCTGCCCGTCGACGGTGATCCCGTCCTCGGGCGCGGCGGTCAGGACCACCTCGTCACCGTCGGCCGTCCACTTCCCCGGCACGGCCGGAATTCGACCTTCCGGGTAGTCGGAGAGCCAGTGGGTGCCGGTGAGCGAGAGCGGGCCGTACGGCCCGGAGACCGTCTCGACGCGCTGCTCGTGCCAGTGCTTCCAGTCCTGCTGAGGGTCTGTGCTCATGCGCTCAACTTTTCCACACGGGCGCTGCGGGCACGGGGAGCCCGGGACGCCGCCCGCGTCAGCAGTCGCAGCCGCAGTCCGGACAGTCGCACTTGTGGCAGCAGCCCTCGCGCTTCTTCCTGGACCAGGGCCCTTCGTACTCCGCGGCGCAGCACCACTTGCAGTGCAGGCACAGCCCGACCGCGACGGCGCACCCGGCCCAGAAGCCGCGCCTGCCGGGCCTGCGCGGCTCGCCCGTGAACCCGGGCGGCGTCCCACCGGGGCCGCCGGCACCGCCGCCGGGCGTCCCGGGACCGCCGCCGTAGGGATTGTTCGAGCCGTACGGGCCGTACGGGCCGCCACCGCCGTTCCCGGACGCGGGCGGCGGCGTTCCGTACGCCTGCGCCCGCGCCTGATGGCCGCAGGCCGCCGTCCCGAAAGCCCGGTCCACGGACCGCTCCAGCTCGTGCGCCAGCAGTACGTGCGCCAGCTTGGCATCCGTGAAGTGCGCATCGCGCAGCGCCAGCCGTACACCGTGCACCGCGTCGTCGCACAGCCGGCGCGCCTCGGCGAGCCCGGTGCCGGTCGCGGTGAGCGGGTTCCACGCACCCGACGCCGCGTCGGCCTGCAGGTCCTCCACGGCGTCCAGCAGGTGCGCGAGCCGCCCGAAGAAGCGCCCCGCCTCCGCGAGCGGCGCCGCGTTCTGCGGCTTCCCGGCGAGTACGGCAGTGTGTGCGAAGGCCGCCGCGGTCGCCGTCTCGGCCGGTTCGGTGACTGTGAGGACACAGGTGCCGGGGCCCGCCAGCGCCTCGATGCCGGCCTGGCGGTCGACCGCGTCGACGAGCAGCGCGTGTCGGAAGCCCAGCGAGGCACCCGTACGCGCGCCCGCCCTGTCCCATCCGGCGGCGACCCGGCGCGCGGCCGCGGCCACCGGCCTGCGCGCCAACACCCCGTCCCGGTCGGCGACGTGGTCCCGTACCTTCGCGGAAGCCAGGACCAGCGAGACGGCCGCCGCGAGCCTGGCCCCTTCGCCCTGGGCGACGGACGCGGTCCGCATCGCGCGCAGCGGGCAGGGTCCGGCGGTGCGCCGCCACCCCGTGACGCGCTCGGACTGAGCCTCCGTCAGGACCGAGGCGATGAGCCCGTCGTAGTTGGTGACGACCCTGGCGAACTGCCCGTGGTCACCGCGAAGTGCCAGGCAGAGACCGCAGAGATGGGCCGTCCACTCGGCTCTGAGTCCCGCCGAGAGCCGATGGCTGCAGGGCCTGACGATTCCGAACACGGCCTTCCCCCAGGTGTCGTTCGACGGTGCGTCCCGCATCGTAGCGAGATGGTTCGAAGGGGCCTGAGCGGGCATCTGTTCACCCGTCCGTCCCCCTCGTCACCCATGTGGCCCGACGGTCGTATTTTTCACCCTGTCAGCAGCCTTACGCGGTGGGAACCTTGACGAATCGCCACAAGTTCTGCACCAGTACCGTCACGAATCACCTGCGCGGCGACTATCCACTTGGCGCGTAATCCGCATGATGGACGACCATAGGGGGAGCGGAACAACAGACACGACCGCGGTGAAAGGAGGCGTCCCATGGGATCGGTGCGCAAGGCCAGTGCCTGGCTCGGACTCGTCGAGGACAGCGACGACGACCGCTACTACGACGACGAGTACGCCGAGGGAAACAACGAGACAGCCGAGCCCTGGGTCACGGACCCGCGGGTCCGGGTGGCCTCCGAACCGGCCGGGGACAAGAGCCCCAGGATCGCCACGGTCACCCCGGACGGATTCCGGGACGCGCGTGCCATCGGCGAGCTCTTCCGGGACGGCGTCCCGGTCATCATGAACCTCACGTCCATGGAGCCCTCCGACGCCAAGCGCATCGTGGACTTCGCCGCCGGCCTCACCTTCGGTCTGCGCGGTTCGATCGAGCGCGTCGCGAACCGGGTCTTCCTGCTGAGCCCCGCCGACACCGAGGTCGTCAGCGGCGAGGCCGCGGGCCGCGACACGAACGGCTTCTTCAACCAGAGCTGACGGGCGGGGCCGCTCACCGGAAGGCGTCCAGGCCGGTGAGCGCCTTGCCCAGGACGAGCTGATGCATCTCGACGGTGCCCTCGTAGGTGAGCACCGATTCGAGGTTCGTCGCGTGACGCATCACCGGGTACTCCAGCGAGATGCCGTTCGCGCCGAGGATCGTCCTGCTCGTACGGCAGATCTCGATCGCTTCGCGCACGTTGTTGAGCTTGCCGAAGCTGACCTGCTCGGGCCGCAGGCGCCCCGCGTCCATGCGCTGCCCCAGGTGGTGGGCGAGCAGGATGCCCTTGTGCAGTTCGACCGCCATGTCGGCGAGCTTGGCCTGGGTGAGCTGGAACCCGCCGATCGGCTTTCCGAACTGCTCGCGGGTCTTCGCGTAGTCGACCGCGGCCTCGAAGCTGGCGCGGGCCGCTCCCATCGCGCCCCACACGATTCCGTACCGCGCGTGACTCAGACAGCTCAGTGGTCCCTTGAGTCCGGTGACGTCCGGCAGTACGGCGTCGGCGGGCAGCCGCACCTCGTCCAGGACCAGCTCGCTGGTGACCGAGGCCCGCAGCGACCACTTGTGCTTGATCTCGGGCGCCGAGAAACCGGCGGCGTCGGCCGGTACGACGAAGCCGCGGATGCCGTCGTCCGTCTGCGCCCAGACGACGGCCACCCCCGCCACCGACCCGTTCGTGATCCACATCTTGCGCCCCGTCAGCACCCAGTCGCCGCCGTCCTTCTTGGCGTACGTCCGCATCCCGGCCGGGTCGGAACCGTGGTCGGGCTCGGTCAGGCCGAAGCAGCCGATGATCTCGCCCGCGGCCATGCCGGGCAGCCAGCGCTGCTTCTGCTCCTCGGAGCCGAAACGGTGGATCGCGTACATGGCGAGCGAGCCCTGCACGGAGACCAGCGAGCGGATGCCGGAGTCGGCGGCCTCCAGCTCCAGGCAGGCCAGGCCGTACTGGACGGCGGACGCGCCCGCGCAGCCGTAACCCTCCAGGGACATGCCGAGGGCTCCGATCGAGCCGAGCTCGCGGGCCAGTTCGCGGATGCCGGGGAGTTCGCCGCGCTCGTACCAGTCGGCGATGTGCGGCAGGACGCGGTCGGCCGCCCAGGACCGTACGGTCTCGCGGATCGCGAGGTCCTCGGGTGCCAGCAGATCGTCGATGCCGATCGGGTCGGTGGGGTCGAACGGCGGAAGCTTCGAAGTGACGGACATTCCTGGCCCTCCGGCGGCTGCTCGGCTCACGGTGCTGCGCAAAACTAGCAGTGATAGTTACTGTTCGCCGCCGACGTTACGGGGTCAGCGCGCGGCCCGTCCAGACCCGGCCCGCTCCACGGGCTCCCGGCGCGCCGGGACCTTCACCCGGGGTCCGGGTTCCTGGTGTCCGGGCGTCTGGGGACCGGGTAGCCGGGCGTCCGGCACCGGACGGTCCGGCCCCTTCTCCGGTTCGCGCGCCCCGCAGTCCACCTCAGCTCCGGCAGGCAGCCTCAGCGCGGCCAGCGCCCCGAGCAGCAGCAGGCCCGCGCTGACGAAGAGCGTCACGTGCAGGCCGTGGACGAAGGCGTGCCGCGCCGTGGAACGCAGTGTGTCACCGGCGGTTCCGCCGAGCTGGGACGCGACCGTGTACGCCTCGCCGAGCGAGTTCGCCGCGCCCGCGCTGTCCGCCGGGGAGATCCCGGGAATCGCGGTGACGCCGGGGGCGTAGGCGGCGTTCATGACACTGCCGAGCAGCGCGATGCCCATGCCGGCGCCGAGCTGGTAGGAGGTCTCGCCGATGGCGGCGGCTCCGCCCGCGTGCTCGGCCGGAGCCTCGCTGAGCATCGACTCGTACGCGCCGAAGAGCGTGGTCTGGAGCCCGAAGCCGAGCAGCACGAAGCCGGCGGTCAGGAGGGCGGGCCGGTCGTGCTGTCCCATCAGGGTCAGCACGAGAACGGCCGCGGCGGTCAGCGCGAAGCCGAACGACACCATGGCGCGCGGGCCGAGCCGCTGGAGGGTGTACGAACCGGTGGCGCGGCCGCCATCGCGGCGAAGGTCAGCGGCAGCAGCCGCAGCCCGGTCTCCAGCGGACTCAGCCCGAGCACCAGTTGGAGGTACTGGACGGCTATCAGTTCCAGGCCGACCAGCGCCAGCATCGCCAGGACGATGCATCCGACGGAGGTGGAGAAGGCGGTCCTGGCGAACATCGTCACGTCGACGAGCGGATGCGCCCGCGTCTTCTGCCGCCGTACGAAGAGGGCGAGCAGTACGGAGCCGACGAGCAGCGGCAGCAGCGTCCTGACGTCGGCGACGCCCTCGCCGGCGCCCGCACGCTTCACGCCGAGGACCACGCCGAGCACACCGGCCGCCGCCATCAGCGCGCCGAGCACGTCCCAGGGCCCTGGCCGCTCCCCCCGGGATTCGGGCAGCAGCCAGCGGCCGGCCGGCAGGATCAGCGCCATCAGAGGGATGTTGATGAGGAAGACCGAGCCCCACCAGAAGTGCTGGATGAGGAAGCCGCCGAGTACCGGCCCGGTGGCGGCGCCGATGGCCGCGACCGCGGTCCAGATGCCGATGGCGACGGCTAGCTCGCGCCGGTCGGGGAAGGCGTGACGGAGTATCGAGAGCGTCGCGGGCATGATCATCGCGCCGCCGACGCCGAGCAGGGCGCGGGCCGCGACGAGGACGTGCGGGGTGTCGGCGAAGGCGGCGAGCGCGGACGCGGCGCCGAAGAGTCCGTAACCGAGCAGCAGGACGCGGCGGCGCCCGACGCGGTCGCCGAGCGTGCCGAAGAGGATCAGCAGGGAGGCGCAGACCAGCGGATAGGCGTCGACGATCCAGAGCAGTTCCATCGCGCCGGGGCGCAGGTCCTCGGAGACGGCCGGGACGGCGATGTGCAGGATCGTCGCGTCGAGGGCGACCAGCAGGAGACTGGCGCACAATACGACCAGTACGGCCCAGCGGTTGCCGGAGACGGCTGTCGGGTCCGGCCGATGCCGGGGGGCGTCCGCAGACCGCTGTGTTCCGGCCGTGGTCGTCCCTGACATGTACGTACCTCCCAGTGAAACCCCTCGCGCTCGGCGGACCGGCGGGGACGGCGTGTCCAACGCCTCCGCGGGGCCCGGCATCGACGGGCGAGTGAGCCGTCAGAGTACGCGAGTTCACACCCGTGCCGCGTGGTGCACCTCTCATCAGGACGGACGGCGCGGTGTGGCGTACGCCACGCGGCGGGGCCCGTTCTTGATCTTGATCCCTTCGTGAGCGGGCGGGAAATTCCACGTTGAGTTCCGGTGAACCGAATTCGTCGGCACCCATTCACCCTTGCGCGCGAACCTCCGAATGAATAGGACGCAAGGCTGCTCCGCTTTCCTTGGGCGGCCGGGATAAACTCCCCGATGAGACGCACCCCACATCACATCGTCATCACGAAGATGCCGGATGGGCCGGGCTTGTCACTCACCCGCTGTAACGTCGATTCAGTGCGTACCGACCGAATCTTTGCCCGGCTGGACCGGGAACCGGAGCCGCCGAAGATAGAGATCCCCGGGATGAGCCGTACCCGCACGGTCCTCTTCGGTTCGACGATGGCGTTCTACATCGCCATCGTCTGGGCCGTGCTGATCACGTCCTGGCTGGTGGCCCTCGACTGGAAGGTGATGCTGTTCCGGCCGTACGAGCAATGGCCGGAACTCCATCCCTTCCTCGACTACTTCGTGGTGCTCGGCCAGCGCGGGCCCACCGCCGTGATGGTGGCGGCCTGGCTCGGCTGGCGCTCCTGGCGCCAGCACACGCTGCGCCCGCTGCTGGTACTGGGCGCCGCGCTCCTCCTGCTGAACGTCACGGTGGGCGCGGTCAAGCTCGGCCTCGGCCGTCTCGGCCCGCACTACGCGACGGAGATCGGCTCGGCCGAGATGTTCGCGGGCGGCGATATATTCCCTTCCGGCCACACCGCGAACGCCGTGGTCACCTGGGGCATCCTGGCCTACCTGGCCACCACCCCTCGGGCCCGGCGCCATCTGTCGGTGCTCTCCGCCGTCGTCGCGCTGGGCGTCGGCGCGACCACCGTCTACCTGGGCACCCACTGGCTGAGCGATGTGCTCCTCGGCTGGGCCGCGGGGCTGCTGATCCTGCTGAGCCTGCCCTGGTTCGAGCCGCTGATCGGCCGCACCGAGGCCTGGATCTTCGCGGTGCTCGCGGCCTGGCGCGGACGTCGCAGGCTCGGCGCCGCACAGCCCGCACCGGCCGGCGGCCGCCTGGCGCCGGCTCCCTTCGCGCACCGGCACCCCGCCGTCCCGAACGAGAAGCCGGCCCGCGAGCCGGTGGGCGCGGGCAGCGGGAGCGGCAGTCGCGCCAGGGTCACCGGTCACCTCACGCCGCGGCCGCACACGGCCCGTTCGGAGCGGACCCCGATCACACCGGCCGGCAGCCGCCGCCCGCCGCAACGCCGACGTACGGGCGCGGCCCGCCCCGGCTCGTCGCCCCGGCCGGTGGCCGGCGGCTGACCCACCGCAGGGCCCGCGGGGACGGTACGCACAGCCTCCCCCGCACGCGAAGGCCCCGGAACGGCTCCCATGGAGCCGTCCGGGGCCTTCGCCGCGTCCGGGGCCTTCGCGTATCTGCGGTCAGCCCTGCCAGCAGCGGATGACGGTGTCCTTCTCGACCTCGAAGTTGAGGCGCCCCCCCACGTACTCCATGGTGATGATCGAGCCGGGCGGCAGCGCCCTGACGGTGCTCCAGCCCCGGTCTCGGGCCAGCCGCTCCGCGTCGGCCGCGTCGAGGCCGACGTAGGACTCGGGGGCGTCGTCGGGCTGTGCGGAAGGGGTCGGTACGGGTGCCATGGAACTCACCGTAGGCCGCCGGAGACGAGGAAGGAAGCCCGGGGCACGAGCTGTGTGTCACCGTCCCGGGTGCCTCAGCGGTCACACTTGTGTCACAGGATCACGACGGGCGTTTGACATGAACTCCTTCACCCGAAAGGACCGCCCGGCGTGTCGGGATGCGAATTGCGCCTCCCGTGAATGATCACGCAATAACAGGTTCTGAATTCATTCCCGGAACCTCGTGGGCGCCTCCCCCGCAATTGCGCCCGCGAGTCGGCCGGGAAAAATGACAGTCCGTAGCGAATTCACGGGTCCCGCACAGAATCCGCACCGAGTGGTTCGGGCCCCACGGCTCCACGGGTCTCACGGCCCCACGGGTGTATCCGGTCCCGCGCCACCCCCTGCCCTGCCGGACCGAGGGCAATACGAGGGGGCGGAGACGGACACCGCCGCGGCGGTCGCAGGGGGCGCGGGGAGCGCGAGTCCGGCCGCGGCGTCGTGGACCGCGGACGTTCACGACGCACGGCGGGAAAGCCGGCGCCGGCGGTCCGTGGGGCTACGGCCGTTCACTCGCCTCCACGGGCCTCCTGTCCGCCGGTGCGTCCGGGCCCAGAGCGCGTGCGAGGAGGTCACGGGCCGACCTGATCCGCTCGGTGAGCTCCGGCGGCTCGACCACCTCGAAGTCGAAGCCCATGAGCATGATGTGAATGACCAGCACGTCCAGGCTCGCCGCCCCGGCCCGCAGCAGACAGGTGTGCGCGTCGACGGCTTCCAGCGCGCCGGCGCTGGGCGAGACCGCTTGCGCCGCCTCCTCCAGGGGCACCCGCAGCCGGACCACCGCCGTAGCGGCGTACGCCCCGGTGGACACGCCCTTCGAGACGTACGCCGCGAGGTCCTCGGCCGGGGGGTCGCGCGGCACGAAGCGCGGGCCGTGCGGCGGCGCCGGGGTGATCCGGTCCGCCCGGAACGTACGCCAGTCCGCGCGGTCCAGGTCCCAGGCGACCAGGTACCAGCGCCGCTCGGTGCACACCAGGCGGTGCGGCTCGACGGTTCTGCGCGACAAAGTCCCACCGTGGTCGCGGTACTCGAAGCGCAGCCGCTCGCTGTCCCGGCAGGCGTTGGCCAGCTCCGTCAGCACCGAGGCGTCGACGGTGGACGCCTGCGGGCCGCGCAGCATGGGGACGGTGAAGGCGTTGAGTGCGCCGACGCGGCGGCGCAGCCGGCCGGGCAGCACCTGTTCGAGCTTGGCCAGGGCCCGTACGGACGTCTCGCCGATGCCCTCGATGCCCTGCCCCGCGGCGGTACGCAGACCGACCGCGACGGCCACGGCCTCCTCGTCGTCGAGCAGCAGCGGCGGCAGTTCGGCGCCCGCGCCGAGCTGGTAGCCGCGCCCGTGCCGGGACTGGCGTTGACGGGGTAGCCCAGCTCGCGCAGCCGGTCGACGTCGCGGCGCACGGTGCGCGGGGTGACGCCGAGCCGTTCGGCCAGGTCGGGCCCCGTCCATTCCCGGTGGGCCTGGAGCAGCGAGAGCAGGCGCAGCAGACGTGCCGAAGTCTCCAACATGAGGGCGAGTCTGCCAGTGTTCGAGGACAGTTACTGTCCTCGAACACCGGCCGCTCCGCCGCTGCTTCCTCTTACTTCGCGGTGTCGAGACGCACGCTGAGGTCGTTGTCGGCGGTGAAGTACGGGTAGGCCGTGGTCGGCCGGGTCACCCGGGGGCCCTCGACCGGCAGCACCGGGTAGCGGAAGACGGTCTTCTTGTCCCAGACGTCGTCCAGGATGCGCCCGATCCGGATCCCCGGCGAGGCGTCGGCCGGGCACAGCCACAGGTCCCACAGCCGCTGCTCGTCCTCGCGCCCCTCGGCCAGCGGCTCGTACGCCAGCGTGAAGGTGAACATGCCGTCCTCCCGGCCCGTCACCGGCGCCCGGCGCACGTCCTTCTTCGCCCCGCGCAGCCTGGCCTCGACGGCCGCGCCCTCGCCGAGCCCGGCCCCGTACAGCCGTCCTTCCACCGTGATCGAGCCGGGCGCGGAAGGTGACGGTCCCCGCCTCGGCGTGCGGCGCGCGCAACCAGCTGCGCACCGCGAGCTTGCCGTCGAGGGTCGGGTACGGGATGCGTACGGCGACCTGGGCGCGCCCGGGGTCGGGGGCGCGGTCGACGAGCGAGCGCAGGTCCCTGCGGCCGGGCTCGATGCGCTGTTCGCCGGTCTCGTCCCCCTGGGTGGTGAAGGCGTCCCAGCGGCCCTCGGCCAGCTCGACCGTGCTGGGCAGCACGCGCGCAGCCGGCCCGCCCCTGCGGGGGTGAGCGGCAGCCGCATCACGTCCGCGGCCGTCTTCCCGCCGCGCCGCCGCAGTACGAGCACCGCGCCCGGCGACGCGTCGCCCACGATGTCGAAGGTGACACCGCCCGCGGAGTCCGCGATGCAGTGGGCGCGCGGCGGCTCGGTACGGGTGGGGGTGCTGGTCATGCGGTCTGCCCTTTCCGGAGTGCGGAGGCGGCCTTGTGGCGGAGGGAGTACGCCTTGTCGAGTACCGCCCCCCGGGAGAGGTACAGCGCTTCGTGGACCCGGCTGCGCGAGCGGCCGTGGGCGCCGCGCGAGACCAGTTCGGTGAACAGCGCCTCGTGGCGCTCGGCGATGGACCCCGGGTCGAAGCGGGCCGAGTTCTCGAGCGCGGCCGCTCCCATGGTGCGCCGCAGTTCGTCGTCGTTGATGAGGCCGAGGAGGGCGTCGGCGACCGCGCCGGCGTCACCGACCGGCACCAGCCGTCCGTCGGCCCCGTCGGCGATGATCTCGCGGGGTCCGTGCGGGCAGTCGGTGGAGACGACCGGCAGGCCGGAGCGCATCGCTTCGACGATGGTCATGCCGAAGGACTCGTGGCTGGAAGTGACCGCGGCGATCGAGCCCTTGACCCATTCGGTCTCTATGGGGTTGGCGGATCCCATCAGGAAGACGTGGTTGTAGAGCCCGAGTTCGTTGATGAGGGCGCGCAGTCTGCCCTTCTCGTTGCCGCTCGCGTCACCGCCGCCGTAGATGCGCAGCCGCCAGTCGGGGCGGACGGCGACGACCTTGGCGAAGGCCCTGATCAGCAGGTCGTACCGCTTGACCTTGGTGAGCCGGCCGGCCGCGACGACCCACTTGGCACTGGCGTCGGCCGGGGCGACGGCGGGCGCGGGCACGCTGTTGGGCACGGCCTCGATGCGTACGCCGGGCAGCTTGAGACGGGTGCGGTAGGCGTGGGCGTCGGCTTCGGTGACGGTGGTCACGGCGTCCAGCAGGCCGTAGCGGTGGCTCAGTTCGCGGCGCAGCCGGTGACTGTGACCGTCGAGGGTGAGGTGCTCCTGGCCGACCCGCACGGGACCGCGCCTGGCCTGCCGGGTGATGTGCACGTTGAGTCCGGGGCGGGTGCCGACGACGACGTCCGCCTCCAGGGACTTCAGGTGCGTGGCGATCCGGGCGTCGGTGAGACGGCTGTACTGCTTGTAGCGGCTGTCGCTCTCCGGGAAGACCTTGGCGGGGAGCGCGAACCGCTCGTCGTGGCCGTCGTATCCCCGACTCTTCTTCCGGTGGTCCACCAGGTAGTCCAGCCGTACGCCGGCGGGGGCGCCCAGCGCCGGCTCGTCGCGGTGGCGGAAGACCGAGACGATCTCGACGTCGTGGTGCTCGGCCAGCGCCTGGGCGAGGTTGAACGTCGTACGGATCGTGCCGCCGATGCCGTACGCGTTGTGGAGTAGGAAAGAGATGTGCATACGCCGACGTGACTCCCCGTTTTCCCGCGGACCGTGGTGTGGTCGGTGATCCGCGTGCGTGTCAGAAAGTGACTGTAACTGGGCAAAACATGATTGGTCTGGTCCGCTCCAAATCGTTCCAATACGGTTGTGACATCGATAGCGCGACCGGAGCAACCAAACCGCCGTTCCATGCATCGGGCCCGGCGGGAAATCCTGGGTACGGCCGCGCCGAACTCCGCCCCCGGCACAGCCGTGTTCAGCGCGGAGGCGTCCGGGCCGCGGTGCGTTCCGCCCCGTCCTTCGCCGGCGGAACGACCAGCACGGCCCCGGCCCGGGCCGGGGGCCGGCCGCCTTCGCGCCGGCCCGGTGGAGCGCCTTCCGTCCCCGGGCGGCGAGCACCTTCTCCGCGACCTCGATCCGCCGCGCCCGGGTGGCGGGATCCGCGCGGAGCGTGCGCGAGTCCGCCGCGCTCCCCCCGCGGCGGCTGCCGGAACTGCCATCCCCGCAGCAGCCGTTGCCGTACTGCCCGCGGCGCGGTCCCGCAGACCGTGGCCGGCGCCGGCACCGGCGGGCGGCAGGGGAACGGGCGACTCCGGCACGGCCCGCGCACCCGCCTGAAGGAGTGTCAGGACTGCGGCGGGCCGACCGGCCGGCGATCGTTCGGGGCACCGGCACGTTCGAGCCACCCGCCCGGCGCTCGTTCCGTGCTCCGCGCCGGTCGGTTCGATTCTGTTCGCCTGTTCGCGTGACTCCGGCCACGACTCGCCCGTTGTCTTCCTTGACGAGCCGGGAACCTCCCGGCACCCGCACCGAGTCCGAGGAGTCCCCCGTGCCGCGCATGCTCGACGTCAGCGACGACGTACGCGCCGAGATCGGCGACGAAGAAGCCGACCGGCTGCTCGCCGGCGAGAACGCCCCGGGCAGCTACGACTGCACCTCCTGCCGCACCCAGGGCGACTCCGACACGGAACGCACCAGCACCGTGCTGTTCGTCGGAGACGAAACCGCTGTGCTCGCGTTCGCCCACGCCACCTGCATCCCCTCGCAGGTCGTCCAGGTGGCCGAGGAGCAGCTCCAGGGGGCCGTACGCAGCATCACGGGCGGCAGCCCCGACCTCCCCGGCGCCCAGCACGCCGGCGCGCCCGACCAGGCCGTGCTCGGGATCACCAGCGGCCTCGTACTGATCGGCGGCCAGCTGCACCCGGCCCTGGTGGTCGAGCCGACCGGTCCCGTCGCCCGTCCGGGCTCCGACGGCAGCACCGACGAGTTCCTCCCGCTCGTCATCGAGCAGGGGTTCCAGCCGGTCGCCGACCTGACCCAGGTGCCCGCCGCGCTGCCCGGCTGGTCCGTCCTGCTCGCCATGGGACAGCTGCACGCCGTGCTCCAGCCCGGGGCCGGCGGTGGCAGCCCGGTCTCCTGGTGGCAGGCCCACCAGCGCTCCAGGTCACCGACGATGGCGGACGGCGGCCAACAAGTCGAGCACCGTCCTCGTCTTCGCCGCGCCCGCCGGTGCCATCGGCCAGCAGCCGCGCGAAGACCTGCCTGCGCAACGCGCTGGAGAAGGCCGCGGCCCACGGCGTGCTGGCCGCCGCGGCCATGCCGCTGGCCGGCACCTCACGGGCCGTACGACCGGCGGTGCGCCCCGCGTGCCCCCGCCGAGCGGGTAACCCCCTGCTCGGCCCGCATCCGACGGGCGCTGGGGTCGTTGGCACGTACGTGCACTCATACGACCCCCCACGCCCCCAGCCGTACCAGAGCCAGATCCCCGCGATGCGCCCTTCGCGGGAATCTCAGACCGACCACTCGCACACCCCGATCTACGACGCGCTCTACTCGGAGTACCGCAGGTCCTTCCGGGCCCTGCCCGGCGACCGCAGCGGCGAGGAGCATCTGGGGTTCACGGCCTTCGCCACCGGGGTGCACCGCAGCCCCGGCCCCACCGGTCGCACCGGCCAGGGAACACACGGCGGGCACAGCGGTTCCTGGCAGAGCGCCGGCAACAGCAGCCATCACGGCAGCGGCGACACCACCGGCAACGCCCCCCACAGCAACGGGCGGCAGCACACCGGGAACCGATTCCCGGCAGCGCTGCCGCCCGCTCCCCGCAGGGGGCTCTAGACCTGCCGACAGGTCTTCCGCGTCACTTGTTGCGGCCGCGCTTCTCGCGCACCCGCACCGAGATGTGGATCGGGGTGCCCTCGAAGCCGAACTCCTCGCGCAGGCGGCGCTCGATGAAGCGCCGGTAGCCGGCCTCCAGGAAGCCGGAGGCGAAGAGAACGAACCGCGGCGGCTTGGTCCCCGCCTGCGTCCCGAAGAGGATGCGGGGCTGCTTGCCGCCGCGGACCGGGTGCGGGTGGGAGGCGACGATCTCGCCGAGGAAGGCGTTGAGCCTGCCGGTCGGGATCCGGGTCTCCCAGCCCGCCAGCGCCGTCTCGATCGCCGGGACCAGCTTCTCCATGTGCCGGCCGGTCTGCGCCGACACGTTCACCCGCGGCGCCCACGCGACCTGGGCGAGCTCGGTCTCGATCTCGCGCTCGAGGTAGTAGCGGCGCTCTTCGTCGAGGGTGTCCCACTTGTTGTACGCGATGACCAGCGCGCGGCCCGCTTCGACGGCCATCGTGATGATCCGCTGGTCCTGCACGCTGATGGACTCGCTCGCGTCGATCAGTACGACCGCGACCTCGGCCTTCTCGACGGCGGCGGCGGTACGCAGCGAGGCGTAGTAGTCCGCGCCCTCCTGGAGGTGGACGCGGCGGCGGATGCCGGCCGTGTCGATGAACTTCCAGGTGATGCCGCCGAGCTCGATCAGCTCGTCGACCGGGTCACGGGTGGTGCCGGCCATCTCGTTGACGACGACACGGTCCTCGTTCGCCACCCGGTTCAGGAGCGAGGACTTGCCGACGTTCGGGCGGCCGATGAGCGCGATGCGTCGCGGGCCGCCGACGGCCTGGCCGAAGGTCTGGGCCGGTGCCTCGGGCAGGGCTTCGAGTACGGCGTCCAGCATGTCGCCGGTGCCGCGGCCGTGCAGCGAGGAGACCGGGTGCGGCATGCCGAGGCCGAGCGACCACAGTGCGGTGGCGTCCGCCTCGCCGCTCTGGCCGTCGACCTTGTTGGCGCAGAGCACGACGGGCTTGCCGGCCCGGCGCAGCAGCTTGACGACGGCCTCGTCGGTGTCGGTGGCGCCGACCGTGGAGTCGACGACGAAGACGACGGCGTCGGCCGCCTCGATCGCGTACTCGGCCTGGGCGGCGACGGACGCGTCGATGCCGAGGACGTCCTGCTCCCAGCCGCCGGTGTCGACGACCTTGAAGCGGCGGCCCGCCCATTCGGCCTCGTAGGTGACACGGTCACGGGTGACGCCGGGCTTGTCCTCGACGACGGCCTCGCGGCGGCCGATGATGCGGTTCACCAAGGTCGACTTGCCGACATTGGGGCGGCCCACGACGGCGAGGACGGGCAGCGGGCCGTGACCGGCTTCGCCGATCGCGCCTTCGACCTCTTCGGCGTCGAAGCCTTCCAGCGCGGCGAGCTCCATGAACTCCGCGTACTCGGCATCGCCAAGTGCTCCGTGCTCGTCGCCGGAGTGAATCTGGTCGTTCATGAAGTCCGTTCCTCGTTCATCATCGATGGACCACCGGTCATTCCGCGCGGTCCACTACTCAAGTCTCGCTCAGCGCCCGGTGAAACGCCGGGCACTTTCCAGGTGGGCGGTCAGCCGCT
The DNA here is from genome assembly GCA_003719395.1 of Streptomyces altiplanensis. GTDB lineage: Bacteria > Actinomycetota > Actinomycetes > Streptomycetales > Streptomycetaceae > Streptomyces > Streptomyces altiplanensis. Next base: position 26,504 of record RHMC01000070.1, read on the forward strand.
CCTGGATCCGTACGGTGGCCTCGTCCAGCGCCTTGCGCGTGCGCCGTCCGCTGCCGTCGCCGGCCTCGAAGGGGTCGCCGAAGACGACGTCCACCCGGCTGCGCAGCGGCGGCAGGCCCGGTATCAGCCGGCCGCGGCGGTCCGTGGAGCCGAGCACCGCCACCGGGACGATCGGCGCCCCGCCGCGTACGGCGAAGTACGCGAGTCCGGCGCGCAGCGACGCGAAGTCGCCCTCGCCCTGGTGCCCTCCGGGAAGATTCCCAGCACCCCGCCGTCCGCGAGGACGCCCAGCGCGTTCGAGATCGCCGTGCGGTCGGCGGTCGCACGGTCCACCTTCAGCTGACCGATTCCGCGCAGGAACGGGTCGAGGGGACCGACGAACGCCTCTTTCTTGATCAGGAAGTGCACCGGACGGGGGGCCGTCCCCATCAGCATGGGCCCGTCGACCATGTGCGAGTGATTCACGGCCAGGATCACCGGACCACTCACGGGCACCCGCCAGGCACCGAGGACGCGGGGCTTGAACAGCCCGTGCATCAGGCCGATGCCGATGCCCCGTCCGACCGCCGCGCCACGCAGCGTGGGCGCCGTCACTTCGCGGCCCGCTTCCCCTCGACCAGGGTGACGACACACTCGATGACCTGGTCCAGCGTGAGGTCGCTGGTGTCGACTCGACCGCGCTCGTCCGCCTTGGCGAGCGGCGACGTCTTGCGGCTGGAGTCGGCCGCGTCCCGCTTCAGCAGGGCCTCGCGGGTCGCGGACACGTCCGCGCCCTTCAGCTCGCCGCTGCGGCGGGCGGCGCGCGCCTCGGGAGAGGCGGTCAGGAAGATCTTGAGGTCCGCGTCCGGCAGCACGGTCGTACCGATGTCGCGTCCCTCGACGACGATACCGAGTGCGGCGCCCTTCGCGATGGACCGCTGCAGGTCGGTGATCAGAGTGCGCACCTCGGGCACGGCGCTCACGGCGCTCACCTTGGAGGTGACCTCCTGGGTGCGGATCGGCCCGGAGGCGTCGACGCCGTCCACCGTGATGGTCGGAGCGGACGGGTCGGTGCCGGAGACGATCACGGGCTTGCCCGCGGCGTCCGCGATGGCGACGGGGTCCGTGACGTCGATGCCGTTGCTCAGCATCCACCAGGTGATCGCCCGGTACTGGGCGCCGGTGTCCAGGTAGCTGAGGCCGAGCTTGGCGGCGACGGCCTTGGAGGTGCTGGACTTGCCCGTGCCGGAGGGGCCGTCGATGGCGACAATCACTGCTGCCGGGGCGGTCCGGGCGGCGGTTTCCACGGTGTAGGACACCTTCCTGGTACACGGGCTTGGGCGGGCGGGACCCGACGGGCCCCACACAAGGTTACCGAGTCCCCGGCCCCGCCCTCGACGCCCCTGCGAAGCCACCGCAAACCGGACGCCGCGGCGGTGCGCGAAGGCGCCGCTACTGGCGGATCGACCAGCCCCGCTCGCGCAGTGAGGCGCTCAGCCCGGGTGCGGCCGCCGGCTCCACCATCAGCTGCACCAGGCCCGCCTGCTGCCCGGTCGCGTGCTCGATGCGCACGTCCTCGATGTTGACGCCCGCACGCCCCGCGTCCGCGAAGATCCGGGCCAGTTCGCCGGGACGGTCACTGATGAGGACGGCGACGATCTCGTACGCCGCCGGGGCGGCCCCGTGCTTGCCCGGCACGCGCTCGCGGCCCGTGTTGCCGCGCCGCAGGACGTCCTCGATGCCGTCGGCGCCGCCCCTGCGCTTGTCGTCGTCGGCGGACTGGAGGGCCCGCAGTGCCCGGACGGTCTCCTCCAGGTCGGCCGCGACGCCGGTGAGCACGTCCGCCACGGGACCCGGGTTCGCGGAGAGGATCTCGACCCACATCCGGGGGTCGGAGGCGGCGATGCGGGTGACGTCCCTGATGCCCTGACCGCACAGCCGTACCGCCGTCTCGTCCGCGTCCGCCAGCCGCGCCGCGACCATCGACGAGACCAGCTGCGGGGTGTGCGAGACGAGCGCGACCGCGCGGTCGTGGGCCTCGGCGTCCATCACCACGGGCACGGCCCGGCACAGCGCGACCAGCTCCAGTGCGAGGTTGAGGACCTCGGTGTGGGTGTCGCGGGTCGGGGTGAGGACCCAGGGGCGGCCCTCGAAGAGGTCGGCGGTCGCGGCCAGCGGGCCCGAACGCTCCTTGCCGGACATCGGGTGCGTGCCGATGTACGGGGCGAGGTCGCAGCCCAGCGCCTCCAGCTCCCTGCGCGGTCCGCCCTTGACGCTGGCGACGTCGATGTACGCGCGGGCGGTCCCGCGCCGCATGGCGTCGGCCAGCGTCGTGGCCACGCCTGCGCCGGCGGTACGGCGACGACGTCCAGGTCGACGGGGCCTTCGGGCGCCTCGTCGGTGCCGGCGCCGAGCGCGGCGGCGGTGCGGGCCTGCGCCGGGTCGTGGTCGGTGAGGTGGACGGTGACGCCGCGCCCGGCGAGGGCGAGGGCCGCCGAGGTGCCGATCAGGCCGGTTCCGATGACGAGGGCGGTTCTCACTGGGCGATGTCCTTGCGGAGGGCGCCTGCGGCGCCGAGGTAGACGTGGGAGACCGACGACTTGGGCAGGTCCGACTCGACGTGCGCGAGGATCCGCACGACGCGCGGCATGGCTCCCGCTATGTCCAGTTCCTGGGCGCAGATCAGCGGTACGTCGACGATGCCGATCTTGCGTGCCGCGGCGGCCGGGAAGTCGCTGTGGAGGTCCGGGGTGGCCGTGAACCAGATGCTGATGAGGTCGTCGGAGGTGAGCCCGTTGCGCTCCAGGACGGCCGAGAGCAGCTCGCCGACCTGCTCGTCCATGTGCCCGGCTTCGTCCCGCTCCAGCTGGACGGCCCCGCGCACCGCTCGTACTGCCACGTCGTGCTCCTCGTTCGGTACCTCATGTGCCCTGCTCGATCCAGCGTAGTTGGGCAGGGCTCGGCGGGGCTCGGCGCGTTCCGCAGGTGAGACGCGCGGGTCCGGCCGTGTCCGGCGCAGTCCACGGCCCGCCCGGATTGGGCTGTCGGACGTACAGCGGCCGCGTGATGCGGCATTCGCGCCCGGGATGCTTCTTCTGCGGGGCGACGAGCGCGAAGATGCTGCCCTTCGCGCCGAACCTCCGGTGCGACGGGCAGGAGGAGCACGTGATGGGCAAGGGTACGAGCCGCCGGGCGGTCCTCGCGGCCACAGCCGCGGCTGCGGGCACCGCACTGGTGGCCGGTTGCGGCAACGGCGGCGGAGGCGGGACCGGCGACGGCATGAACGGCGGCGCCGAGGAGACCGAACCGGCACCCTCGGATTCGCCCACCCCCTCCGGCGGCGCGTCACCCACCGGGGAGGTTCCCGACGGCGGTACGGCGCTCACCAGGACCTCGGAGATCCCGGTGGGCGGCGGCAAGGTCTTCGCGGGCGAGAAGGTGGTGGTGACCCAGCCGGAGCCGGGCACCTTCATGGCCTTCTCCGCGGTGTGCACGCACCAGGGCTGCACCGTCAGCGGCGTCGAGGACGGCACCATCAACTGCGCCTGCCACGGCAGCAGGTTCCGGGTCGCGGACGCCTCGGTCGCGGGCGGCCCGGCCCGCAAGCCGCTCCCGCCGCGGCAGATCACCGTGGAAAGCGGTTCGATCCGGCTCGCCTGACGCGGCACAATCCAGAGCATGGACCCGCTCGCCGCCCCGCCGACGCCCGAAGACCTCGTACGCCGCCACACGGTCTACTCCTGTGTGATGGGCTCGCGCGCCTTCGGTCTGGCGACGGACGGCAGCGACACGGACCGGCGCGGCGTCTTCGTCGCGCCGACGCCGCTGTACTGGCGTTTCGAGAAGCCCCCGACGCACGTCGAGGGTCCGATGGACGAGCAGTTCTCCTGGGAGCTGGAACGCTTCTGCGAGCTGGCCCTGCGCGCCAACCCCAACATCCTGGAGTGCCTGCACTCCCCGCTGGTCGAGCGGATCGACGCCACCGGCCACGAGCTGGTCGCCCTGCGGGACGCGTTCCTCTCCCGCCGGGCCCACCAGACGTTCGTCCGGTACGCGGCCGGCCAGCGCAGGAAGCTGGAGGCGGACGTACGGCAGCACGGCGCCCCGCGCTGGAAGCACGCCATGCATCTGCTGCGGCTGCTCGGCAGCTGCCGCGATCTGCTGCGCACGGGCGAGCTGGTGATCGACGCCGGCGAGGAGCGCGAGCGGCTGCTGGCGGTCAAGCGGGGCGAGGTGGCGTGGCCGGAGGTCGAGCGCCGGATGGAGCACCTCGCGGCGGAGGCGGACGCGGCCGGGGCGAAGAGCCCGCTCCCGCCGGAGCCGGACCGCCCCCGCGTGGAGGACTTCCTGCTCCGTGTACGCGCGCCTCAGCCCGCTGAAGGAGCGGTCGGCGCGCCTCCCCGGCCCGGGGCGTCCTGCGCGTCGCGGGTGAGCCTGGCCCGGACGACGAGGTCGTCCAGCTGCTCGTACGCCGCCGCCTCGGCCGGAAGCCGTGACGCCGCCTGCGCCGCGTCGAGCACGGCGTGGAGGGCGTCGACGTCCTCACGCAGCCGGTCGCGGTCCGGTCCCGGAGCCGCCCCGTGCTCGGCTTCCGCCTTGGCCGCGATCAGTTCCCCCAGGTACGCCGGGGCGTCCACCTGGTCCAGCAGCGTGGGCAGGTGGGCCTGCACCTCGCCGCTGCGCATCAGGTGGATGCCGGTGAGCAGCACCCGGAAGGTGTAGAGCAGCGGCTTCAGCTCCCCCGTCCTCTCGAAGAGCCGCCACTGCGTGAGCGCGAACCCGCGGTAATGATGGGCGTGGTGGCTGGCAGCACGGACGGCGCGAGCGCGACCAGCTCCGCGTGCGCGTCGCTCGTGCGCACCACCAGTGGCGAGAGCAGCTGCTCCAGCACATAGCCGTTGCGCCGCAGCATCAGCCGTACGAACTTCCGCAGGTCGTGCGTGACCAGGTCCATCTCCACGCCGTCGCGCACCCACATGCGGCTCCGCGTCTCCTCCGGCTCCCCCAGGCCGACGAGAGCCGGCACGGGCAGCAGGTGCGCGCCGCGCAGGTCCACGTCCGAGTCCCGGGACGGGAACCCGTACAGGTGCGCCCCGGAGACGGACGCGAACAGCAGCGGATCGGTCTCGTCCGCCAGTCCGCCGGAACAGCCGCCGAGGTCGGTGTCCGGCAGCCCGGCCTCGCGCAGACGCTTCTCGTACGCACTCATGGATCAAGCGTCCCAGAGCGCTCCCAGGGCCAGCAGTTCCCCCCGGTACTCGATGCGCTCCGCCCACTCGGCAGGCCACGCCTCCGCCCCCAGGTGCGCTCCCGCGAACGCCCCCGCCAGGCAGGCGATCGAGTCGGAGTCGCCCTTCGTGCACGCGGCGCGGCGCAGCGCGGTGACCGGCTCCCCGGGGAACAGGAGGAAGCACAGCAGCCCGGTGGCGAGGGCCTCCTCCGCGATCCAGCCGTCGCCCGTCACCAGGCAGGGGTCGGTCTCCGGCGACGGGGTGCGCAGGGCCGCCGCGAGCCGCTCCAGTACGGCCAGGCACTCGTCCCAGCCGCGCGCCATGAAGTCCTCGGGCGACGCGTCGTGGGCGTGCGTCCACAGGTCGCCGAGCCAGCGCTCGTGGTACCGGACGCGGTTCTCGTACGCGTACGAACGGAGCAGCCCCACCAGACCGGTGGGCTCCGCCCCCCGTGCGAGCAGGTGCACCGCGTGCGCCGTCAGGTCGCTCGCCGCCAGTGCGGTCGGGTGGCCGTGCGTGAGTGCCGACTGCAATTGCGCGGCCCCGGCACGCTGTTCCTCGCTCAGCCCCGGTACGAGCCCGAGCGGCGCGACCCGCATGTTGGCCCCGCACCCTTTGGAGCCCAGCTGACTGGCCTGCTGCCACGGCCGGTCGCTGTCGAGCAGCCGGCAGGCGACGAGGCAGGTGTTGCCGGGGGCCCGGTTGTTCTCCGGGGAGTGGTACCAGTCGACGAATTCCTCGCGCACCGGCCGCGCCAGCCCCGGCGGCCCGAGCACACCGCGGTCCATCGCGGTCCGTATCCCCCGCCCCAGCGCGAGGGTCATCTGGGTGTCGTCCGTGACGATCGCGGGCGACGGCAGTTCCATCTCCCGCCACGGCCCGCACTTCGCGAGGATCGCCGGTACGTCGTTGAACTCGGTGGGGAAGCCGAGGGCGTCCCCGAGCGCGAGCCCGACGAGGGCCCCGGTGGCTGCCTGCTTCATACGGACCGTTCTCCTTCGGATCGACGTTCGGGGCGCAGAAGCGCCGGATGCAGGGTGGTGGCGTTCCCCGCCCGGTAGAGCGCGGCGGGCTTGCCGCGTCCTCCGGTACGCCGGGGCGCCCCCTCCACCGGCTCCACGAAGCCGGGCGAGGCGAGTACCTTGCGCCGGAAGTTGGGCCGGTCCAGTTCGACGCCCCAGACCGTCTCGTACACCTGCTGGAGCTCGCCCAGCGTGAACTCGGGCGGGCAGAAGGCGGTGGCCAGGCAGGTGTACTCGAGCTTGGCGCGGATGCGCTCGCGCGCGTCCGCGATGATCCGCGCGTGGTCGAAGGCCGGCTCCGGCAGAGCGCCCACGGGCGTCCACTGCGCGTGCGCGGCGTCGCCGCCGCCGCGGGGCTCCGGCAGCCCCGGCACGAGCACGTGTACGCGACGGAGACGACGCGCATGCGCGGGTCGCGGTCGGGATCGCTGTACGTACGCAGCTGCTCCAGGTGGAGCGCGGCGGCGGACTCCTGCGACAGACCGGTCTCCTCCGCCAGTTCCCGGCGGGCGGCGGCCTCTGCGGACTCCCGGGGCAGTATGAAGCCGCCGGGCAGCGCCCACGCCCCGGCGTACGGGTCCTGGCCGCGCCGGATCAGCAGGACGTGCAGCCGGCTCTCGCGGACGGTGAAGACGGCGAGGTCGACGGTCACGGCGAACGGCTCGAAGGCGTGCGGGTCGTACGGCGGCCGGCTGTCGTCGCTCATCGTTTCTCCGGCAGTGGGTCGGTGAAGCCCCAGTCTTCGGCGAGCAGCGCGTCGACGGCGGCCACAGCGGCCGCGAGCCGCCGCTCGTGCGGTCCGCCAAGAGTGACGAAGGGGCGCCCGGTACGGACGAGTCCTCGCGGAAGCGTCCCGTCATCCAGGGCCGCAGGTGTTCGCCGTCGCGCAGGCCGTCGTCCTCGAAGGGCACGTCCGCGTGGTCGGTGAGCAACCACAGGTGCTGCCCGCCGCGTGCGGCGATACGGGCGACGTCGGGGCTGGGGGCGCCGAGGTAGCGCTCGTGCCACACCGTGGTGGCGAAGGCGTCGGTGTCGCAGAACAGCACGGGAGAGCCCGCGCCGGCCGCCTCGTCCTCGGTTTCGCACTGCCGCCGCGCGATCAGCGGGAACTCCTCCGTGCCGAAGACGACGTCCGTCCAGTCGGCTTCAGGGCGTTCCGCGCGCAGGGCGGCCAGCTTCTGTTCGCTGTACTCCCTGCCGTACTCGGGAACGCACCGCGTCCGTTCCCAGACGCCGCCGCGGGCCCGGTAGTGCGCCGTGAGCGCGCGCACCATGTCGTGGTCCCCGTCGACTCGGCCCCCAGGACGACGACGCGCCGGGCGAGGGCGGCCCGTACGGGCGCCTCCAGGAAGCCCCAGTGGCGGACGGGGTCCGCGCGTACGGCCGTTCCCGAGACGGGAAAAGCCGTGCGGTCCGGGTCGACGCACACCGCCTCCGCGCCGAAGCGCCGGCCCAGCTCCTCGCCGTACGCCTCCGAGGTGAAGACGGCGTCGACGGCCTCGGGAACGGCGGCCAGGAAGACCGCCATGTGCGCGTCCCACACGGCGGGGTCGGTGATGTCGACCGGGATGTCGTCCATGGCGCCGACGACAACGGCGTCCGGGTGTACGGCTTTCATCCACGCCACCCTCTCGTCGAGCGGTACGGATTCGACGGAAGACGCGCACACGAGAACGGTGAGCCGTTCGCAGCGTTCCCGCGCGGTGCGCACGAGGTGGTGGTGTCCCGCGTGCGGCGGATAGAACTTCCCGAGCACGAGGCCGTGCTTGTAGTCCGTCATACGGCGGCCTCGGCGAACGGCTGTTCCCGGGAAGCGGCGCCGCGCCGCCAGTTGAGCAGCCCCAGCACGCACAGGGCCATGAAACCGACGTACAGCAGTGAGGTCAGGTACAGCTCCTTGTAGGCGTACAGCGGGACGTACACGACGTCCGCCGCGATCCACAGCCACCACGATTCGAGGCGTTTCCTGCACTGCCCGTACGTCGCCATCAGGGACAGCGCGGTCGTCAAGGCGTCCCAGAAGGGAACGGTCGAATCGGTGGCGCGGTCGAGGAGCAGCGTGAGGGACAGGGTCCCCACCGCCCCCGCCACCAGCAGCCAGGTCCACTCGGTACGGCTGGTGCGCCGCACCGGGAGGGACGAGGAGCCTGGTCCACCCCCGTGGGTCCAGGTCCACCAGCCGTAGGCGGCGAGGGCGATGAAGACGACCTGCAGGCCGGCATCGGCGTACAGGCCCGCCTGGGTGAAGAGGAGGACGAAGAAGATGTTGTTGGCGATGCCGATCGGCCAGTTGGCGATGTGCTGCCGGGCGACGAGCCAGACGCAGAGCGCTCCACTGCCGAACCCGAGTACTTCTGTCCAGCTCACCGGGGTGTCCAGGACGGTCACCAGCGGTCGCTGGAGCGGTTCGAGTATGTCCGCGAGACTCACGCCCGCCCCCTTTGTAGTCACAGTGACTATAAAGGCTTGAAGGCCCGCACCACAAGCGGCAAAAGGCCCGGCCGGTTCCGTGTGCGTACACCCGGCCGGTTCCGTGTGCGTACA
>RHMC01000071.1 GCA_003719395.1 Streptomyces altiplanensis
GCGGCGACGGCCGCCGCCGGCCCGGCGTTCGCCGGCGCCGGGCGCAGCGGCTGCCCGAGCACGACGCCTGGGCCGCCGATGTCGCCGCCGGTCACGACGCGGGCGTACGGATCTCCCTGAGGGTCGAGCTGCCGGGGCCGCGGCGCTCGCCGCGCTACGGTGCGCAGGACGGGGCCGAGGAGGGAGCCGGGCCCGCCTTCCGTGTCGTCCTCCAGATGCACGGCGTCAGCGACCCCTCACCTGGACGCGGACGCCGCCGAGGTATGGGCCGGAGCGGGGCACGCGGGTACGGCGTTCGGGCCGCGCGCCCGCATGGACGCGCTGCTGGCTCTGCGCCGCGCCGTCCGCGCGTGGCCGCCGCTGGCACCGCTGCTGTCGGCCGCCGTGCCCGACGCGATCGAACCGGCGGACGAGGAGGTCACCGAACTGCTCGGCCGGGCCGCCCGGGAGCTCGCCGCCACCGGGGTCCGGGTGCACTGGCCGAAGGAGCTGGCCCGCACACTGACGGCACGCGCTGTCGTGGGGCCGCCCGACGACGGCAAGGGGCCGGAGAAGACATCGTCCGGCATGCCGTCCTTCCTGTCGGCCGACGCACTGCTCGCTTTCGACTGGCGGTTCGCGCTGGGCGGTCAGCAGCTCTCCAGGGCGGAGCTCGACCGGCTCGCGGAGGCGACCAGGCCCGTCGTGCGTCTGCGTGACCAGTGGGTGCTGATCGACCCGGACGAGGCCCGGCGCGCGCGGGAGAGCCAGGACCGCAAGGTCACCCCGATCGACGCGCTCGGTGCCGCGCTGACGGGCCGCACGGAGCTGAACGGCCGGCAGGTCGACGTACAGGCATCGGGATGGCTGGCACAGCTGAAGGAACGGATCGCCGATCCGGAGGACGCGGACGACCACGCGATCGCGCAGCCGGCCGCGCTCGCGGCGACCTTGCGCGACTACCAGCTGCGCGGACTGAACTGGCTGCACCGCATGACGTCCCTGGGGCTCGGCGGCTGTCTCGCCGACGACATGGGCCTCGGCAAGACCATCACCCTCATCGCCCTCCACCTGCACCGGCAGACGGACGAGCGGACCGCGGGGCCCACCCTGGTGGTCTGTCCCACCTCTCTGATGGGCAACTGGCAGCGCGAGATCGAGAAGTTCGCACCGGGGACCCCAGTACGCCGTTTCCACGGCGCGGCGCGCAGCCTGGACGCTCTGGCGGCAGGGGAGTTCGTCCTCACGACGTACGGCACGATGCGGCTCGACGCGGCGCGGCTCGCCGGTCCCGCGCCGTGGGGCATGGTCGTCGTCGACGAGGCGCAGTACGTCAAGAACCCGTACTCGGCGACCGCCGGGCAACTGCGGACCATCGACGCCCACGCGCGCGTGGCGCTCACCGGCACACCGGTGGAGAACAACCTCTCGGAGCTGTGGGCCGTCCTCGACTGGACGACACCCGGGCTGCTGGGCAGGCTCGGAGCGTTCCGCAAGCACTACGCACAGCCGGTCGAGGGCGGGAGCGATCCCGCGGCCGCCGAGCGGCTCTCCAGGCTGGTACGTCCGTTCCTGCTGCGGCGCCGGAAGTCCGATCCCGGGATCGCTCCGGAACTGCCGCCGAAGACCGAGACCAACCACGCCGTGCCGCTCACGGCGGAACAGGCCGCACTGTACGAAGCCGTGGTCCGCGAGACGCTCGCCGCCGTCTCGGAGGCCGAGGGGTTCGCACGGCGCGGACTCGTGGTGAAGCTGCTCACCGCGCTGAAGCAGATCTGCAACCACCCGGCGCAGTACACGAAGGAGGAGCGGCCCGTCGTCGCGGGCCGCTCCGGGAAGCTGGAGCTGCTGGACGAGCTGCTCGACACCGTCCTGGCCGAGGAAGCGAGCGTGCTGGTGTTCACGCAGTACGTGCAGATGGCGCGGCTGCTGGAGAAGCACCTCGCGGCGCGCGGCACGCGCACCCAGTTCCTGCACGGCGGTACGCCGGTGCCGGAGCGGGAGGCGATGGTGCAGCGGTTCCAGGACGGCGAGGTCCCGGTCTTCCTGCTGTCCCTGAAGGCGGCGGGCACCGGGCTCAACCTCACCAGGGCCGCCCATGTCGTGCACTACGACCGCTGGTGGAACCCGGCGGTCGAAGCGCAGGCCACGGACCGCGCGTACCGCATCGGGCAGACCCAGCCGGTGCAGGTGCACCGGCTGATCGCCGAGGGGACCGTCGAGGACCGGATCGCCGGAATGCTCGCGCGCAAGAAGGAGCTGGCGGACTCCGTTCTCGGGAACGGCGAGTCCGCGCTGACCGAACTGACCGATGCCGAGCTGGCCGATCTGGTGAAGCTGCGAGGGGGCACGCGATGAGCGACCGGGACGGAGCAGGGGGACGGGAAAGGGAGCGCACCTTCGACGCGCTGCCTCCCGCGCGGGGACGCGGTTTCGCGGGGACCTGGTGGGGCGGGCCTGGACGAAGGCGCTGGAGGACACCGCGCTCGACGGCGAACAGCTCAGAAAGGGCCGCAGGTACGCACGCGAGGGCGCGGTCGGCGCCGTGTCGGTGCGGCCCGGCCGGATCACGGCGGTGGTACGGGAGAAGGACGGTTCGGCGTACCGCAGTGACGTGCTGTTGCAGCGGTTGAGCGCTGAGGAGTGGGACCGCTTCCTCGGCATGGCGGTCGAACGCGCCGGGCACATCGCGGCGCTCCTGGACCGGGAGATGCCGCCTCACCTGGTGGAGGACGCGGCGGAGGCCGGACTCGAACTGCTGCCGGGCATCGGCGACCTCGAACCGGAGTGCTCGTGCGACACCTGGGACCACTGTCCGCACACCGCGGCGCTCTGCTACCAGATGGCGCGGCTGCTGGACCAGGACCCCTTCGTGCTGCTGCTGATGCGCGGACGCGGCGAGCGGGAACTGCTCGACGAGTTGCAGGTGCGCAGCGCCGCCCGGGCCGCGCCCCGGGAGACACCGGGAACCTGCGAGGACGAGCGCGTGCCGGAGGGTGTGCGGGCCGACGAGGCGTTCGCGGCGCGCGAGGCGCTGCCGCCTCTGCCCGCCCCTCCGCCGCTCCCGGACGAACCGGGCCGCCGCCGGCCCTCGACACGGAGACGGGGCCCGCGCCGGGAATCGATGCGGCGGCACTGGAGTTCCTGGCGGCGGACGCGGCCGGGCGAGCGCACCGCCTGCTGGCCGAGGCGCTGTCGGCCGGGCACGAACAGCAGCCGGTGGACGGGGAACCGACCGTGGAGCAGGACGCGGTGAGGCTGGCCTCCGGTGGTCCCGGACCGTGGATCGCCGCGCGGCTCGCGTCGGGCTCCGGGCGGGACCGGGCCGGTCTCGCCCTGGCCGTACGGGCCTGGGAGTACGGGGGGCGTACCGCGCTCGCCGTGCTCGAGGAGGAATGGTCGCCGGAGCCGGAGGCGCTCGCGCGCACCTCGTACGCAGCTGGCCGGGGCGTGGGACGAGGACGAGCGTCCGCAGTTGCGTGCCCGACACAACCGGTGGACCGTCGTCGGGGCGGACGCACAGCTGAGGTGCGGTCGGGACGGGCGCTGGTGGCCGTACCGCAAGGAGCACGGGCGGTGGACGCCGGCCGGTCCGGCCGGTCCGGATCCGGCCGCGGCACTCGCCGTCGTACTCGACGATCACCGGCTCCCGGGCCGCGGACGCTGCTCCTCCCCGTCCTCGCTCCGCTCCCGCCCCCGGCCGGCCGCCGGCCACCCGGCTCCCGCGAGCCCGGTGAGCCGGGCGGCGCTTCCCGGACCCCGGTCCACGGGGCTTCACCGGATGCGTCCGCTCAGGACGCGCGGCTGTGGTCCACCGGCCTCTGCGACGGCTGTCCGGCCGCGGCGAGGGCGATGTTGCGGGCCATGCCGCCGAAGACGACGGCGTGGAAGGGCGAGACGCTCCACCAGTACGCGTGGCCGAGCAGACCGCGGGGGTGGAACAGGGCCCGCTGCCGGTAGCGGGTACGGCCTGGCGTCGTCCTCGTCGGGCGTACATCTCCAGCCAGGCCAGGCCCGGCAGCCGCATCTCCGCCCGCAACCGCAGCAGATGGCCGCGCTCGATCTCCTCGACGCGCCAGAAGTCCAGCGAGTCGCCGACCCGCAGCCGGTGCGCGTCCCGGCGGCCGCGCCGCAGCCCCACCCCGCCGGCCAGGCGGTCCGCCCAGCCGCGCACCGCCCATGCGAGGGGGAAGGAGTACCAGCCGTTCTCGCCCCCGATGCCCTCGATCACCGTCCACAGGGCCTGCGGGGTGGCGTCGACGGTCCGTTCCCGCCGGTCGGTGTAGAGGCTGCCGCCGGCCCAGTCGGGGTCGGTGGGCAGGGGGTCGCTGGGCGCGCCGGGCACCGAAGCGGAGGACCAGCGGGTGGTGACCTGGGCGTCCCGGACCCGCTGGAGCGCCAGGGCGAGCGCCTGGTCGACGCCGATCGGGGAACCCGGCGGACCGGGTACGTACGCGGCGATGTCGTGTTCGTGGCAGACGACTTCGTGGCGCAGCGACTCGGCGAGCGGCCGGGCGATGGAGCGCGGTACCGGCGTGACCAGGCCGACCCAGTGGCTCGAGAGCCCGGGGGTCAGGACCGGCACGGGGACGATGAGGCGCCGGGGCAGCCCGGCCACCGCCGCGTACCTGCGCATCATGTCGCGGTACGTGACGACGTCGGCGCCGCCGATGTCGAAGGCGCGGTTCACGTCGGCGGGCATGGAGGCGCTGCCGACGAGGTAGCGCAGGACGTCGCGGACGGCGATGCGCTGGATGCGGGTGCGCACCCAGCTGGGCGTGATCATGACCGGCAGCCGCTCGGTGAGGTAACGGAGCATTTCGAAGGAGGCGGAGCCGGAGCCGATGATGACGGCGGCGCGCAGCACGGTCGTCGCCACCCCGGAGTTCAGCAGGATCTCCCCCACCTCGGCGCGCGAGCGCAGATGGGGCGACAGCTCCCGTTCCGGCACGTTCCGCGGTGTCAGCCCGCCGAGGTAGACGACGCGGCGGACGCCTGCGGCGCGGGCCTGCTCCCCGAAGATCTCGGCGGCCCGGCGGTCGGTGCGCTCGAAGCCGGATCCCGTGCCGAGCGCGTGGTCCAGGTAGTACGCGACGTCGATGTCCCGCATCGCCTCGCGCACCGACTCCTCGTCGGTGACGTCACCGCGTACCACCTCGGCACGGCCGGCCCAGGGGTGGTCGCGCAGTTTCTCCGGCGTACGGGCCAGACAGCGCACCCGGTGCCCGGCGGCGAGCAGTTCGGGGACCAGCCGGCCGCCGATGTAGCCGGTGGCCCCGGTGGCCAGGCACCGGAGGGCGGGTGCGTCGTTCCCGTGTGTCATTGTCTTCCGCCTGTTCAGTGGTCCGTGGATGTGCCGTCGGGCTTCTATAGGCTGTTCGTGTGGCCAGTACAGATGAGCGGGAGTCCGGTGACGGTGGCATTGCCCCCGGCGATCCGGCGGCGGATCTTCAGGCGTTCGCGGTTCAGCTGCGCCGCATGAACGGCGAGATCGGCCGTCTTGTCCACGGTTTCGCACTCGGCCAGGGACTGCACGCCACGGACATCCAGGCGCTGGCGGTGATCCTCGACAGCGCGGAGCCGGTGACGCCGGGCCTGCTGCGCGAACACCTGGGCCTGACCTCGGGGGCCGTCACCGCCTGCCTGGACCGGCTGGAGCGGGCCGGGCATGTCAGGCGTTCGCGTGAGAGCGCGGACCGCAGGGTGGTTCATGTCCATTATGTGGAGGGAGCGCGGGCGGCGGCGCGTTCGTACTTCATGCCGCTCGCCACGGCTGCCGACCGTGCTCGTCGGCGCTTCAGCGAGGAGGAGCTGTCGGTGGCCCTGAGGTTCCTCACCGCCATGAACGAGGAGCTGGGCGGGTTGCGCGTACCGCGCCGCTGAAAAATCTCCGGACGACATGGGCCCGAAGGGCCTGTCGGCTTGCTTGTGGCCTCCTTTTATCTCAATCATTAAGATTGTTTTTCGTTGAGATATTTTCCACGTACCAGGAGTTCCCATGTCCACCACCGCACGGCGGATCCGCTGGCTGATCCCCGCCGTTCTGATCGTCGCCTGGCTGGCCGTCGGCGGCATGCTCGGCCCGTACGCCGGGAAGCTCGGCGAAGTCGCCACCAACGACCAGGCCTCCTTCCTTCCCCGCAGCGCGGAATCGACGAAGGTCATCGACGCCCAGAAGGCCTTCCGTCAGGGCGGGACGCTCCCGGCGATCGTCGTGTGGACCTCGGACGACGCGGGCGGGCGGCTGAGCCAGGAGCAGCAGGGCGCCGCGACCCGGGCCCTGGCCACACTCACCGACAGCGCCGGGGTGGCGGGCGAGGTGTCCCCCGCCATTCCGTCCCGGGACGGCCAGGCCCTGCAAGGGGTCGTACAGCTGGAGCCCGGTCTCGGCGAGGAGCTGCCCGGCGCGCTGGAACGGGTCACCGCGGCAGCCGAGGCCGTACCCGGCACAACCGTGCAGCTCGCCGGCCCCGCGGCGAGCCAGGCGGACCTCTCCGACGCCTTCGCGGGCATCGACGGCCTGCTGCTCGGCGTGGCCCTGGTGACCGTGCTGCTGATCCTGCTGCTCGTCTACCGCAGCGTGCTCCTTCCACTGGTGATCATTGCGGGAGCGGTCTTCTCGCTGGGCCTGGCATGCGCCGTCGTGTACGTCCTCGCCGACCACGACGCGGTCCGGGTCGACGGCCAGGTGCAGGGCATCCTGTCGATCCTCGTGATCGGCGCCGCCACCGACTACGCGCTGCTGCTCACCGCCCGCTTCCGTGAGGAACTGGCCGCGGGCACCGACCGGATCACGGCCATGCGCGCCGCGCTGAGGCAGTCCTTCGGTCCGATCACGGCGAGCGCCGCCACCGTCGCGCTCGGCCTGCTCGCCCTGCTCCTGAGCGACCTGACCAACAACCGGGCCCTGGGACCGGTCGGCGCGAGCGGCATCGCCTGCGCCGGTACTGAGCGCCCTGACGTTCCTGCCCGCCGCCCTGGTCGTCCTCGGCCGCGCCGCCTACTGGCCGGCGAAGCCCCGGCCCGCCGGGGACAGGAGCGGCGGTCACGGCATCTGGACGCGGATCGCGGCCCTGGTGGACCGCGCGCCGCGCAAGGTGTGGGCGGTCACCCTCGCGGCCCTGCTCGCCTGCGCCGCCTTCGCTCCGACCCTGAACGCCAAGGGCGTGCCCCTGGACGAGATCTTCGTCAACGACGCCCCGTCCGTCGCCGCCCAGGAGACGCTGGGCAAGCACTTCCCCGGCGGGTCCGGGAACCCGGCCGTCGTCATCGCCGACGCCGGGGCCCTCCGGCAGGTGACGGCCGCCGTCGAAGGCACCGAGGGTGTGGCCTCGGCCGCTCCGGCGACGGCCTCCGGGCGGCCGGGAGCGGCGAGCCGCTCGTCGTCGACGGCAGGGTACGCATCGACGCCGTCCTCGCGGACGCGGCGGACACCGAAGCCGCCAAGGAGACCGTCGAGCGGCTGCGCAGCGCCGTACGCGCCGTGCGCGGACTCCGACGCCCTGGTCGGCGGCTACACCGCCCAGCGGTACGACACCCAGCACACGGCGGAGCACGACCGCTCCCTCATCGTGCCGGTGGTGCTCGCGATCATCCTGGTCATCCTGGTCGGCCTGCTGCGCCGCTGCTGATGCCCGTCCTGCTCGTCGCGACGGTGGCCCTGAACTTCCTTGCCACCCTGGGCGTTTCCGCGCTGGTCTTCCAGCAGCTGCTCGGCTTCGGTGGCACCGACTCCTCCGTTCCGCTCTACGGGTTCGTGTTCCTGGTGGCCCTGGGGGTGGACTACAACATCTTCCTGATGTCCCGGGTCCGCGAGGAATCGCTGCGGCACGGCACCCGCGAAGGTGTTCTGCGCGGACTGACCGCCACCGGTGGCGTCATCACCTCCGCGGGCGTCGTCCTCGCGGCCACCTTCGCCGCGCTCGGCGTCATCCCCCTGGCCTTCCTGCTGCAGATCGCCTTCATCGTCGCCTTCGGCGTCCTGCTCGACACCCTCGTCGTCCGCTCCCTGCTCGTTCCGGCGCTGGTCCGCGACATCGGCCGCACCTCCTGGTGGCCGGGGGCGCTCAGCCGCAGGCCCGACTAGGGCCCGGTGACGTGTGGGCGGCGGTCAGGGCCTGAGGCCGCCGACCACTTCGGCGGTGGCGGCGATCCCGTTCTGGATGGTCGGCCCCACGCTCGTACCGGCCAGGAAGAAGCCGAGCAGGGCGCAGACCAGGGCGTGCGAGACCTTCAGCCCCCCGTTGCGCAGGAAGATCACCGCGAGAATCAGCAGAAACAGCACCAACGAGATCGAAATGGCCATGGCCAACCTCCTCCGCCGCGCCTGAATTGCGGCATTCGGCCGTCAGTCTGGCGCAGCGGAGGGTCCATTCGGGCGGAAGACACGTCCGCCGTACGGGTGTTGACTGGCGGTGATGGCCGACTACGCGTCGTACGTGCGGAGGAAACGCTCCAGGCCAGCGAGGTCGTCGGTGTTGACGTGGTCCACGTCGGCGGCGAGCAGTTCGCTCCAGACGGCGTCCCGTGCCGGCCCCGGCAGGTCGGGTGTGGCCCAGAAGCGGACGCGCTGCCCGCGCCGGTGGGCGGTGGAGACGACGGCGTGCAGCTTCGCGCGTTCGGCCGCGGGGAACGGGCCGGTGCCCTGCCAGGTGAAGCTGTGCGTCCAGTTGCTGCTGATCAGCGGGATGAAGGAGGCGGGGGCCGGGCCCGCGGCACCGAGGCCGTCCAGGTCGTCGAGGCGTCCGTCGTAGAAGGCGTGGCGCACGCGCTGCGCCTCCATCGGGGCGCGGGCCGCGCGGTGGCCGGAGACGACGGGGGTCACCGCGCCGAGGCGGACGCGGCCGTACGCGTACGTGCTCAGCATCCGGCGGTACCGGCGCAGCTGGCGGTGGAGTTCGGGATAGGTGGCGGCCCCGTCGGTCTTGATGTCGATCAGCAGTTGCACGGGACGGCGGTATCCGCGGTACACGGAGCCGTGGTTGGCCCCGACCCTGGCCGCCAGGGGGGCCAGGTAGAGCGATTCGAGGGTGCGCGACGGGTCGAGGCCGACCGGGTCATGGGCGACGAGGAGCTGTCCGTCGACGAGGTGGATGTCCGCCTCCACGCTCGTGAAGCCGTGGGAAAGGGCGTCCAGGAGGGGGCGCGGGTGCTCGTAGTCGTTGTGCGCGTGCGCGCGGCGCAGGGGTCCGTGGCCGGGCTTCCGATCGGCCGCTCGGGCGTACGAGGGTACGGTGACGGCCCCCGCGAGGGCGGCGGTGAGGGCGGTGACGACTCTGCGGCGGGTGGGCGCGATGACGGCCATGGTGCCTCCGGAGGTGTACGGGGCGTCGGTGACTCCGGCGAGTATCCGCCCCGTACGGTCTCAATGGGCAGGCCCACTCCAGGAGTTCGACCGATCGTCGCTCCCGGTTCAGGCCGCCGCGGCGACGTCCTCCCAGCGGACCGTGCGGTCGCACCAGCGCTCCAGGAGGACACGGTCGTGGCCGACGGCCAGCAGGCCGGCGCCGTGTTCG
Organism: Streptomyces altiplanensis; assembly: GCA_003719395.1. GTDB lineage: Bacteria > Actinomycetota > Actinomycetes > Streptomycetales > Streptomycetaceae > Streptomyces > Streptomyces altiplanensis. The sequence goes on from RHMC01000071.1 coordinate 9,495, forward strand.
CGCCGGTACTGCTCGACCACCGCGACCAGGGCCGCCGTCGTCGACGCGTCCAGCATCGCCGTCATCTCGTCGCAGACCAGCCAGCGCGGGCGCAGCACCAGGGCGCGGGCCAGACAGGCACGTTGCAGCTGGCCGTCGCTCACTTCGTGCGGGCGCCGGGTGAGGAGGTCGTCACCGAGTCCCACGGCCCGGGCCAACTCGCCGACGGCGGTGGCCGCTTCGTCGCGCCGCCCGGTGGCGCGCAGCGGTTCCGCGATCAGGTCGCGAAGGCGCAGGCGGGGGTCGGCGGACAGCCGGGGCTGCTGGAAGACCACGCCGATCGCCGTGCGCTGTTCGCGCGGGGCGCGGTGGCGCCAGCCGGTGACCGTGCGGCCGTCGAGGGTGACGGTGCCGGTCGTCGGGGCGATGGAGCAGGGCGGCGACCCGGGCGAGCGTCGACTTGCCGCAGCCGCTCGGCCCGAGCAGGCCGACCGCTTCACCGGGTCCGACGGTGAGGCGGGCGTCCCGTACGACGGGCTTCCCCCGCTCGTAGCCTGCGGTGATCGCTTCGAGTTCAAGCACGGGCACTCTCCTGGACCGGCGGGTGGTGGCAGGCGACGCCGTCCGCGAAGTCCGGCCGCAGGGCGCAGGCTTCGGTGGCGTACGCGCAGCGGGCGGCGAAGGCGCACCCCGGGGGCAGGTCTCCGAGCTCGGGCGGCATGCCGGGGATCGGCGTGAACGCGCGCTCCGGAAGGGCGTTCAGCAGGCCCCGGGCGTACGGGTGCCGGGGGCCGGTCCCCCGGAAGAAGCGTCCGGCGTCGGCGAGTTCCACGATGCGTCCCGCGTACATCACGGCGACGCGGTCGGCGATGCGCTCGGCGGCCGCGAGGTCATGGGTGATCATCAGCAGCACGTGGCCGTCGTCGACGTGCCGGCGGAGCTCGTCGACGGTGCGGTCGACGAGGTCGCCGTCGAGCCCGGTGGTCGGCTCGTCCGCGAGCAGCAGGGGCGCGTCGCCGACGAGGGCGAGGGCGGTCCGCCGGCGCGCTGCGCGAGTCCGCCGGACAGTTCGTGCGGGTAGCGGTCGAGGTGGTCCGCCGGGAACGCGGCCCGCCCGGCCGCCGCACGGGCCGCCTCGCGCACGTCCTGCTTCCGCGTGCCGGTCAGCTCGCGCAGCGTCTCTTCGAGCTGCGCTCCGACGGTCCGTACGGGCGTGAGGTGCGCGGCGGGACTCTGCGGTACGAGTCCGACACGGCGTCCCCCGCACCGTACGCGCCAGGGTGCGTTCGTCGGCGGTGAGCAGGTCGACGTCTCCCAGGAGCGCGGACCCCGCGGTCTGCGCGTTGCCGGGGAGCAGCCCGAGCAGCGCGGAGGCGAGCACGGACTTGCCGCAGCCGCTCTCACCGACGAGGGCCAGGCACTCCCCCTGCGCGAGGTCGAAATCGGCGTCGGCGACGGCGGCGATGTGCCGCCCTCCGCGCATCCGGAACCGCACGGAGAGCCCTCGCACGGACAGCAGGGGCGTCCGGCGCCGCGCGGGACGGTCCGCTTCCGCGTCGCTTCCCGTGCCGGTGTCCGAGGCGGAACGGGCCGCGTTGCGGACGTTCCCCGGAACAGCGTGGTGAACGTTCCTTGGAACAGACGGGGGCGCCGCAGGGGAACGTTCCGAAACCGCTTCGGCGCCGTGCGGGCCGCCGCGGCCGGGCTCTGCGCGGCCGAGGGAACCGGCTTCGCGTTCTGGGGCGGTGTCACAGCATCAGCTCCGATCGGCGACGCGGGTTGAGCCGTTCCCGCCAGGAGCCGGCCAGGCCCGCGATGGCGAGGGTCGGGATGATCAGGAGGAGACCGGGGAAGAGGGTCGGCCACCAGTCACCGGCCAGCAGCGAGCTGCGGGCCGACTGGACCAGGTTGCCCAGGCTCGCCTGGTGCGTCGGCAGGCCGAGGCCCAGGAACGAGAGCGCCGACTCGTGCCACATCGCGTGCGGGACCATCAGGACCGCCGCGAGCCCCGCCTGCGGCAGTACGCCCGGCAGCAGATGCCGCACCGCGACCCGCCACCGCGACCCGCCGCCCGAGACCGCCGCGTCGATGTACGGGCGCGAGCGCAGCGAGAGCACTTCGGAGCGGACGATGCGGGCCGTGGACAGCCAGTGCGTCAGGGCCACCGACACGATCACCGGCCACACCCCCGGCCGGAACATCGCGACGATGAAGATGCCCAGCAGCAGGTGCGGGATGGAGGAGAAGGTGTCGACGAGCCGCATCACCACACGGTCCGTCCAGCCGCCGAACGCCGCGGCCGCCGCCCCCACCGCCGTACCGATGAACGTGGCGACGAGCGCCGCGACCAGGCCGACCATGAGGGAGACGCGCAGTCCGTACACACAGCGCAGCAGCAGGTCGCGCCCGACGTCGTCCGTCCCGAAAGGGTGGGCCGGGGACGGCGGCTGGAGCTTCATCGACAAGTCGACGGCCTGCTGGTCGAGATTGGCCAGCGGCGGTACGACGAGAACGGCGAGCACCACCGCCACCACGATCACGACGGAGGTACGGACACGGGCCGTGCGCGTCGAGCGCCGGGTGCGCCCGTGCGAACGCCACACCACGGGCTCGGAAACAGGTCCGGAAGCGAGCTCAGCCATCGAAGCCCACCCTCGGGTCCGCGAGTCCGTACAGCAGGTCGGAGAGCAGGTTCCCGGCCAGCACCGCCGCCGTGGCGAGCACCGTCAGCGCCGCCAGCAGCGGGAAGTCCACCGAGGTCGCCGCCTGCACGGTCGCCGCCGCGATGCCCGGCCAGCTGAAGACCGTCTCGACGAGCAGCGCACCGGTGATGAGTTCGGGCACCCGCGAGCCGATGAGGGTGAGCGTCGGCAGCATCCCGGAGCGCAGGGCGTGTCCGAGCAGCACGGTACGGTCGCTGAGCCCGCGCGCGCGGGCCCCGCGTACGGGGTCCTCTTCCAGCGCGTCGGCGACGCCCTGGCGTACGTAGAGGAAGAACCAGGGAAGCTGCGAAACACCGAGAACGGCTGCCGGCAGCACCAGGTGCGTGACGACCTGCCGAACGTGATCACGTCGCTGTCGGTGTCGGTCAGACCGCCGGCCGGCAGCACGCCCAGCCTGAGCGCGAAGAACCACATGGCGAGCAGGCCCAGCCAGAAGGCGGGCGCCGCTTCCAGGGTGTACGCCGCCGAGCTGACGGCCCGGTCCAGCCAGCCGCCCTGTCGCCGCGCGGCCAGCACGCCCAGCGACGTGCCGAGCAGGATCGCGACGAGGAACGCGGTGACGGCGAGCAGCACGACCAGCCGAGGCGTTCGGTGATGACGTCGGTGACGGGCTGGCGCATCACGCTGGAGTCGCCGAGGTCCCCGGTGACCGCCGAGGTCAGCCAGTGCCACCAGCGTTCGACGAGTGGCTGGTCGACGCCGAGGTTGGCGCGGAGCTGGTCGAGGTTCTCCTGCGAGGCGGTGAGGCCCGCGGTGCCCGCGTATGCCTTGACGGGGTCGAAGGGCGAGGCGGCAGCGACGGCGAAGACGCCGAAGGTCACCACCAGCAGGATGGGGGCGGCGAACAGCAGCCGCCGCCCCGCCATCCTCGCCATCGGCCCCCAGGGGAGCTTCCGGCTCGGGTGTGTCACTTCTTCGGCTTCCAGTCCTCGACGTTCCACCACGGTCCGGAGGCCAGGCCGTGGTCGTGCGGCTCGATCTGCGTCGTCAGCCCGGACCACTTGTCGTCCACGACGTACAGGTGGTCGATGTGGGTGAGGAAGGTGTAGCCGGGGTTCTTCACGAGCTCGCGCTGGACGGTGTCGTACGCGGCCTTGCGGTCGGCCTTCTCACCGCTCTCGCGGCCGGTCTTGAGCGCCTTGTCGACGGCCGGGTTGTCGTACCGGGCCATGTTGTTGAAGGCGTCGCCCGCCAGCGAGGACTGGAGGAGCGTGTACTGGTCGAAGTCGGGGTCGCCGGGCGAGCCGCCGCCCGCGAGCACCGCGTCGTGCTTCATGCGCGGCATGATGACCTCCCAGGTGCCGGCCTGGGTCTTGATGTCGATGCCGGCCTTCTTCGCGTCGGACGCGTAGGCGAGGGCGTGGTCCTGGCGGAGCTTGTCGCCGGACAGGTACCAGAGCGGGAACTCGGCGCGTACGCCGTCCTTGACGCGGATGCCGTCGGCGCCGGGCTTCCAGCCCGCCTCGTCGAGGATCTTCTTCGCCTTCGCGAGGTCGTGGGTGCGCTCGGTGCCCTTGGCGAACCAGGGGCTGTCCGTCGGGACGGGGCCGTAGGCCGGCTTGCCCGCGCCTTCGAGGATCTTGTCGACCATGGCCTGGCGGTCGACGGCCACGTCGAGGGCCCGCCGTACGCCGGTGTCGCCCGTGACCTTGTTGTGGGTCGGCAGGGTCACGGTGCGGTAGTCGAAGGACTTGGCGGCGTACGTCGTCCTGCCGGCCTCGTCCTTGAAGGTCTTGGCGAGGTTGGGCGGCAGGATGGCGCCGTCGAGGTCGCCGGTGCGCAGCCGCGTGGCGCGCACGTCGTCGTCCTTGATGATCGCCATGGTGAACTTCTTCACCTTCGGCGCGCCGCCCCAGTAACCGGGGTTGGCCTTGAAGCTGAGCTTCTCGCCCTTGGACCAGCCGGTGAGGATGTACGGTCCCGTGCCGACCGGCTTCGTCGTGAAGGAGCCGCTGTTGACGTCCTGCCTGCCCGCGACGTGCTCGGGAGCGATCGGAAGGACGGTGCGCTCGGCGAACGGCGCGTACGGGTACTTGAGCGTGAAGACGACCTTGTGGTCACCGTCGGCCCGGACGTCCTCGACCGCGTCGAGTTCGGTCTTGGAGGCGTTGTTGGTCTTCTTGTCGAGGATGGTCCGGTAGGTGAAGACCACGTCCTTCGACGTGAAGGGCTTGCCGTCGCTGAACTTCACACCCTGACGCAGGGTGTATGTGTACGTGCGGCCGTCGTCGGCGACTTCGGGCAGCTCGGCGGCGAGCGCCGGCCGGAGCTTCATCTCGTCGTCGAAGGTGAGCAGTCCGTCGAAGATCTTGGAGTTGCCGTCCTTGCCGTAGCCGAGGAGCGGGCTGAGCGTCTCGGGCTCGTACGCGATGCCGACGACCGCGGAGTCCTTGGAACCGCCGGATCCGGACCCGGTCCCGGACTCGCCCGGCTTCGAGCAGGCCGCCGCGGTGATGGCCAGTGTTCCGGCCAGCGTCGCGGCGGCCGCCCCACGTATCGATCGGGACAGCATGGCTCTCCACACCCCTAATAAAGATCAACAGTTATTGCGAACCGATCGCAATTAAACCGTATGTAAAGGGGTGCGGGATCCACTGCTCCTTACCGGGGCAGGGTCCCCTGCTACTCGGGCGCGGACAGGCCGACGAGCTGCGCCACCGCCTCCGTGTGCCGGCCGGGCGCGCCCAGCGCGATCGAGTCCGCCTTGGCCCGCTTGAGGTACAGATGCGCGGGGTGCTCCCAGGTCATGCCGATGCCGCCGTGCAGCTGTACGCACTCCTCGGCCGCGTGCACCGCGACCCGTGAGCAGTACGTCTGCGCGACCGCCACCGCGAGAGGCGCGTCCGCGCTGCCGGTGGCCAGGGCGTCGGCGGCGTTACGGGCGGCGGCCCGCGCGCCGAGACGACCTCGAGCCACAGCTGCGCCATGCGGCGCTTGAGCGCCTGGAAGGAACCGACCGGGCGGTTGAACTGCTTGCGGTCGCGCGTGTAGCGGACGGCCTCCTCCAGACACCACTCGGCGAGCCCCAGCTGCTCGGAGGCGAGCAGTCCGGCCCCGGCGAGCAGTCCGCGCCGCACCGGAGCCTGCGCCGATCCGGCGAGGCGGCGGCCGCGGGCCCCGTCGAGGGTGACGGTGGCGAGCGGCCGGGTCAGGTCGAGCGGGGTCAGCGTCTCGACGGTGACGCCGGGCGCCCCCGTCTCCACCGCGTACAGCCCGTCCTCGGCCGGTACGAGCAGGACCGCGGCGGCGGCCGCGTCCGCGACGCCGGTGATGCGTCCGCCGAGCGAGCCGTCACCGTCCGCCCGGCACGTGCCGGAGAGTCCGCTCCCGGGAGCGGCTGACAGCGGGACGGCGAGCGCCACGACCGTACCGCCGGCGAGCGCGCCGAGGAGCTCCCCGACCGCTGTGTCCCCGGGGTTCTCGGCGTCGCACCCCAGCAGGGTCTCGGCGGCGATGACCGCTCCGGTGAGGTACGGCGTCGGGGCGACGCTGCGGCCCAGCTCCTCCAGCACCACCGCGGCCTCGCGGTGGGTGGCGCCCTGGCCGCCGAGCTTCTCGGGTACGAGGAGTCCCGCCAGGCCCATTTCGGTGGCCAGCGATCCCCACAGCCGCGGGTCGTACGGCGTGTCCGACTCCGCGCGGGTGAGGACGGCCGCGTGGTCGCAGCGGTCGGCGAGGAGGGAGCGTACGGCGGCGCGCAGGTCGTCCTCCGCCTCGGAGTACAGCAGGTCAGTCATCGGGCCAGGTCCTTCCAGGCGATGTCCTTGTCGCTGCGCGGCTCGGACGGCAGGCCGAGTACGCGTTCCGCGACGATGTTGAGCAGTACCTCGCTCGTACCGCCTTCGATGCTGTTGCCCTTGGAGCGCAGGTAGCGGTAGCCGGCGTCGCGGCCGGTGAAGTCGACGAGTTCGGGACGGCGCATGGTCCAGTCGTCGTACAGCAGCCCCTCCTCGCCGCGCAGTTCCACCTCCAGGCCGCTGATCTCCTGGTTGAGGCGGGCGAAGGCCAGCTTCATGGCCGAGCCCTCGGGGCCCGGCTGGCCTGCGCGACGAGCTGCTGGCGCAGCCGCTCACCGGCCAGGCGTGCGACCTCGGCCTCGACCCAGAGACCGAGCAGACGCTGGTGCAGGTCGTGGGTGCGCAGTTCGGGACGTTCGCGCCAGGTCCTGGCGACCGGGCCGATCATGCCGCCCTCGCGCGGGATGCGGGAGCCGCCGATCGAGACGCGCTCGTTCATGAGGGTGGTCTGCGCGACCTTCCAGCCCTCACCGACGGCGCCGAGGCGCCGGCTGTCGGGAATGCGTACGCCGGTGAGGAAGACCTCGTTGAACTCCGCCTCGCCGGTGATCTGGCGCAGCGGCCTGACCTCGACCCCGGGATCGGTCATGTCGCACACGAAGTACGTGATGCCCCGGTGCTTGGGCAGGTCCGGGTCCGTACGGGCGATGAGGATCGCCCAGCGGGCCACATGGGCGCTGGACGTCCACACCTTCTGCCGTCGACGACCCATTCGTCGCCGTCCGCACCGCGCGCGTGCCGAGCGCCGCGAGGTCGGAGCCCGCGCCCGGCTCGCTGAACAGCTGGCACCACACCTCCTCGCCGACCCACAGGGGCCGCAGCAGGCTCTGCTTCTGCTCGTCCGTACCGAAGCGCAGGATGGTCGGCGCGGCCATGCCGAGGCCGATGCCGATCCGCCGCGGGTCGTTGTCGGGCGCGCCGGCCGCCGCCAGCTCCGCGTCCACGACGGCCTGGAGGGAGCGGGGCGCGCCGAGTCCGCCGAGGCCCACGGGGTAGTGCACCCAGGCGAGTCCGGCGTCGAAGCGGGCTTTGAGGAAGTCCGTACGGTCCGTGGTGGCCGGCGGGTGCGCGGCGAGCAATTCCTGGGTCAGGCTCCGCACTTCGGCTGCGTCGGTCATCGGGCCGCTCCCTCCGGTACGACGACCACGCGTCCCGTGGTCGTGCCGTCCGCGACGCGCTGGACCGCGTCCGCCGCGTCCTTCATGGCCACGCGCTCGCTGACCAGGGGCCTGACGGCGCCCTCGGCGGCCAGCTTGGTGAGCTCCTGGTGGCAGGCGAGGACCGCGGCCGGGTCCATGGTGTTGTAGAGGCCCCAGTGCAGGCCGACGATCGAGTAGTTCTTCACCAGGGCGTGGTTGAGCCCCGGCGAGGGGATCGAGCCGCTCGCGAAGCCGACCACGACGATGCGGCCCTCGAAGGCGACGCACTTCACCGACTTGGCGTACGCGTCGCCGCCCACCGGGTCGTAGACGACGTCGGCGCCGCGCCCGCCGGTGGCTTCCTTGACCTTGGCGACGATGTCCTCGCCGTGCCGGTCGATGACCAGGTCGCAGCCCAGCTCGCGGGCGACCCGCGCCTTCTCGGGGCCGCCGACGACGCCGATGACGGTGGCGCCGGCCGCCTTGCCGAGCTGTACGGCGGCGCTGCCGACGCCGCCCGCCGCCGCGTGCACCAGCCAGGGTCTCCCCCGCCTTGAGGTGCGCCCGGCGGTGCAGCCCGAACCAGCCCGTCTGGTAACCGATGTGCAGGGCGGCCGCCTCGGCGTCGTCCAGCGCTTCGGGTGCGGGCAGCACGCCGGCCGCGTCGACGACGACGTACTCGGCGAAACCGCCGTGCGGCAGCGCCGGAGTGGCGATCACGCGGCGGTCCGTCCTCCGTCTCGCCGCAGATCTCGACGCCCGGGGTGAAGGGCAGGGACGGCCGCACCTGGTACTGACCTCGGCAGAGCAGGGCGTCGGGGAAGTTGATGTTCGCGGCGCGCACCTTCAGCAGGAGCTGCCCTTCGCCCGGCGTGGGTGTGCCGACCTCGTCGAGGCGCATCACCTCGCCCGGCTCGCCGTTCTCATGCACTCGCCATGCCTGCATCCGAGATCCTCCACAACACCGTAGGCAGTACCGCGCTCGGCGCATACTAAGCGGTCGCTTGCCCCGATGGGAACAGCCGCGGCGCCATCACCCCTACTTCGGCCTGGCCCGTACGTGCATCCGCTCCCCCTGGGGGCCGAAGAGGCTCAGGACCTCCACGGGCCCCTCCCCCGCCGGGCCGAACCAGTGCGGCACCCGCGTGTCGAACTCCACCGCCTCGCCGGGGCCGATCTCCAGATCGTGCGGACCCAGCACCACCCGCAGCCTGCCCGACAGGACGTACAGCCACTCATAGCCCTCGTGGGTGCGCGGCTCGGGGTCCTTGCGGCCCTGCCGGTAGACCACCTTGAACGCCTGGAGGCCGCCGGGCTGCCGGGTCAGCGGCAGATACGTCTGCCCGTCCCGCTCGACGGTTTCGTCCGCACCCGGGGGTCCCCGACCGGAGGCGCGCCCACCAGCTCGTCGAGCGGCACCTGGTGGGCGCGGGCGATCGGCAGCAGCAGCTCCAGGCTCGGTTTCCGGCCGCCGGACTCCAGCCGGGACAAGGTGCTCACCGAGATCCCGGTCGCCTCGGAGAGCGCGGTCAGGGTGGCTCCGCGCTCCTTGCGCAGTTTGCGCAGGCGCGCGCCCACACCGTTCAGTACGCCGTCCAGGTCCTTCTCCTCATCCATGAGGACATTGCAGGATCGGCAAACCGCTTTGTCAAGCAGAGACTGCGCCGTCCGCTGTCGCGGGACCGACGAGCTCTTCCAGTACGTCCTCCATGGTGACGAACCCGATCACGGTGCCCTTGTCGCCGGTGACGGCGGCCAGGTGCGTACCCGCGGCCCGCATGGCGGTCATGGTGTCCATGGCGGTCATGGTGTCGTCGAGCGGCGTGTCGATCTCGACCCGGATCACCGGATGCAGCGCGGTGCGCGGGAGCGGCCGGGTGCGCTCGGTGACGCCGAGCGCGTCCTTGATGTGCAGGTAGCCCAGCACCTCGTCGACCGGTCCGGTGACCGGCAGCCGCGAGAACCCCCAGGCCGCCGCCGCCCGCTCCAGCTGCTGCGGGGTGGTGGTGTGGTCGACGGTGACGATCCTGCCGAGCGGCACCCTCACCTCACCCACCGGCCGGTTGCCCAGCTCCACGGCGTCGCGCAGACGCTCACCGTCGGCCGGCGCCAGCAGCCCGGCCTCACTGGAGTCCTTGACCAGGCGGACGAGTCGTCGTCGGTGAAGACGGAGGCGACCTCGCCCTTCGGCCCGACCCTGAGCAGGCGCGGCAGCGCGTTGGCGAACGCGCTGCTGCCGAAGACGACCGGCCGCAGGGCGTGGTGAGGGCCACCAGTGCCGGAGCCAGCGCCGGCGCGGACGCGACCGGAGCGGCGAGCGCGATGTTCTTCGGCGCCATCTCGCCGACCAGCATGTGCAGGTACGTCGCCAGCGTCAGCGCGATCACGAACGCGATCGGGTGGATCAGCGCCTCCGGTACGCCGACGGCCTCGAAGGGCGGTTCCAGGAGGTGGGCGATGGCCGGTTCGGCGACCGCGCCCAGGACGAGCGAGGAGAGGGTGATGCCGAGCTGGGCGGTGGCCGTCACGGCGGACAGGTGCTCGATCCCCCAGAGGGTGCTCCTGGCGCGGCGGCTGCCGCTGACGGCCCGCGGTTCGATCTGGCTGCGCCGTACGGAGATGAGGGCGGACTCGGCTCCGACGAAGAAGGCGTTGGTGATGAGGGTGAGCGCGCCGATGGCGAGCTGGAGAGCGGTCATCGGGCTTCTTCCACGGTCTGCGCCGCGGACGCGGACGCGGGAACGTGCGCGGGAACGGTGGCCGACGCCGGCACGGGTGCGACGATGCGGACCCGGTCCGCCCGGTGGTGCTCGGCATCGAGGACGGCGAGCTTCCAGTCGTCCACGTCGAGCCGGTCGGCAGGGGCCGGAATGCGCTCCAGGCGCGTGGCGATGAGGCCGGCGAGTGTCTCGTACGGGCCGGCGGGCACCCGGAAGCCGATCTCCTGGAGCTGGTCCAGGCGGACGCTGCCGTCCGCCTTCACCAGACCGCGTGGCCGTCGTCCGACGGCTCGCCGGCGGCGAGGCCGGGGCGTTCGTCCGGATCGTGCTCGTCGCGCACCTCCCCGACGACTTCCTCGACGACGTCCTCGACGGTGGCCACTCCCGCCGGCCGTGCCGCCGTACTCGTCGATCTCCACGGCCATCGCGCTGCGCGCAGCTGCTGGAGCATCCGGTCCACGGGAGGCAATCGGGTACGAGCAGGGGCTCGGTGGCGAGGTCGGCGACCGGGGTCCTGCCCCGCTCCGCCTCGTCCAGGGCGAGGACGTCGCGGATGTGGACGGTGCCGATCACCTCGTCCAGGGTGTCGCGGCAGACGGGAAACCGGGACAGGCCGGTGGCCAGGGTGAGGTTGGCGGCGTCGGCGGCGGTGGCGCGGGCCTCCAGCGCCTGGACGTCCACGCGCGGCGTCATGACGTTCTGCGCGGTCAGCTCGCCCGGATGCAGGGTACGGACGAACAGTTCGGCGGAGTCCTGCTCGATCGCGCCCTCGCGGGCGGAGTGCTGCGCCAGCGCGACCAGTTCCTGCGGCGTACGGGCGGACGCCAGTTCCTCGGCGGGTTCCAGGCCGAAGCGTCGCACCAGGCGGTTCGCCGTGTTGAGGTGGTGGATCAGAGGCCCGAAGGCGACGGTGAAGACACGCTGCGGGCCGGCCACGACCTTGGCGACGGCCAGCGGGCTGGAGATCGCCCAGTTCTTCGGGACGAGCTCGCCGACCACCATCAGCACCACGGCGGACACGGCGACTCCGCGGAGCGTGGCGACGGTGGACACGGCCCCGGCGGGCAGCCCGGCCGCTTCCAGGGGGCCGCGCAGCAGCACGGCCAGGGACGGCTCGGCGAGCATGCCGATGACCAGAGAGGTCACGGTGATGCCCAGCTGGACGCCCGAGAGCTGGAAGGTGAGGCGCTTGGCGGCCTTCAGGGCGCTCACCGCGCCCCGTTCACCGGCCTGCGCGGCCCGTTCCAGTTCGCCACGTTCGATCGTGGTCAGGGAGAACTCGGCCGCGACGAACACCGCGCACGCCAGAGTGAGGGCGAGGGCGAGGAGCAGAAGGAGGACTTCGGTCACCGTGTCACCTCCGCCCCACGGTTCGACGGGACGGAAATGACACGGCTCGTACTGGGAGGCTCACCCACTGCGGGACCGCGGCTCCTTCTTCGGCCGGACGATCAGATGTTCCGGGCGGGGCGCAGGCCCCACCCCCAGTGGTAGAGGAAGGGCAAAGCAAGGTCGGGTGACGGCGGGCACAGCCACCGGACGGGCAGGCACGACGCGGCCCCCGGACCGGCTGCCCGGGGGCCGCGTCACCACCGCGTTCCCTACCGCACGATCACCTCGGCGACCTGCGGCGTGCTCCCGCCCCCGCTCCAGAGCAGGCGTACGGCCGAGACCCGTTCGTAGTCCGCGGGGAACTCCTCGTAACCGCCGTCGGCCCGGCCGACCGTGCGCCAGGCGCCGTCGGCCTCGCGTACCTGCACAGCGGCCTGCGCGGAGTCGCCCTCCGGCTGGAGGACGGTCACGGACGCGTCGTCCGCCCCTCGCCCAGGTCCACCTGCAGCGCCTCGCCCGGCTCGGGTGCGCGCGCCGCGCGGTAGATGCTGCGACGTCTCCGTCGCCGCCGCACGCAGGCTGCTGCCGGCCGCCGCCGGCGGCCCGCCGGTCACGGCCGCGTCCTCGGTCTCCACGGTGAACTCCCGTACGACGAGCCAGTTCGTCTGCCCCGCCGTGGCCCGCGCCCGCACGTAACGGGCCCCGGTGCCGGCCGGGGCCGTCGCCGTCACGACCGGCCGGCCGGAGAACGCCGTGAGCTGTTTCCAGGAAGTGCCGTCGGACGAGTACTCCAGCACTCCTTGGCGCATGTAGTCGTTCGCGCTGCCCGGCTTACCCATGGCGAGCGAGACACGGCCGATCTCGCGTTCCTTGCGCAGGTCGACCGTCACCTGGTCACCGGCGGCGGCGGCGCGGCTGCTCCAGAAGAACGTACTGTCGTCGCCGTCGACCATCCGGGCGATCACGTTGCCCTGGTAGGCGGGCAGGTTGGTCAGACCCCTGGTGCCGCCGGTGACACCGAGCAGCCGGTCGTGCTCGGCGGCCGCGTCCTCGGTGAACTTGTCGAGTACTCCTTCGCCCACGACCACCGGGATCTTGCGCCCTTCCAGATCGGTGTACGTGAAGGACTTCGCCGCGGCGACGAGCCCGGGCAGCCGCTGCCGCTGTTCCCACGCGCGCTCGCCGTCTCCGTCCCGGGCCAGTGCGACCAGCCGCAGCGCGGCGCGCGTCGCGACGCCCCACGCCTCGGCGGCGTCGAGCCACGGTGCTCTGTCGTCGATGAACTCCTGCTCGGGGAGGCGGTCGCGCAGGACGTCCGGTGACTTCTGGAGGTCCGCCAGCGCGCCGTCCAGTCTGCGCTCGTCCCCGGACTCCCAGAACCGCTCGATCGCGGCGGCCAGGTCGGGGGCCTGCTGGGCGTTGATGCGGGAGCTGTAGTTGACGTCGGAGAAGACCCGCAGGGCCTTCTCCGTCTTCGCGTCGCCGCCCGCGTACTCGGAGATCGCCGTCCTCCACGAATCGCGCGGATCGTAGGCCGCGTCGTTCCACGTGTAGTCGGCGACGGTGATCAACGGGATCTTCGAGGCGTACGCCTGGTTCATCGGGTTGGCGGTGATGCCGGAGCCGAGCTCCGCGGGCATCCCCTCCTCCCGGCCGTTGTAGGGGCCGAGCAGCAGCCGGTTGGTGACGTAGTCGTTCACCGGATAGTTGTCCCAGAGCAGGATCGGGTGGGCGAAGACGTCACGCGCGGCCCTCGCCTGCGCCACCGTGATCACCGGCGCGATGACGCCGACGCCGGTCCACTCGACCACCACGTCGTCGTCGAGCTGCTCGGCGAGCGCCTTCTTGTACGGGGACGGGGTGACGTTGTAGTACTCCGTCGGCACCATCTGGAGCGGCGCGGCGCCCGGGTGGGCGGCGATGAAGTCCTGGTTGACCCGGTTGAGGAGGTACGCCTGGGCAGCGCCCGCGGCGGCCGCTCCCGTCCCCCACCTGTCCTGGTCGGCCTGGCAGTTCCACCTGGTGTAGCTGATGTCGTCGAGCGGCACGGCGTAGGTGCGGACACCGAGGTCCCAGACCGTCTCGAACTTGTCGGTCAGCGCCTTGATGTCGGCCTCGGAGCTGTAGCAGACGCTCAGCCCGGGCGACAGCGCGTAGGTGAACTCCACGTGCCGGGCGCGGGCCCGGTCGACGAGCTCCTCGATCTTCGCGAGCTGGGTGGCGGGGTAGGGCTCGCGCCACCTCTCGCGCAGGTACGGGTCGTCCTTGGGCGAGTAGACGTAGATGTTCATCTTGTGCTCGCCGTAGAAGTCGAGCTGGTCGAGACGGGCGGCATGGGTCCACGGGATGCCGTAGAAGCCCTCGATGACCCCGCGGACGGCGGTGGTGGGCCAGTCCCGGACCTCGACACCCGCGACCTTCGCGCCGGGTCCGCCGCGCTCGGGGAGCAGCAGGCGCAGCGACTGGGCCGCGTAGTACGTACCGGCCGCATCCTTGCCGGAGAGCGCGATACGGCGCTCTCCGATGCCCAGGACGTAACCCTGGGCGGGGAGGTCCTCGGGGCCCTCGATGCCGAGGCCGGCGAGCTGCCTCAGCGGTCTGCGGGGTCTCCCCCGGGCCGCCGACGTAGACGGTGAGCCGGCTCGTGACGGGGCGTTCGCCTCGTACGACCTGGTGCGCACCGGCGTCGAGGAGCGCTTGCCGGGTCACTTCCAGCGCGGCGGCGTCGCCTTGGCGCCCGCGTCGACCGTCATCGTCGGAGTGATGGTGGCCCGGTCGTCGCGCTCTTGGAGGTCCTGCGGTGTCGGGGTGATGACGGGGGCGGTTCTTCGGGCGCTGCCGCCCGGCGGTTCGGTGGCCGAGGGGGTGGCGGCCGTCGGGTCGGCGGCCGCCCCGACGGCCGGGACTCCGGCCACCAGGGCGAGAGCGGCAGCGAGTATGGCGAGCGGGCGCAGGCGGAGCGTCACACGTCCTCCAGGGGTCCCGGCGAAAACTGCGGGCAATCACGCATCACAACGCCACAGAATCCTCCCGGGGCCTGACAGACTGTCAATGGCGCGCGCGTCTCATCCAGACGATTTCGCAAGTCGCCCGTGACCGTTCATCTTTGAGCCGGATAGCGGTATCGGCCCCGCAACACTGCCGCCCGGCAGGTCCGAGACCGGTGCGGTGCCCCCGGCTGCCTTCGCGGCGTACGCCCTCGCTGCGGCTCAGCGGCTGAAGACCTCGAAGGTGACCGCGGGCTTCCCGCCGAAGTGTTCCGCCGCGCGCTGCGCGTTCTGGGTGAGGAACGTGCGGCAGTACGTCTCGGGGTCCTCGTCCGTCAACGCCTCGATGTAAGCCCGGTGTTCGAGCAGGGACAGTACGGAGCGCTCCAGTCCGGGCTCCGCGTCCACGGCGTGGGTGGGCGTCGCCGAACCCGCGACGGCGACCCACCGCACCCCGTTCCAGGGCGCGAGCCCCTGGGCGGTGAGCTCGGGAAAGATCCAGCGGTTCCCGGCGTCGCCCGCCGCGTCCAGAGTGGCCCGGCCCACCGCCCGGTGGTCGGGCGTGTTCCAGGCGATGCCGCCCCAGGTGTCGCGGTGATTGAGGGTGATGACGAGTTCGGGGCGGTGCCTGCGAATGGCGGCGGCGATGTCCCGGCGCAGTCCGGTCCCGTACTCGATCACGCCGTCCGCGTAGTCCAGGAACTCCACCGTGGTGACCCCCACCACCGCCGCACCGGCCCGTTGCTCCCGCTCCCGCAGCGGGCCGCACTTGTCCGGCTCCAGGGTGTCGATCCCGGCCTCGCCCCGGGTGGCGAGCAGGTACGTCACTTCGCGGCCGTCGTCGGTCCATCCCGCCACGGCCCCGGCGCACCCGTACTCGAGATCGTCCGGATGCGCCACGACCGCGAGGGCACGCTGCCAGTCGGAAGGCATCGGCTGAAGCTGCCGGGGTTCTCGGGACTGCTGTGTCGGCTCGGTGGTCATGCGCGCAGAATAAGTGGCGAACCATTCGTTCCGGTTCGCCCCGGGCTGTTGCGGCGTCAGATGTCGCCGCACGCCGGGCGAGCGGCTTCTCGCACGAAGGGCTCGACGCGCTCCCCCGGCAGTCGGCAAGCCGGCGCGGACGCCCCCTTGACCGCGGTCGCACACACCCCTAGGTTGCGGCGGGGAAAGCGCTTACCAAGGAGCTTCCGTGGTGACCGGATACGAAGGACTTCCCGGCGGTGTCGGTGTCTCACTGCTGCGGGTGTACGACTGGCCGGCCGCCGACGGGCTGCGCGGCGGCACCCCCCACCTCCATCTCACCTGTTCCGAGGGTTACCTGGTGACCGGCGGCCGGGGCTCGGTGCAGACGCTCACCGCGTCCGGCTTCCGGCAGACACCCCTCACCGAGGGGGCGCTCGTGTGGTTCACGCCCGGCACCGTTCACCGGCTCGTCAACGACGGCGGCCTGACCATCGTCGTACTCATGCAGAACCGCGGCCTGCCCGAGGCGGCGGACGCGGTGCTCACCCTCCCCCCGAGACTGCTGGCCGCCCCTGCGGCGTACCGGGCCGCCGCAACGCTGCCCGCGGACGGCACCGAGGAAGAGCTGGCACACGCGGCCCGGGTACGCCGTGACCTGGCCGTCGAGGGGTTCGCGGCGCTCCGCGAGGCGGCCGGCACCGGCGACCCCGGGCCGCTCGCCGCGTTCCACCGGGCGGCGGCCGCGCTGGCCGGACCGCTGACCGGGGACTGGCGCGAGCGGTGGCAGAACGGCGCCGCGGCCGCGGCCGACGCCACGGGGGTCCAGCTCGGCCGGCTGGACGACGGCGACTGCGGGTACCTCGCGCAGGCGGTCGTACGCGCCGAAGGCCCCGCGGCCCGCGGAAGGTTCGGGATGTGCGGACGGCTGGACGTCTACCACGCCGACGGCTGACCCGCGGCCGCGCAGCGGCTGCGGGGAGGGCTGCCGGCCGCGAACGCGCGCCGGCCAGAAGGCCGGGCAGCCGAGTGAACCTTGGCGCCGGAGGGCATGTCGGCGCGGCTTGACGGCTAGGGGTGCCGGTATGAACTTCGAGTCCAGCCGCGTGAAGCCCGGCATCTCACGCCACCGGTGGGGCCGGGCCGGGGCCGCCCTGGGCGCTGTCGCCGCCTCGGCGGTACTGATGAGCGGGTGCGGGGACGACAACGGCGGTGGGGGGGAGCCCTCCCCCGGCGCCACCACCGGGAACACGGCGGCGCCGAGTCCGGCGCGGACGAACAGCCCGTCGGACACCGGGGGGCTCACTGAGGACCAGGCCGAGCGCAAGGCCCTGCTCCCGTCCGCCAAGATCAGCTACGACAAGGCTGCCCGTACGGCGGTGGGGGAAGTTCCGGGTGGCAAGCTGACCGGGATCGAGCTGAAGAACGGTCCGCAGTCACGCCGAGGTCGCCGCGAAGGACGGCACCGCCCACCACGTCCGCATCGACGCCGTCTCGGGCAGGGTGACCCAGTCCGGTGCGGAGGCCGACCAGGACGCCGACGACAAGCGCGAACTGGCCGATCGGCTGGCCGGGGCCGAGCAGAGCTGGCAGCAGGCGGCCGGAACCGCCACGGAGAAGAAGAGTGGCACGGTCAGCTCCGTCAAGCTTGACGACGGCGACGGCGGGGCCCTCATCTGGTCCGTCGATGTCGTGACCACCGACGACTGGAACAAGACCACGTTCGACATCGACGCGGCGGGCGGCACGATCGTGCGCGAGCATGTCGACCGCGACTGAGGCGGCAACCGGTGCCTCGCGGCTCTCCGCTGCCGGCCGGCCCGAATCCTCGCGTGTCCGCCGGCCCGGCCGAACCGGTGCGACGACCGTCGGCGCGGTTTGCCGCGCTTGCCGCCCTTGGGGCCGCCGGGACCGCTCCGCGCGGAACCGCTCCGCGGGTTCTTCCCAGCCGTCTTGCCTGTCGCCCTGCCGGCCGCCCTGCCTGCTGCGGGCTTCCGCTGTGCGCCGCCCGCATCGGGGCTCTTGCCCTTCGACTGTGCCGGGGCCGGGGGGCGGCCTCGTGAACTGTTGACGGTCCGCCCCCGGACGATTCCGATGAACTGCTCCACCAGTTCGGTGGTCTCGTCCTGCGGCCACGACAACGCGATGCGCGACTCGGGGACGTCCGAGACCGGCCGGTACGTGAGGTCCCTGCGGTGGTGCAGGCGGGCGAGGGACTGCGGGACGACGAGCAGTCCCACCCCTGCCGCCACCAGTTCGACGGCGTCCTCCGTCGTGGCGGGGCGCTCGTTCGCGGGCTGTCCCGGCGGGTGCTCCCATTCGAGGGTGTCGTCGAGGGGATGCAGCACGATCTCGTCGGCCAGGTCCTCGGCGGACACCTCCTCGACCGCCGCCACGACGTGATCCTTCGGGATCACGACCACCGTCGTCTCGGTGTAGAGGGGGATCGCGCTGAGATCCGTCCGGTCGACCGGCAGCCGCAGGAAACCCGCGTCGGCACCGCCGCCACGCAACGCGTCGGGCGCTTCGGCGGCGGACACCGCGACGAGGGTCAGCGGAACTTCGGGCAGCCGCTCGTTCCAGATCCGCACCCACTTCGTGGGCGTCACCCCGGGGACGTAGGCGAGCCGAAACGAAGGAGGTACTTCCGAGCCTGTCACTCCCCCAGGTTACCGGCCGTGGTCGGAGGTAGCGCACATGCTCGATACCCTTGACACCATGACGTCGCACCAGAACACCCAGACAATGAAGCCCGCGACCGCGGCGAAGAAGCTGGGTGTGTACCTCGAGGCCACCCCCGCCGAGTTCCAGGAGGGTGTCGTCTCACGCACCGAGTTGAACGCGCTGCAGGCCGATCCGCCCGAGTGGCTGCTGGAGCTGCGCCGCAACGGCCCGCACCCCCGGCCGGTGGTCGCGGCGAAGCTGGGCGTCTCCATCTCGGGTCTCGCACGTGGCGGAGTCACGGAAGCCCTCACCACGGAGCAGATCGACGCGCTGAAGAAGGACCGCCCCGAGTGGCTGGAGCGGGAACGCGCCACCCAGGCCGAGGTCCGGAAAGAAGCGGTGCGTATCAAGGAGAAGAACGCAGAGTAAGACGCCTCCCGAACCGGAGCGCCGGGGGGGCACGAGCCATAATCTGAATACGTGTATTCGACTCGGATCTCCCGTCGCGTGAGTGCCCCCCGTCCGGCTGTCTACCGGGCGCTTCTCGATGCAGCCGCGATCGCGAAGTGGAGAGTTCCACCGGGCATGAGCAGCCACGTGCATGAGTTTGATGCCCGTGAAGGCGGCTCGTTCCGCATCTCGCTCACGTACGACGCGCCGAACGGAACCGGAAAGTCGGCGGCGCGAACCGACACGTACCACGGCCGCTTCGTGAAGCTTGTACCGGACGAGCAAGTGGTCGAGGTGTTCGAGTTCGAGACGGCAGATCCCGAACTCGGCGGCGAGATGACGCTGACCACAACGCTTACCGCAGCAGACGGCGGCACTGACGTCCTCATCGTGCACGAAGGAATTCCCGACAGCATTCCGGCCGCCGACAACGAGACCGGTACGCGGATGGCACTGGCGAATCTCGCCGGGCTCGTCGAGACCGGCTAGCGCTTTCCCCACAGCCACTCGTTGACGGCCGCGGCGGCCCGGCTGCCCCGCACAGGCCCGCTTCGCGCGGAAACTGTACGCCTGCGTCACCGGTGGGGGCGGGTGGTACCTTCCGAAGCCATGAACGACAGCGTGTACGTGGGCAATGCGGGCAAGGACGCACCACTGGACCGGGGATGGCTGCTCGGGCACTTCAAGGACGTCTCCGACCCTCGGCACAGCGAGGCCGTCGAGATCAAATGGGGCGTCCACCCGCAGGGCGACGAACGGGCGCAGTGGGTGACCGGTGAGGAACGTACGGCTCTGCTGGTCCTCATCAGCGGCCGCTTCCGTGTGGAACTTCCTGGGCGCAGTGTTGTGCTGGCCCAGCAGGGGGACTACGTCGTGTGGGGCCGGGGCGTCGACCACTCCTGGTACGCGGAGGAAGAATCCGTCGTACTGACGGTCCGCTGGCCGTCTGTCCCCGGCTACAAGGTGACCTCTGAAGAGGACCGTGCCGGAGTGCTTGCCTGACACCGTGGTGCGTGCCGGCCACAGCCACGCGCACGTGCTGCCGGCTGTCGGGCCGGGTCCGGTCGGCGAGACGGGAAAGCGCGCGAGGAGGATCAGTGACAGGCGGGCACCACCCCCCCTTCCGTGATCGCCGTCCGAGCGGACGACACCCGTCCGGGGCCTCCCGGACCGCGCGCGGACGTTCGCGTACGCACCGCACGGCCCGGTGGACCGCAAGCTTCCCCACCTGCGTACGCCTGTCGTGGTGGCCCGCGGTGCCCGGGACCCGACCGTGCCGCACACCTGGGCCGGGGAAGTCACCGGGCTGCCCCCGCAGGGCCGGCCGGCGGAATGACCTGGCGCCGGACACGCGCTGAACCACTGCGCGCCGCAGGAGCCGGCCCGTATCGCCCGGTCACTGCCGCGGCACAGCGGTCGAGTGCTCGGGCGGAGGAGGGGGGCCGGCCCGGTGGCGCCGGGGCTGTTCTGTGTCAATGAGGAGGTGCCGGTGCAGGAACCCTTGAGCAGCGCGGTATTGGACATGGCCGTATTCGTCGGTCTGCAGGCTTCGGGGAAGTCCACCTTCTACGAGCAGCGCCTCGCCGGCCGTTACGCGCTGGTGAGCAAGGACCTGTTTCCTCGCTCCGCGCGGAACAAGCAGCAGCGGCAGATACGTCTGGTGGAAGAGGCGCTGACCGCCGGGGAATCGGTGGCGGTCGACAACACCAACCCGTCGCCGCAGGAGTGGGAGCCCTTGGTGGCCCTGGGCCACGTCCTGGGGGCGACGGTGACGGCGTACTGGTTCCCCCCGGACGTCCCGGGCTCGCTCCGGCGCAACGCGGCACGGGAGGGACGAGACCGCGTTCCCGACGTGGGCGTCCACGCCACGCTCAAGCGGTTGCGCAAGCCGTCGCTGTCGGACGGGTTCGACGCCGTGCTGGAGGTGCGGTTCGACGGCCACGGCGGGTTCGAGGTACGGCGGGACCTCGACGCCGGATGACTGGGCTGCCCCGGAGCCGGACTCGCCGGGGTGGTCGCATCCCGGCGAAGTTCCATGCGGTTGTCCGGGTTCAGCTGTCCGCCTTGATCCTCTTCCTGGTGAGGTGGGAGGTCAGGCGCGGGACGGCGGGCAGACCACTGAGCTTGCCGGTCAGGAAGGCTTCGTAGGCGGCGTGGTCGGCGACGCCGACGCGGATCAAGTAGTCGGGGCGGCCGTACGTGCGGCGGAACTCGACGACTTCTTCACAGGAAGCCACGGTGGCCTCGAACTCCTCGAATCCCCTTGCAGCCCTCGCGGTGGACGTACGGCGCCGAATGCCGTCGGCGCCCATCTGCCCCTCGAACGGGTCGGCAGGGACCAGGCCGAGTTCGTGCACGCCGTGCACCTGGCCGACGGAGAGGAGGGCACATGTGCGAGCTGGTCGTGACGGTCTCTCACCGCCCTGCCGGAGCCGTTCGTGCCCTCTGCGCGCGGGCCGCGATCGAGGCGGTCCGGGCCGGCCCCCTCTGCACCGGGACAGTCTGGGACTGACAGCACACCGGGCCGGGCGCCCGAATCGGCGCGGCGGCCGCTCCGGGTCCCCACGAGGTGAGCACCCGGAGCACAAAGGGATCACCCTTGTCACTTGATATGCGGCCTGCCGCGCTTCTGTGCGCCTACTGCGCCGTCGTCCCCGGCAGGCCCGCTCCGCTATTCCGGAACGATGTTCTCCGCCTGCGGGCCCTTCTGGCCTTGCGTGACGTCGAAGGACACCCTCTGCCCCTCCTGGAGCTCACGAAAGCCCTGGGCGGCGATGTTTGAATAGTGAGCGAAGACGTCGGGCCCGCCGCCGTCCTGCTCGATGAAGCCGAAACCCTTCTCACTGTTGAACCACTTCACGGTGCCCGTAGCCATACCGGTCTCCTGGAATCAAAGGGGCGGATACCGCACAGCACGGCACCCGGAGGTGATCGCCGGGCCCATGAAGACTCTGAACAGCACAAAATACTGTGATCGCCGATCACAGGCGAACAGGGTTCGGAACCACGACTGCTATGACACCGACCGTACCCGAGCAGTGCCCGCACCGCTATGCACCGCGACGCGGAATCCCCACCTGCACCGTAATGGGGTAAGGATCCGAATTCGGAGTGGTGAACGAGCAACCGATCGTTCACTTGGGCGGCATCATCATCAGCAGCAGCAGCCCAGTAATGCATTGCGCATGAATGCGATCACCATGAAAGCCGTCACCACCCCCGGACCTTCCCTCGGGCGGGCCGGCGCGGCGGACGGCCGGTAACCGCCCCGGCCATGGTCTCCGCCGGCAGTCCGGACGGTCAGTGTGCGTCGCTCTGCATCGCCGAGCTGAACGCGGTCATACAGGGGTCGCAGTAGCGTTCGGCGATTGCCTCACTGTGCGTGGTGGCGAGGGGTGGAGCGAGACGGCTTCCGCAAAGAGTGCTGGCGGGCGCATCCTTGGCAATGACATGCCAGACCAGTTCGCCTCTGTCCACGGTGGGCTCGGCGCGCATCTCGTACATCGGCGTGCCTTTCTTCATGGTGGGGAGGGGGACCGGTCCGCTGTCCATCAGAGCCCCTGACGGCCGAAAGGGCCACCGGGCGTAGGCCAACAGAAGGAACATGAGATTCCGGAGGTTTACCGGCGCGCGGGCGGAGCCGTCCGGCGTCCCGGCAAAAGACACGGACAGCGACACAGGATCACGGCCGGCGGCCACCGGAGGCAGCGGCGAGAAGACGCGGCAGGCAGGCGCAGGACCCCGGGCCCGGAAACCCCGGGCCCGGAGATCCCGGCCTCACTCCGCCTCCGGGCTCTCGGTTCGGTACGTCTTGGTCCAGGCGGCTCCGCACCGGCAACCGAACCGCTCGACCAGTTCACCCTCTTCCGAGACTTCCATGCCCCGATTGAGACGGACGTGTACATGCTGCTTGCTCACAGGGGGCCACTCTTCGCTGCAGGCGGATTCCTGGCGGGATCGTTCCCATGGTGGGCATATGCCACCCATTGCACCAATGACTCAGTTCACACTTTCCTTTCGTCACTTCGTAAGGGAAGGGCGTGAGAAAGGAGAAAACCCATGAGATATGAAGAATTACCGGCATGCGCGCGGGAGGGCGGGGAGCACCCCATCCAGAGCAAGGCCGTGCAGGTCACCGCCGTCGCACTGCGGGTTCTCGCTCACCGCATCGCACTTGGCGAGGTCAAAACCCCGGCTTCCCCGGCCCTCCCGATACGCGGGCCTGTTCAGAAAATCCGATCCCGGCGGCCAAATCCGTTTGTAGGCCTTTAACGGCTCGGTGACAGGGCGATTGCGGAACGGTCCCCGGGCACTTCCGGCGGTCGGGCCGGGCGTTGGAACGAGCATGGAGCTTTTCAGGAGCAAACCGGTCACGGCGCCCGATCCTCCGCCGCGTGGCGCGTACCGGCCCGACTCGCCCCTGCACGCACGGGAAAGCTGCGTGCAGTGTGCGCGGATGCGTAAGGCAGAAGGCCGGAACGCGCACGTCACCGGGGCAGCCGGGCCGAGTACGTCCGGGTTGTCGACCCGCCGCACGGCACCGGGCGCGTGGCCGAAGTCCGCGGTCGGCCGGCTGGCAGGACCGGCGCGGACGGTGATGCTCGCCGTCGCTGTGTGCACGGTCCTCTCGGCGATGCTCGCCGTCTCGCTGACGTGACGCCGCTCGCAGGGCGCCGCACCCCTGCGACCCCGGATGAGGGCCGGCGGGTGATGCCCATGGCCGACCCGGGACCCTCTACGGGTCCGGCGGCGGACCGGAGGCAGGGCGGCACCAAGCGCACGGCTCCCGGGGCCCACGGTTGGGCTCCTTCCCGGCTGCCCCGGCCTTCCTCGCTTCCGGCAGCCCATTCGGACCACCTGCAGTGGTGGCGGACGGCGTCCTGACCGCACGGTGAGTGAAGGGTCGCGCACCGGCGACATCCGAAGCACTACGAAGGAGCCGTCCCATGTCGGAACGCAATACCGTCCTGCGCAGCCTTCACGATGTGGGCCTGGCCGCCTGGTTCGGCGGCGCACTCATGGGAGCGGTCGGGTTGAACGGCGCAGCCCAGGACGAGGGCGGCACCGAAGCGACCACCGCCCGCATCGCCAGTTCCGGCTGGTCGAAATGGACGCCCGTCAGCGCAGCCGCGATCGCCGTGCACCTGGTCGGCGGCAGTGGCCTGTTGACGGCCAACGCCGCCCGTGTCGCCGGCCAACAAGGGGTGGCAGCCTCCACTCTGGCCAAGACCGTCCTCACCGGCGCAGCTCTGGCCGCCACCGCCTACGCCCGTATGCTGGGCAAAAAGGTGGAGTCGGCATCCTCGCCCCAGCCCGAAACCGAAGACGGACACAGGATCTCCAGGCACCCGGCCGACATGGAGAAGGTGAATCACCGGTTGATGTACATGCAGTGGGCGGTGCCCGCCCTGACCGGCGGTCTGATCATTCTCAACGCGCTGCACGGCGAGCAGCAGCGCCCCGAGCAGCAGGCGAAGGGCATGCGGCACCGTGCCATGGGCCCGCCGCCCTGGCACTGCTGAGCGAACAAGCGACAGACCGGAACGGGCCGGACCGGTGGCACCGGTTTTCGTCGAAGACCATCGAAGGCGAGCGGTGATGAGCAGCCACACGCAACGGACGGTGACGAACGACAGGGGCGAACCCCGGCCCTGGCCATGGGTCGTTGCCCGCTGGGTGGCCGAGCTGCGGAAGGGGCCGGCGCTTCACCCTCACGGGGTGATGGGCGCCGCAACCCTGGAAGTGCACGCGAATGAACAGTGGTGGGGCGAGCCGTGGCTCGACCGGCCGGGCCGGTATCCGGCGCTGGTGCGGTGGTCACGGGCCGCCGGGCTCCCCGGACGGTTGCCGGACGGCCTGGGTCTCGCCGTACGCGTCGTCGATGCCGTCCGGACCGGGCCGGCCGCTGGATCTGCTGTTCACCACCAGCGGTGGCGGCCGGTGGACGCGGCACGTGCCGCTGCCCAGGCGCCACGCGCTGGCCGGTCCCTACTCCACGCTCCTCGCCTACCTGGTCGGCGACCGCCCGCGTGTGCTGGCAGCCGCCCCCTCGGCCGACGCGCCCGCCGTACGCAGCGACTCGACGCGCTGCGCACCGCCCTGCGGCACGCCCCCCTCTCGTTCGAGCTGTGCGCCGCCGGGCCCCGCGAACCGTGGCGGCGCTTCGCGACGCTGACGACCCACTCGACGCAGGGCGCTCCACCGGACGCAGTCCTGGCCTACGACCCGTACCTCAACCACTTGCCGCGTCTGCACCCCACACCACGCCTGAGCAGGCTGAGGGAAGCGGCCTACCGGGGCTCGCGCACGGGACGCCGGGCTCGGCCGCATCGCTGACCGGTCCACAGCCGTGGCCGGTCGGCCGCCGGGTTCCGGCTGCCCCGCTCCGCACCGGGAGGGGTCTGGTCAGTCGTCCGTGGCGGCCAGCCGTGCACGGGCCACAGCCAGTGCCTGGTCGGGGTGGCGCGTTCCGGTGATGACACACAGCGTGTAGGCCGCGTCCTCCAGCCGGCGTTTCAGCTCAGCCGTGGCGGACGATCCCTCTGTGGCAGTACGCAGGGCTTCGTATCGCGACACGAGCTCGTGGAGGACTGTTGAGTGGGCCATCAGCATGAACGTTTCCGCCTTCCCGCTCGCCAACGGATGGTGGGAGGGCGGTTCGACCTCCCTGAGGCCGGGGTCCACCGACCCCGGTCCGGGACCGCCCGTCCCGAAGTAGGTCTGCCCCGCGGCCGGCCGCACACACACCACCGTGATGCAACCGTGACGCGGTTCGCGGTCCGCCCCGTAGAAACCCGCAGGAACCCGGAGCACCTTGCGGCCTCAGGGCCGTTTCTCCCCCTGGTAGGCGGGGGGTTGGGGGTAGTCATGGAACATGATCACTGTGGGTGTCGAGGAGGAGTATCTGCTGCTCGATCCGGGGTCGGG
>RHMC01000072.1 GCA_003719395.1 Streptomyces altiplanensis
CGGCCCCGGCTGGGCGCGCCCGGCCCCGGCTGCTGCGGAAACCCGTAACCACCCTGCGCGTACGGCTGTGCCGGCGCGGGGGCCTGGGGCGCGGGCAGTCCCTGCTGCGCGGGACCGCCCGTCGGCCCCAGCGGCGGCCCGGTCGGCGGCGGCGGAGACACCTGTCCGGCGCCCCCCTGCCCGCCCTGCGCGGAACCACCCCGCGCGCTCTGGTCGTACCAGGCAGGAGGCTCGTAGACGATTTCGAACTCGCCGGTGAGATCCAGCTCGCGGTCGTCCCCGTCCGAGGACTGGCCGCCGCCGTCGTACTCGGACCGATCCCTGTTCACTGCTTTGCCTCCTGGTCAGCCACTGCTGCTGAGTGCGTCGTCGCGGTCGGGCGGATGGGGTGGCGCGTCCTACGCCGCTGCGACGTTCACCGCATCACCAGAACACTAATCTTTCGCCCCACGGTACGGAAAAGCGCCCTTGCGTGCGGACCGGCTCCGCTGCTCCTCCGGCGACCGCGCCCGGCCGACGCCCAGACGGCGGCACTCAGTCCAGGCGGCGGGCCATGCCGAGCAGACCCGTCTCCGCGTCCGTGGGCTCGGTCATGACGTACTTGCGATGCTTGCGCGTGCACCACAGGGTGACGTTGTCGGAGAGGGTCGGCAGCATCTCCAGATGCTCGGCCGGGACGCCCAGGGTCTCCCGTACGACCTCGGTCTCCTGGGGCGAGATGCGCTGGATCCCGACCAGCTGCGCCTGCATCAGCCAGCGCGGCGCGTGCTCGCCGACGAAGGGCAGCACGGTCACCACGGCCTGCCACGGCAGGGACGTCACACGCCCACGCGGCGGACGTACGCCGCAGTCGCGGATCAGCACCACCGGGCTGGAGACCGACGGCCCCTGCGCGGGAACCCGTCCCACCGGGTAGACCGTCATGCACTGCTGACCACCGCCCGCCGCCTGGGCCAGCTGCTGCCAGGCCTGCGGGCGGCCGGTTTCGACGCCCACGCGCGCGCCCGTCGCGGCGGCGCGCAGCGCCAGCACCTGGGCCAGCCACAGGCCGCCCACCACGACGACGTCGAAGGGGGTGGGGCGGGCCAGGCCGAGCACCGCCGGCTGGGACTCCGGGTCGGTGCCGATGATCACGCCGTCGTCGCCGATCGGCACGCTGATCGCCGCGATCTCCTCGGCGGTGACGACATGACGGTTGCGGCGCGGTCCGCGCAGCCCGAATCCCGGGCTGAAGATGCGCCGTTGCTGCTGGGGCGCGTCCGGACGGACGATCGGGATCAGACCCGTGTCGGTGGGCGAGGCCACGTGCGCGGGGGTGCGGGCGGGTTCCTGGCCCCGCTGCCCCGGGTTCATGGTCGGTGTGGGGTAGGACATCAGGAGGTACCTCCGAGAGGCAGGGTGGCGAGAGCTCCGGGGACCTGTTCCCGGTCCAGGCGCACCAGGCCGACCTTGGACGCGCTCGCGGCACGCTCCAGATCCCGCCGGACCTGGCCCAGTTCGTTCTCGCCGCGGCCGGTGATGCGCACGTGCCCGGTGACGGAGACGCCCCGGTTGCCGGCCTTGCTCAGCGTCATGCTGAACGTCGTCGCGAGCACGGGCAGCGAGGTGAACTGCGTGATCAGCTGCGGCAGTGCGACACCGCCGTCCCCCAACTGCGGCCAGCGGGAGATCCAGTACGTCGAGTGCCACCGGTCGTCGACCCGCCAGCTCCGCACCGACTCGACCGTACGCCGCTGAGCGGGCCGGCCGTCCTGGCCGTGCTGCGCGTTGGCCCGCGGGTTGAGGCAGCTGGAGGTCGCGAGCGCCTGCACGAGCTCGTTCTCGTCGAGGATGGTCGCCTCGAAGCCCGCCCCGGCCAGCCGGCTCGCCAGCTGGTCCGCCACCCGCAGCAGCGCGCGCTGGGCACCGGCAACGCCGTCTCCGCGCGCCTCCACCGCCTCGGGGCACAGTTCGGGGTCGAGCTTGAGGGCGACCCAGGTGAGCCGGAGCGCGGGGGACCCGGCATGGGCCTGGAGGGGCCCGTACGACCGTGCGGCGATGGACTGCGGGGGCAGGTGCGGCGCGGGCGCCGGCTGGGTGTGCTGCACCACCTGTGCGGAGGCGAGCCGGATGCCGTCGACCTCCAGGGCGTCCTGGATCAGCTGGAGCGGCAGTTGCCGCCCGGCGAAACCGGGGCGCAGCGGCTCGTCGCCCGGCTGCACGAAGAGCACCGCGGTCAGGAACGAACCGTCGCCGATCATGCCGATCGAGCGGTCGTCACGGGAGACGAAGGTGTACGTCCGCAGGGCGGAGTCGCACTCCACGGTGGGGGCCAGCAGCGGGTCCGTACCGGGCGGCACGGGCAGTTTGGCCTCGCGCCGGCGGCGTTTGAGGGCGCGGGTCGTCTCGTACCACTCGGGCAGCGGCCGGTGGTGCCGGCGCACGATCGCCAGAAGCAGCAGCAGCGCGGCCACGGCGCCGGCCGGGGCGAGCAGCCAGCGCTCGGACGTGACCCAGGCGACCAGCATGACGGCCACCGCGAGCTCCACCAGGATGAGTTGCTGCAGCCGCAGCGGACCCATGCCGCCGGGGTGGGGCAGCGTACGCGGCGCCGCGGTGGTGGAGGCGGTGGAGGGAGCCGGGGACGGCGCGGCTCTGCGGCCACGGCCCGGTTGCTGCTGTGCGCGCGTCCGCGCCGAAGTGCCCTCGTAGCGCTGGTCATCCCCCGGGAGATCCCTTTCGCGAAGTGGTGGCCCTCGTCGGTGGAGATCGCCGGTGGAGATCTCAGCGACGGGGCCAGGGGCCACAATTGCCCACGTCAGTTGTGCGAGTGGTCACGGTACCCGCTGATGAACACGGGGCGACACAGGTGCCGGGCTACGAGCACGACACGGGGCTGTGAAGATGCGGCGGGGACCCCACACCTGGTGGATCACGGTCGCGCGGCGCAGTGCATAGTGGTTCCCCTGCCCAGCTGAAGCAGCCTTACGCACGATCCTTCTTCACGCACGACCACACGGGAGAGCCAGGACCATGGCAACGCGTCGGGATGAGCTCGCCGCCTATACGTTCGCTCGCAAGCGCACCGTCGCAGCGTTCCTGGCACCATCGCCCGGGGGATCGGACGAAGGCGCACCGCGTCCGGTCCGTACCGTGATGCCCAGCCTGGCGGTGGGCGTGGTGCTGGTGGTGGGCTTCATCGCCTGGGGTGTGCTCAAGCCGTCGGCACCCAAAGGCTGGGACACCGCCGGCGAACACATCATCGTCGACAGCGACTCCACGACGCGTTACGTCGTGATCAAGGACAAGGGCCCGAACGGCACGGAAGTGCCGACGCTGCATCCCGTCCTCAACTACGCCTCCGCCAAGCTCCTTCTCGACAAGGGCAAGGGCAGCGTCATCGAGGTCCCCGGCAAGGACATCGACAAGAGCGGTATCCCGCACGGCGCGACGCTCGGCATCCCGTACGCCCCCGACCGGCTGCCCACCAAGGACGACGCCGAGAAGGCGAAGACCTGGGCGGTCTGCGAGCGCCCCGCCCCCGGCTCGAACACCTCCATCGACCGCGCCGTCTTCGTCCTCGACGGCGACGACGCGAAGTCGGTCAAGAACGCGGGGAAGGTCGACGCGCGCGAGGCGCTGTACGTCGTCGACGCCAGGACCAAGGTCGAGTACCTGGTCGACGGCCAGGGCAACGCCTTCCAACTGGGCGGCACACCGCGCCTCGACGACACCACGATGGAGCAGCTGCGCGCCGCAGTCATCGGCACGACGGCCGAACCGCAGCCGGTGAGCACGGAGTGGCTGCAGACCCTCAACCCGGGCGGCGTCATCACGTTCCCGACGGTGCCGTCCCTCGGAACGCCGACCGCGGTCGAAGGGCTTCCCGCCGAGGCGGGGACGGTGGGCCGGGTGCTCAAGGCGCAGGACGCCCAGGGCGATCAGTACTACGTCGTGCTGAAGGACCGGGTCGCCGCGATCACGCCGTTCGTCGCCGACCTGCTCAAGCGCTCGCCGTCCGCGAAGCAGGCGTACGGAACCGACGAGATCGCCGACATCAAGGCCGACACCCCCGACATCATCGACGCCAACGGCGGCCCGGCGGACAACTTCTACGCGGACAGGGGCTGGCCGCAGACCGTCCCGCGGCAGGCCAACTCCGTCTCCGCGACGACGGCGGCCGGCGTGGCCAACACCACCTCCTGCAGCGTCTACAGCGGCACCGTCGGCGCGGACAAGAAGCCGAAGCTCGCGGCCTGGGCCGGGACGACGTACCCCAAGAAGGTCATCGCCGATTCGCTGAACGCCTACGTCTCCTCCGGTTCGGGGCTGCTCTTCCAGGAGGTCACGGGCTCGGTGCAGGGCGGCGGCGCGACGTACCTGCTGACCGACACGGGCCTGCGCTACTCGCTGCCGACGAACAACGACAGCGCCGCGGACAAGAGCGGCGAGGCCTCCTCGTCCTCCTCGGCGCAGGGCGGAGCGAGCGAGACGGACAAGGCGCGAACCCGCCTGGGATACGAGAAGGTGTCCAACCCCGCGGTCGTCCCGCAGGCGTGGGCGAAGTTCATTCCGAAGGGCCCCACGCTGGACACCGGCAGCGCCGCGCAGCCGCAGAGCCAGTGAGGCCAACAGACGGGCGTGCGGCTCGACTTGGCCGTCCTGATCACAGAGTTGCCGCACGCATGTGTGAAGTCTGTAACTGATGGTCGCCGCATATGGATGTGCGACAGACGGACGATAGAGTGCTTGCAGTGCTCACTGATATGACGCTTATCCGGGGAGTGGTACAGGCTTCCCGGACCATCAACGACATGGGGGAAGGTTCACCATGGCCGGGCAGTTTCGGGTAACAGAAGATGAGCTGACCAGGCTCTCGAGCCAGATCACCACGGTGAATGGTCAGATCCAGGGCGAAATCCGCCGCCTCGGCGGAGTGATCGACCAGGTTGCGGGCGGCTGGCAGGGCCAGGCGGCCAAGTCCTACCACGAGCTCCAGAACCGGTGGAACGAGGAGGCCAAGAACATGAGCGCCATCCTCGAGGGCATCAAGGAAGCCGTCGACTCCACGCGGAGCAACTACACCGCTTCGGAAGAGCAGCAGAACGCCGAAGTGAGCAAGATCATGTCCGACTTCGGCTGATCAACTCCCTCCGACTTACTGCAACTTCTTCCTGAAAGGGAGCGACGATGTCGATTCTCGTCAATTACGCCACCATCACCAACGCGTCCACGGACGTGCGCAACACCGCCAACCGCATCAAGCAGCAGCTCGACGACGTAGAGGCCGCGGTCAAGCGCGTCGCCACCACCTGGGAAGGTGAGGCGCAGGAGGGTTACCAGCGCAAGCAGCGCGAGTGGGACCAGACCGCTGCGGCCCTCCACTCGACCCTGATGAAGATCTCCGCGGCGCTGCAGAGCTCGGCCGAGAACTACCAGGCCACGGAGAAGAGCAACGCCAACACCTGGAGCTGATCCGCGCTCGAGGTGAGACGAGATGGGCCGGCCCGGCCGATGCCGCCATGGTGTCCGCTGGGCCGACCCACTTCCCGGTGCCGCTGAAGAAGGCCCCGGAAGCACCACTGTCAACACAACGAAAACTTCCACCAGAGCCGCGGCTACAGCTGCGACTACAGCTCCGGTGGAAGCAAAAAGCCTGGGGAGCCTGATCATGGGGGTCCTGACACCCCGTCCGCGTACGCGCACGAGTGGAACCCGCGCACTGCAGCGGGTCTTTGGCGTACTGGCGGTCACCGGGGCCTGTCTGGCATCCGCCCCGCCGGCACTCGCCACCGGCCCGGCCCCCACCCGCCTCGCAGACGCCGACAACCCGACATTCGGGCTGTCCTCCAGCTCCGAGTGCGTCTTCGGCGGCGACATCATCAAGTCCACGCCGTGGTCGCTCCAGCGCGTACTCCTGGACCAGTTGCGCGAGCAGGCGACGGGCAAGGGCGTGACGGTCGCCGTGATCGACACCGGCGTCGACGACAAGAACCCCCAGCTGCGCGGTGCGATGGCGGCCGGCGGCAAGGACTACGTCGGCAAGTCGGGCGACGGCGCCGAGGACATCGAGGGCCACGGCACCCGGGTCGCGGGCATCATCGCGGCCCGCGAGATCCCGGGCACCGGCTTCGCGGGCATCGCGCCGGAAGCCAAGATCCTGTCGCTGCGCTACACCGGCGCAGAGGAGAAACAGGGAAACTCGAGGACGATGTCCGCCGCGATCCGCGACGCGGTCGCCAAGGGTGCGGAGATCATCAACATCTCCTCGGACACCGCGAACAAGCAGGACAACACGGAGCTGCGAAACGCCGTGGCGGCGGCCGTGGAGGCCGACGCCCTGATCGTCGCGGCCTCCGGCAACGACGGCGCCGACGGCAAGTCCGCCAACACGTACCCGGCGTCGTACCCGGGCGTCCTGGCGGTGGCGGCCTCGGACCGCAACGACGAACGCGCCTTCTTCTCGCAGGCGGGCGACTTCGTGGACATCGCGGCCCCCGGCGTCAGCATGGTCTCGACCGTCCCGAAGGGCGGCCAGTGCACGGCGGACGGCACGAGCTTCGCGGCCCCGTACGTCGCGGGCGTGGCGGCACTGCTGAAGGAAAAGCACCCGAGGTGGTCCGCGGCCCAACTCGCTGCCCGCATCCAGGAAACAGCCCAACGCCCGGGCCGCGGCCCGAACCGCTACCTGGGCTGGGGCGTAGTGGACCCGGTGGCCGCCCTCTCGGACGACTCCACCCCGGGCACCCGCCCGCAACCGGACCCACCGGTCAAGGCGGGCGCGGGCGAGGTCATTCCCATGGCGGTGACGATGGGCGAGACGGAGGCGGAGCAGGAGCGCCGGGTCGCGATGTACGTGGTGGGCACGGGCCTGTTGCTGGTGCTCGTGGCGAGTGGCAGCGGCGTAGCGGTACGGGACTGGCGGAACAAGCGCGCCAGGCAGTTGGGGTAGTGCGGCGACGTATTTACGTTGTGCAAACGGGTGTGGGCGCTGAAAACTTTGGAAAACAGGGGAGAGGACACGGGGTATGAGCGACGGAATGCGGGTGGATCTGAGTGCACTCGATGAAGTGATCAAGAAGCTCTGGACGCTGCTGGACGACATGGACAAGGCGGGGGAGACGTCGCGGTACCGGACGGACATTCCGATGACCGCGTTCGGGAACACAGACAAGTTCCTGGAGGCGGCCGATCTCTTCGACGCTCACAAGGAGACGAAGGGTGACCTTGAGGCTGCGATCAAGGGGCTGCACGGACTGATCGACCAGTTCGGAAAGAGCACCTCCAAGGTCAAGGACAAGTACACCGAGCAGGAGTACGCGAACAAGAATCAAATGGGTGGCGGCGCCGGGGGCTCGAACGGCAAGTGGGACAAGAAGTAGTCCGATCGAGAATCACCTACTGAGAGGAAGTGTTCAAAATGGCCGGTGACAAAGAGCTGCCCAAGCCAGTACTTGAGGGCGAGACCTGCATCGCAGGGAGGCCTCAGAGCAAGACTGAATTCATCCAGTACCCGCTCAAACAGCTCAAGCAGATGCTTGAAGGCACCAACCCGGGTGCGATCGAAGAGACCGGCCGCCACTGGGGCAAGGTCAGTGAGATTCTCGCCGGTGGCGAGGGAGGGGGAATTGCTGGCCTGCTCGACAAGGCGGTCGACAATGTTCTGGAGCACTGGGGCGGAGAAGCTGCCAGGGCCTTTGAGAAGAAGGCTCGCAATATCGCACAGAGTGTGAGAAATGCGGCGTGGCATGCCGATCTCAATAGCTCTCAGATGGCTGATGCAGCTGGGCAGTTGCGTCACTACAAGGCCGAACTAGACAAGATTGAGGAACCTGGTTTCTTGGACAAAGTCGGTGACGGCCTCACCGACTTGGCCCATGACGACGGTGAAGCGGTGCGCAAGGACCTGGACGCCGGCAAGACCGCTCAGCAGGCAGCAAACGATAATGAGGGAAAGATTGGTGCGAGCAGGGAAGCGCACCTCAATGGTGTTGCCGTCATGGAAAGCCTTGGAGTTCAATACATGCGGGTCACCCGCAACTTGAAGAACAACAAGCTGAGAGATGACGGCGACGGAAACGTCAAGGAGCCTAACCGTGAGGTGGAGTACCCGCCGCCTGTGGGTGGGGGCGGTGTTGGTGGCGGGTCCCGGCCAGGCATCCACGGCTCAGGTAATAAGCCGTGGAGTGCTGGTCAGCCTAAGGGGATTGGTGCGGCTCCCGTGGCTCCCCGCCCCAAGGGCATCACGGGAGGGATCCCAGCCCCGCTCCCACCCTCGACAGGCACGAATGTGGACAGCATCAAGCCAGGTCTGACGGGCCCAGGCCTCGGCTCAGGTTCGGCGCCGGCGGTGGGGGCGGGGGTGTTGGGTGGCGGGACGGGCCCTGGTGCGATGGTCCCCGGTGGCGCTGGAAATCTCGGTGCGGGCGGTGCTCGCGGCGGAATCAGCACTGCTGGCGGCCGTGGCGGTCGACTTGGGGGGCCCGGTAGCGCCGGAGTAGCAGGCCGAGGTGCCGGGGCAGCAGGCCGCAGTACCGGAGCTCGGGCCGGTATGGGCGGCATGGGCGGTGGTGCTGGTGCTGGCGCGGCGGGCCGTGGTGGTGCTGGGACTGGCGGCCGTGGGGCCCTAGCTAAGGCTCGCGGCGGCGTAGTCGGCGCGGCCAAGGGCATCAGCGGCAAGGGCGCCGGTGGTGGTGCGGGCCTGCACGGTAGCCGCGGCGGAACTCAGCGCGGTGGCATGCCGGGAGGCATGGCTGGAGGCATGGGCGGTCGTAGCGGCCGTCGCTCCGGGGACGAGAATGAGCGGGGCGAACGCCCCGACTACCTGGTCGAGGACGAAGAGACCTGGATCTCTGAAGAGGACCGCAAGCGAAACGTGCCGCGCAACATCGAATAGGCACACACGAGCGAGCCGCGCGGAATATCCGTGCGGCTCGCGTGTATGAAGACTGGCGTAACCGGTCGTAGCTAAGTGAGGAGCAAGAAATTGGGTGCCAAACGAGTCTGGTCCACGGCGGGAGTCGTGGCGTTGACAGGAGCCTTGCTCCTCACTTCAGCTCCAACTGCTTCGGCTGATTACGTCAGAGACCAGCAGTGGGTCCTGGATGTATTTGCAATGAAGGACACCTGGGCCAAGTCTCAGGGTGAAGGCGTGACTGTTGCTGTTGTCGATTCTGGCGTGGACGGCAGTCACCCTGATCTGTCTGGTCAGGTCCTTAAGGGGAAAGACTTTACTGGTGGTGGCGACGCCCAGGAGGATGTGGCCGGGCATGGGACTAAAATGGCAAGCCTTATTGCTGGGCACGGTCATGGTGTGGGCAATAATTCCGGCGTGGTGGGGCTTGCACCGAAAGTAAAGATCTTGCCGCTGCGTACCGTTCAAAAGAAAGATGACAAGTTCGAGGATGAGACCTGGGCCGCTGCGGTTCGCTACGCTGTGGACCACGGCGCAAAGGTAATCAATCTGTCTTTTGCCGATGAGCACAGCAGAACTCTAAGTGTCGGCGAGCAGGCAATTGCGTATGCGCAAGCGCACGATGTGATTGTTGTTGCGGGAACGGGAAATAATATGGGAGACGTTGGTTATCCTGCAGCCTTGCCTGGGGTTGTTGCTGTCGGTGCCGTGGATAAAGAAGCAAATCTCTGGGATAATTCAAATACCGGCAAGCAGGTGACGCTTACCGCTCCTGGTGTGGATATTGTTGCCGCAAACCCAACGCGATCGAATGGATATAGTGTGGCCAGCGGCACCTCGGATGCCACAGCCTACGTATCCGCCACCGCCGCCCTGGTCCGCGCAAAGTACCCAGATCTCACCGCCGGCCAGGTAATCAACCGCCTCATCAAGTCCGCCTCCTTCCTTGGTCACAAGGGCCTGAAGGCGCCCGACGAGGACTACGGTTACGGAATCATCCGCCCCTACCAGGCAGTCACAATGGACATCCCCAAGGGGCCGAAGGAAGGTCCCCTGGGTAAGTTGCCGCAGGCCTCTTCGAAGACCGGTAGTGCTTCGGCAGGCAACGATGACAGTTCAACTAAGGCTAGGGAGAAGTCGTCTTCGAGTAGCCGACTCCTCGTCATCGGCGGCATCACGGCCGTCGTAGCCATCGGTGGCGTCATCTTCGCCGTAGTGCGCAGCCGCGGAAACCGCGGCAACGGAGGCCCCGGCCCTGGTGGCCCCAACGGCGGAACCCCTGCTCCGAGCATGGGCTACCCGAACCAGCCGCCGTTCCCCACCGCTCCTCCGGGCCAGGCCCCGCAGCATCCCAATCCCTACGCTCCACAGCCCCCGCACCAGGGTCAGTAGTTAACAAAGCCGCCTGGCCCGACTTGATGGTGGGATGTGCGGTCAATCCCACGGATCTTTCCGGTCCTAAGTCGATCGCACTGTCTTGCCCGACTCAGAGTCGGCTGAAGCCAGCCCATCCCCATCCCTGACCGTCCTTCCGGCCAGGGTTAGCAGCCGAAAAATTTCCCCCATATGCGCAACCGATATGGAATGAGGCCTTAGGTAGTGGCTGATGACGCGCCCTTTTACGCGGACGATGCGGGTAGGAAGCTGGCTCGCCAGTTTGAGTCGCGGGCATATGACCTACGGGCCCATTTGAAGAAATTCAAGGACGAGACGGGAGAAGAGGCTATTTCTGACGGATTCGGTTTCCTGACAGAATCAGATGAAGTTAGGTCCGCTTATATCGAATACTCAACGAGCGCCGTCGGGGCTATGAAGGCCGTCCATGAGCATTTAGACGCCATAGCTGATGCTCTGAGGAAGGTCAATCGCAACACCGAGGTGACCGATGGTGATGTAGCGGCGCTCTTCGGAAGGAAGAGCGGCGGGGATAATCGATGAGCGGGAAAGAGACTGGAGCCGAGGAGCTTGTTGAGCTCGGGATCGAGATCGTTAATCCTGGTGGCAGGCCGGATGAGCTGAGGCAGGCAGCCAAAGCTTGGCGGCAACTCAAATCTGATATTTCTGGTGCCGAGGGTCTCCTCAAAGCCCTGGATAGAAACGTTGAGGATACTGTCGGGGACACCTGGCGTGGCCCCGCTGCCGAAGCTTTCAGGAAGCATTGGCGCGAGTTCAGGGCGGTTGTCGCAGAGGCGACGGAGGAGTATGACGACATCGCCAAGCAGCTCGACGAAGTAGCCGATGAGATCGAGACAGTCAACGACGAGATTCATGCAATCTATGTCGAGATTGGTGTTTCGATCGGTGTAGGAGTGGCGCTCTCGTTCGTGACGCTTGGTGTTGGCGCTGGCGCTGCAGCAGCCAATGTGACTCGGCTTGCAGCTCAGGCTATCCGGATCTCTCAGCGCCTGGGCGCGTTGCTCCAGCGTATTGCCCAGGCTATCCGCGCTTATCAGCAAGCGGGAAAGATGGCGAAGCTGGCTACGAGTTTCGCCATCAACTGGGCTGGAAACACCGGTGGCACGCTGCTCGGTGCAGCTGCCTCCGGTGAAGGTGTAGACGGTGCGAAGGTGCTGGAGGCGACGTGGCAGGGAGGTCTCGCAGCGGCGGTCGGCACGCCCGTTGGCGCAGGGACAGCCAGTCTGATCGCTGCCAGGACAGGAGCCTTGCCCAAGCTCGGACAGCACATGGCGGAGGGCGTCGGCGGTGGAGCCGCTGGTAACGTCGCAGGAGGTCTCGCCGTTGACAGTCATACGGCCCTAACCACCGATGAGGATCCGGAGTGGGGCAAGAACGCCCTGGTCAACGCCGTCGGTGGCGCTCTGGGCGGCGCAGCTGTCGGTGGAGTGAACCACGGTCGGGCGAGCTCGACAGACAATCCACCACCCCCTCACGTCGATCCCGAATGGCGCTACCCATTTGCGAGGCCGGCGCAAGGAAATCCGAGCTTCGCGGTCGAAGGGCCCGCAGGTGGAGTCGGCGCCGGGCTTGCGGGAGCGGGAGGAGAGCTCACTGCCTCCGAGGAGAAGGAGCAGCAGAAGCAGCAGGAGAAGAAGCCGCAGAACGCTTTCGATCGTAAGCAGCGCAGCATCGTAGAGGACTTCGGATGACCTTGAAGTTCCGCGTGCTGGCAGGCTCTTTGAGCCTTGCCGCGCTGAGTATCGTGGCCGCGGTTGTCTGCGTACTGGTTAAAGGGTCGGCCCCGCTGCCTCGTTGGGACCTGCTCATCTTCCTCTTCCTGTCTCTTGCTGGTGTTGGGGGTGCTCTGGCGATTGTTCGCCGGGGCACCCGTCCGGAGATCAGAGGAATCGGCACCCGTAAGTACTGGTGGCCGGCCCAACGCAGCGGACTGGTTGGCTTCGGACTCTGGGCTTGGACCATCCCGGTGTTCTTTGCCTTGTACGCCGCGCTCAGTCCGTCTTCGCAAGCGTGGAACATCATCGACGCCGGGCACACGATGCGCACAGTTGAAGTCGAGAAGGTCCTGTCCTCGAAGTACGTCAAGAGTGGCCGCTCTGGCCACTACTCCACCGAAGTGCAGGTATCAGCGCCATTCAACGGTGGTTCCCGCACGGTCGAGAATAGATTTTCTGCAAGCTCGCCGATCGATGCTGGTGACCGAGTTTGGGCCCTCTATGCGCCTGATTCACCCGCTCTGGGTGTGCTGATCGATGATGACCGGGATTCACTGGAGCGGAGTATCGGCGGACCGGTGGGGGTGACGACGATGCTTCTGCTTGTTGGTTGGATCGCATTTTGTTGGCTGCTCAGTCTGCCTGGCAGAATGCGCCCAGGCCCCACGACCAGCATCAGACGTGCGCTGGACGAAGGGCGTGTCCGCGTCCTGCCTGTCACAGTCTCCGCAGTGGGGGTCCAGGTGGATGGCCGTCCACCGAAGAACTCCTCGGTGAAGCGTCCAGAGCCGTGTGTAAAGCTGCGCATGGAGGACGGCAAACGTCTGGATCTCTATCTGGACCAGGCTCTCGACCCTGTGCCACTTGGCCACCTGCTTCTTAACGCGCAAGCCAATCTTTACTGGGCGCCGCCGCTGCAGGATTTGCCGTACAAGGCATCAGTTGGTCATGCCGTGTTGATTTTGACTGACGGGAGGTGGGTAGTGGGTTGGGGGGCCACTGTTGACGGCTCTGACTTGCCAGAGGGGTCGATGGTCCCCGCTGGTGAAGTGCTGCCGGAGGAGGGTGATTTGCGGGCAGTCGTGCCGTTCCCGATCTGGAAACCGACGCTGTATACTCCCGGCCTGTGGGCGATGCTGCTCAGCCTGCTGGCTCTTTGTGTCATTTCTTTTGGTGTAGGTACCTTCGCGACAATTCTTCTCGGTGCTGTTTCATTCTGCTCGCCGCTGGTTGCGCTGAGAATTTACAGGAGTCGGATCGTGCAGCACCTGGAGGGCTTGCTGCCGCAACAGCAGCAAGGTTAAGAGCTCGTAACAGGATCTTGCTGAAGTGGTCTGGTCGGGTGTAACCGGTGTGAGTGCTCGGCCGTGGATCGTGGACGACGACTTGTGGACGCTGATTGAACCGCTGTTGCCGTCCTGGCCCGAGCGGTCACCGGGGCCGTGGCCGGTGGCGGACCGGCTGTGTCTGCAAGGGATCCTGTACGTCCTCTACAACGGCATCGCCTGGCAACTTCTGCCGCGGGAGCTCGGGTTCGGCTCCGGACAGACCTGCTGGCGCCGCCTGGAGCGGTGGCAGCAGGCCGGTGTCTTCGACCGGCTGCACCAAATCCTGCTCGCTGAGCTGAATGCGGTCGTCGGCTCGACTGGTCCCGGGCCTGCGTGGATGGCTCCCACATCCGCGCGAAAAAGGGGGTGCCGACACCGGTCCGTCGCCGGTCGGCCGACGGAAGACGGGCAGCAAGCACCACCTGATCTGCGACGGACACGGCACTCGGCTCAAAGTCATCACCACCGCGGCCAACGTCAACGACGTCACCCAGGCCCTCGCCTTGGTCGACGGCATCCCGCACGTCGCGGGCAGGCCCCAGCCGGCCCCGCCGACGCCCTCCTCGACGACAAGGGATACGACTCCAACTCCAACCGCGAAGAGCTGCGCAAGCGCCGGATCCTGCCCGTCATCTCCCGCAAGGGATCACCCAACATCAAGCACATGGGCAAACTCCGCTATGTCGTGGAGCAGACTTTCGCCCTGCTCCACCACTTCAAACGTCTCGCCGTCCGTTGGGAACGCCGCACCGAATTCCACGACGCCTTCGTTCTTGGTTCAGCCAGGAGGCGTGCAGTGGGGTGTGGATCAGTGCCGCGTTGGGGAAGGCGGTGGCCAGCCGGTCGGCGGCTCTTTGTCCGCGGTGGGAGGAGCCGTTGTCGACGGTCCAGAACACACGTTTGGTGCTGGCGTACGGCTCGCGGCTCATGACTTGGGTAACCAGGTTCATGAACGGGTCGCCGGTGCGCGGTTCGGTGCGGCCGAACACGCGGGCGTGGTGGACGTCGTAGGCGGCGAGGTGGGCCAGCGCGCCGCCGCGGCCGTAGGTGTGGTTCACCCGCATCGCCCGGGCCTGTCCCGGAGCGAGGGTGGGGTGGCACCGGCAGCGGGCCTGGATGGAGGTTTTCTCGCCCGCTCTGATCACGTACTCGTCCGCGCCGAGTGGGACGCCTTCCCAGGTGCGGGCGTACAGGCCCAGGACACGGGCGGCCTTGGTGCGGAAGTCGGGGTCGGTGATGAAGATCCAAGAGTGGTGCTGCCAGGGCTTGATCGCGTCCTGGGCGAACCAGCGGCGCACCGTGGACGCCGACAGGGCCGGGTCGATCCCGCGAGTGACGGCCTCGCGGGCCAGTTCCGGGCACGACCAGCGCGACAGTGGCGTGCCGGACTCGACGGGAAGCTGGCAGGCCAGGGCCTTGACCTGCGCGGTCTGCAGTGGTGTGAAGGTGGCGGGCCGTCCTGGGCGCTTGCGGTCGAGCAGGCCCGGCAGGCTCAGGTCGGCGAATCGGCCCCGCCAGGTGCGCACGGTGTCTACGTGCACTCCCGCCTCGACGGCGATCCGCGTGTTGGGCCTGCCTCGCGCGGCCAAGAGCACGATCTGGGCTCGGATCCGGGCTTGGTGTGGGGTCTTGTGGCCCCAGGCCGCCTTCTTCAACCGGTGTCGCTCGGCGGCAGTGAGGACTATCGGGCGCGCGGCGGTGGCAGGCAAGGCAGGCCGGACGGCAGGATCGTGCGCAGACGTCGGAGGGCCCTGTTCATGCTGTTTCGCGGTGGCGGGAGTCCAGGACAGTGAGTTCGTCTTCGGACAGGTCCACGGCGCCGGCGGCCACGTTCTGGGAGAGGTGGTCGGGATTACCGGTGCTGGGGATGGCCAGGACGTGGGGGCCTTGGTGCAGTGTCCACGCCAACCGGATCTGCGCGGCACTCGCCCCGTGGGCGCGGGCGATCGCGTGCACCTCGGTGGTGTCGTCGGTGGTCGCGCCGGCCGTGCGCCCGGTGCCGGCGATCGAGTAGAACGGTACGAAGGCGACGCCTTGATTACCGCAAGTGCGCAAGAACTCCTTTTGCTGAGGCGAGGCGCCGATGCCGTGCATGTTCTGGACGCAGACCACCGGTGCGACGGCCTGGGCCTCAGCGAGGTGGTGGGGGCAGATGTTGGACAGGCCCAGGTGACGGATGAGCCCGGCAGCGCGGAGGTCAGCCAGCGCGCCGAAACGTTCGGCGATCGAATCGGTGCCCACGATGCGCAGATTCACCACGTCCAGGTGGTCGCGGCCGAGCTGGCGCAGGTTCTCCTCCACCTGGCCGCGCAGTTGCCGGGGGTGGCATGGGGCAGCCAGTTGCCCGACGGATCCCGCCCGGGCCGACCTTGGTGACGATGACGAGATCGTCCGGGTAGGGGGACAGTGCCTGATTGATCAGTTCGTTGGCCGAGCGCAGCGGCGAGAAGTAGAGCGCGGCGGTGTCGATGTGGTTCACGCCGAGTTCGACCGCGCGACGCAGCACGTTGATCGCCCGCCCACGATCGCTCGGGACGGCGTCTGCCGTGAGCGCCTCGCCGTTCTGCGTCAGGCGCATCGCGCCGAACCCGATCCGGTTGACCACCAGGTCTCCGAGCGTCCAGGTACCTGATGCCGCCGCCGTGATCGTCTCTGTTGTCATGACGGCATGATCCTCGCTCGCGCCATAAGATGGCGGCCATTGATTAAGATATGCCTGAACCCTTGGAGTGGTCACCCTGGCGGAGCTGACGTTCTCGGCAAACGACCTGGCGCAGATGCGGTTTGCCATCTCGCCGATGTGGGAGATCACGCCCAGCTTCCGGCTGCTGAACTCCTCCGTCGCACATCCCGTGCACCAGGCCTGGGTGGAGCAGGTACGGCCACGGATGACGGCCGCCGGGCCGGAGCGGGGTTGGCTCACCGAGCTGATCCCGCCCTCGGGGATACGTCCCCGACTTCCTCAACCCCGCACCGGCGGGACCGGCCCCCACCCTGACCACGGAACTGGCCGCGATCCAGGCCGCTCCCGTCGACCGGGTACGCCGGGATCTTGACCACCTGGCCCGCCACCAGGGAGCTCTCGGCCCCAGGCTCCGGGCTCTGTACGCCGATCCGCAGGCCCGCCTGGTCAAGATCGCCGAAGCGATCAAGACCTACTGGGAGTTGGCCCTCGCCCCATACTGGGCCCGGATCCGCACCGTGCTCGACGCCGATGTCCTCTACCGCGCCCGGCAGGTCGCGGAGCACGGCACCAGCCGCCTCTTCGACGATCTGCACACGTCAGTGAGCTGGGACGACAACGCGCTGCAGCTGGCCCGCCGAAAGCAGCCTTTGTCCCGACAGGCGGCAGGCACAGGGCTGGTACTGATTCCCTCCGCATTCACCGGACCGGGCCTGCGCACCCGGACAACGTGGCCCGACCCGCCCCAACTCGCCTACCCAGCACGCGGCATCGGCTTGCTGTGGGAACACCGGCCTACCGCCGGCACCGACGCCCTGGCCACCGTACTCGGCCGCTCGCGAACCCTGCTGCTGACAGAACTGGAGCATCCGGCCTCCACCACCGAACTGGCGCGCCGCACCACGCTCTCCACCGCCGGCGTCTCCCAGTACCTGACCGCACTGCGCAACGCGGGTCTGGTCAGCGCCCACCGTGTCGGCCGCTCCATCCTCTACGCCCGCACCGCCACAGCCGAAGCCCTCCTCGCAGCAGCCTCCAACTGAGCCCCAGAAGTCAACCCCCGAAGGATTTCCGGAGCAGACCACTAAGTTACCGGTATTGAGGTTAGGGGTGGGTACTTTCCTGACGGTTGTGCTGTCCGCTGTCGCGTTCTTTTCGCGTCTGGTCGCGCGGGGGATTTTCTCGGTCCTCCTCACCAAACGTCTGGAGAAGTTCCTTTCGAACGAGGAGAGAGCCGGCGAACCGCTCCAGAGCTGATGGGGTGAGAGATCGGTATCAGAATCCGCCACCAACACGTTGAGAGCCGGTACCGCCCGGTCCTCGCGGACAGCAGTCGGCTAAAGTTGGCATGCTGCCTGCCTGGTCGGCGGGGGAGGGCGAGAGCCCTGATCATCATTCCTGCACGGAAGCCGCACGGGGACAGAGGCCTTTGCGTTGGCGCACGCCGTAGGCTGTGTGTGCCAAACGGGGAGGGCTTGTCCGGAGGATGTCGTGCCGCACCGTGTGCGCCGGCACCGCATAACTTCGTGGTACGTGGGCCGGAACGCCAGTGCTGCCGCATGTGGTTGGCCGCTCACCGTCCCCCTCACCGGAAGCATCGCGCGAGAGGGAAATGATGTCCTATTCGACGCCGCCCGGAGGCCCGGGCAGCGCCAGTACCCCGTACGGGCAGCAGCCACCGCCCCAGCAAGGGGGCTGGCAGTACCAGCAAGGGCAGCAGGGGCAGGCCTACGCGCCGCACGTACCGGTCGGCCCTCCAGGGGAATGGCCCATAGGCCCTCCCAGTCCGCCTCCTCCTAGCTCAGGAGGGCGTTCTGCCCGTGTGGTCTTCGGTCTGTTGCTCGTTCTTGCCGGGACGCTCGCGATCGTGGGCGGTGGCACCGTCGCGATGCACGCGTACAGCAACAGTCAGCAGACGATCGCCAATCCCGCCTACGGACCTGTGCTGTGGCGGGACGAGCCTGCCGACCAGCTCTTTCCCGACCATCTCGGCAGGAAGGACGGTCGGCCCGGCGACGTCACAAAGCCGGAGAACGCAAGCTGGCACCGGCTCGGCAT
The DNA here is from genome assembly GCA_003719395.1 of Streptomyces altiplanensis. Taxonomy (GTDB): domain Bacteria; phylum Actinomycetota; class Actinomycetes; order Streptomycetales; family Streptomycetaceae; genus Streptomyces; species Streptomyces altiplanensis. The sequence goes on from RHMC01000072.1 coordinate 18,094, forward strand.
TTCGCCCGACACATCGTGCGACAAAGGGCTGACCGCCACTGTCAAGCGAGCGGCGAACCGGCTCGGATGCAAAGCCGTGCTGCGCGCCACGTACATCGATCCGACCGGAAACACGTCGCGACCGTTGTGCTCATCGTCCTCCCCGAAGGTGAGTCTAAGAAGAAGGAGCTGGAGAACTTCTTCCTCGAACAGGACGGGCAGGCGGGTACCGTGAATCCGCTGCCGGTGCCTGGCACCCTTGCAGCCGGCTGGAAGGCCGACAAGCGTAATGGTGCGGGGCTCAGCCAGACGGGCAGCGAGAACCTCCCCTACGCCATCGCGGCGACCACGGGAGCTGCGGACGGGCGAGTCGCCGGAGACATGCCGGACGCGGACGACCTCGACGTGACGAGTGACCGGGAGTCGTGGCACGGCATAGCGGGCAACGTCGTCGAGCTGTTCCGCATACACATCGACGAACTGCAGAAGGCAGGGGCGGAATCATGAATTCCTGGCACGTACGGCCGACCGCGGTCGGCCTGGCGCTGAGTGGACTCTTGTACGCCCTGGCCGCGGCGCCCGCAGCAGCAGCCGAAGTAATCCCTCGCGGGTGGGAGGCGGATGCGCTCCGCCTTGCGGCGGCTCACCAGATCAGCCGGGGCGCGGGCGTGACCGTCGCTGTCCTCGACAGCGGAGTCGATGCCGATCACCCTGCGCTGAAAGGCAAAGTAACCACCGGACCCGACTTCTTCAAGGACGGCGTCGACCCAGCCAGTCCGGAGTGGGGCGTGCACGGTACGGCCATGGCCTCAGACGTACTCAAAGTCGCTCCGCAGGCCAGGATCCTGTCGGTCAGGGTGATCGATGACTCCAAGGACGGCGAGGAGCAGCAGGGGCAGGGCTTCGAACCAATCGCGGATGGCATCAGGTACGCGGTTGACCACGGTGCCGATGTCATTTCGATGTCCCTCGGGAGTGACGATTTCACCACGTACTTCAAGTACGACGCGGAGGCTGTGGGTTACGCGGTGAGCCACGGGGTGACCGTCCTGGCAGGGGCCGGGAACAGCGGAGACGATTCCACCAACGGTTCTTTCCCTGCTGGTTATGCGAGCACGATCGCTGTCGCTGCCACGCAGCAGGGTGGTGGCCGAGCGGAGTTCTCGACCGTGCGGACCCATAACTCGGTGGCTGCGCCCGGCGTGGGCATCGTGAGTGCGGTGAAAGAAGGGGGCTACCGGCCCGTGAACGGGACCTCACCGGCGACCGCACTCGCGGCCGGTGTCGTGGCGCTGATGCGTTCCCACAACTCGGAGCTCACGCCCGCCCAGGTCCGCACGATCCTGACGCACACCGCTCACCACCCGCCGGGCGGCCGCGATGCCCAGGTCGGATACGGGCAGATCGATGCCGCTGCCGCCGTGAAGGCCGCAGCTTCACCGCCGGCTGACAAGGCCAGTGCGGTGGCCTACAGGGGCGAAGAGCATCTGGCCAACCCGGTCGGTACGCCGAAAGCCACTACCCAGCCCATGGAGCAGGGCGTGTGGCTGACCGGTCTGGGCCTCGCTGGAGTTGGACTACTGATGCTGATCGGCGGACTGCTCCTCGCGCTGCGGCGCAAGACCGGAGCCGGACCGACGGCCATGGTGCCACCTCCGGGACACCTTCCCTCCTGAACCCGTCTGTGGCCGATGGCGGGGGCGAATAAGGGACAAGCTCCTGGTGGACGCTGATGTCGAAGACGGACAGAATTGTGCATCGGGAGCTTCGTCGCTGTTCGGCGGTACGACTGGGCAGGTTCGTGCTCCTCGCGCTTTCCTGGCCGGCGTGCGCAGCACGTCTCGTATATCGAAAGCTGTGGTTACAAATCAGGATCTTCCAACCCTGCGTGGGATCCGGAAGGCGCTTTGTGAATAAGCCTGGAAGTATCGCTCTTCTTCCGCACGTCTGTGCCGCGAGGTCAAAGGTGCGATGGCACTGGTCGCGCCTGGGGAGCAGGGCCGCATGACTTTGGAGCGTGGCAGTCGGATTCCCGTTGAGGAGTACCCGGAGGTCGCCCGCGACCTGGCGATCCCGCGACAAGGGCCGCATGGCGCGGTCAAGAAAGCCGACCTCGGAACCCTGAGTGCAGGCCTTCACGCAGTTGCTGTTGCTGAAACCAATGACGAGGAGTTGTGCGTGAAGTCCGGTTTCTCTGACGCTCTCCCTTTGGTCAAGTGCGCCTCTGACGATCTCGCCACCTGGCAGGCTTTTCGGAAAGCCCGGCGCAGGGCTCGCATCAGCCTCCTTGCCAGGTTTGCCGTGTGGCTGGCCCTGCTCATCGTGGCGAGGGCGTTCAAGGATGAGGAGATCCAGCTCGTCTCGGGCACCGCATCCCTCCTGTTGATTCCCGTTGCCTTCTTGCTGGCGGGTCCGGCCAAGGCGCTGCGTTGGCTGCGTGTCGTCGAGAGCGTTCTGAAGTCCCACCCCTGGAGGTACTGCTCCGTGATCCGCAGACCAGATATCAAAGTCCGTGCGGGCACTGTTGTGCAACTCGGGCTCGGTGATGGGGGCAGGGATGAGGACTGGACGCCGGTGCTGACCGCAAGTACGTGGCGTCGGCGCGCGCGCTGGTCGGGAGAGTCCGAGCACGGAGCCTGGTTCGCGGGCAACGCTGACCGTGGTGGCGTCATCGCCCTGCCGGGCGGGCGCAGGCTCATGACCCTGCATCGGCAGTGACCGCAAAGTCGCGAAACGCAACGTACCGGAAGCGTCAGTAAGGCATTGACAGGGTGTCGTCGCAAGATGGGCTCCCGTACCCCCAGCCATGAGGAGCGACTGCGGAGACGGCCTCATCATCGGCTTGGAGCTCGCGGCGGGCACTCTCACTGCCTGGACCGGTGTCGGTGCAGTCCAGGGACTTCAGCATGCCGCCGGAGGCGAGCGGGTGGCGGAGACAGGCGGAAGGGGCGGCGGCTCGGGGGTGGCAGTCGAAACGGAGCCGGCGGCGGTGCCCGGCAACCCTAGGCACACGGCCCGCGGCTTTCATCGCGTCTGCGACCGTGGTTGCTCCTGTGCCTGTGCCTGGGAGGGATCGTCGGCCGGGCAGTTGTCAGCAGCAGACCGCATCCGTAGCGATTTCGGGTGGCGGGAGATACTTGGGGTGACGAGAAGCGAGGAGAAGCGAGATGGTCCAGAATCCCCAGAACTCCCGGAATCCCCAAGGGTCTTCCCCGGACCGCGGTGTGTGGGACGAAGCGCTTGAACCGGAGCAGATCCGCTCTCTGAACTCCGCACTGCGCAAGCTGGCCGACGACAGCAGTGGTGCAAGCAAGGAACTGCAGGACACGGCGAAGAAGCTGCTTTCGGGCCGCGTCACCCTGCGCGACGCCCTGGACGACCCCTCGGCGGCGCGCGCCCTGGGCAGCGGCATGGCATCCCTGCGCGGCGAGTGGGAGGCGCTCTCGGACGAGGAGCGCGAGCAGATCAGGCAGGGGGAGGTGCCTGCGGGCGGCGGCGCTCCTTCGGATCCGAACGGGCCGAGGCGCTCGGAGGGGGAGCCTTCGCAGCCCCGGAAGAAGAGCCAGGGGCGGCACAGCGGCGGCTTCTCGCTGTACTGAGCACACTTACGGCTGTACTGAGCACACTTACGTGGGCTGTCGGTTCACGGAGGCGGAGAGCCGGTAGCCGGCCCGGGCCGTACGCCGCGAGGGCTCGGGCGGTGGCCCGAGCCCACCGCCATGCCTTGTCTTGTCTTGTCCTGCCGTGGCGGGGCCCCGCCGTCCGGCTTTCAGCAGTTGCCTGTACGACATCGGCAGCCTGCCCTGCACACCTGCGGCTGCGTCCGGTGAGCTCTCCGCTCTTCCCGTCCCGCACCGGCGTGTACGACGATGCTGCAGCGCAACCTCAAGCACGGTTGCGCTACCCCTCCATGAGGGTCCGGGGCCCTGCGACGGAGGCAGCCCTCTCGCCTGGTCGTGGCCCGCCGGGCCGGCAGTGGGCGGATGCCGGAGAGGGATGGATCCGGATCCGCCCATGTCTGCGGCCGGTGACGTGGCCAGTGATGCAGCCAGTGACATGGCCGAATGTGGGCATGGGGCATGCGCCGATGAGAGCGGCTGACGTGCCGGAGGCAACCTCGTGTCCGGTTCAAGGCTGATCCCGGCCTGCCGGTCACCCGGCCCGGTGCGTTACAGGTTCGCGTCGCGGTGGGTCGGGTTGCCGTCGAGGACGGTGAGGAGAACCGGCAGGTCGGACAGGTTGAGGGCGGGGGTGGTGAGGGGGCTGTCGGCGAAGACCGTGAGGTCGGCGCGGTACCCGACGGCGAGGCGGCCGGCCTCGTGCTCCTCACCGGCAGCGTAGGCGGCGTTGACGGTCATGGCCTGGAGGGCCTCCAGGGCGGTGAGCGCCTGCTCCGGGCCGTGCGGGGGCCGGGTCAGGTCGCGGGCCGGACGGCGGTGGCGGGCCCCGGCCATGACGCCCAGCGGCGGGTAGGGGGCGATGGGCCAGTCGGAGCCCGAGGACGACGTGGCACCCGAGTCCCACAGGTCGCGGCAGCGCCAGGCGCGGGAGGCGCGCTCCTCACCGAGGCGGCGGGACCAGTTGTCGGTGTGATCGGCGCGGGTGAAGTCGCAGCAGTGGGTGGGCTGCATGGAGGCGATCACACCGAGCTCGGCGAAGCGGCGCACCGTGTCGTCGGGCACGGTCTCGATGTGCTCGATCCGGTGCCGCACCGCACGCTCGCCGCCGGCCTGCGCCTTCTCGACCGAGTCGAGGACATGGCGGACGGCCGCGTCACCGATGGCGTGGGTGGCGGTCGGCACCCCGGCCCGGTGCAGCTCGCCGATGATCCGCGTGTAGACGTGGGGGTCGGGCCAGAAGGCGTGCGTGGACTCGTCGTGGCAGTCGGGCCGTTCCAGCCAGGCGGTGCCGTTGTCGACGGTGCCGTCCATGAAGATCTTGACGCCGTCGATGCGCCACAGCGCACCGCCCGCGCCCTGCTGTTCGATCAGCGCGCGCAGCCCCTCGGAGTCGGTGCCCGGCTGGCACCAGGGCGCGACCCGCAGGCGCAGCGGCAGTTCACCGGCCGCATCCAGCTCGGAGAAGAAGGCGAGGCTGTCGCCGTTGGCATCCATGACGTGCCCGCCGGTCAGGCCCGCCGCGGCCATGGCACGCAGGGCGGCGACGAGCCGGGCGCGGCGTTCCTCGCGGGTGGGCTGTGGGGCGACACGCTCCACGAGCTCGCAGGCCGCGTCCTCCAGGAGCAGCCCGGTCGGGCGGCCCACAGCGTCGCAGACCACCTCGGCCGAAGCCTGGTCGAAGGTCCGCGGCCCGTCCACGCCCGCGAGTTCCAGGGCGCGTCGGCTGGCCAGCATCGAGTGCGCGTCGAAGAGCAGGAGGAGGGCCGGAACACCCTTGAGCACAGCATCGAACGGGGCGGTCTCGACGGGCCGCTTCCCGAAGACGTTCGGGTCCAGGCCCCAGCCGTGCAGCCACGCGCCGGGTGCGAGGGCGCGCACCTCACGGGCCAGCGCCTCGCGCACCTCGTCCAGGCCGGTGCAGCCGGACAGGTCGAGGCCGTGGGTCAGCTCGGAGCCCGAGACGGGGTGAAGGTGGCCGTCGGTCAGGCCGGGGGTCACCACGGCGCCCTTCAGGTCGATCACCGTGGTCGAGGCGTCGGCGAGCGCGCGGATCTCCCGGTCGTCCCCCAGGGCGGTGATCCGCCCGTCGGTCACGGCCAGGCCGGTCCGCGGCAGGACCGTACCGGTGGCCGGGTCGAGCAGGCGGGCGGAGAGCAGGGCGAGGTGGGCCGGCATGGGAGGGCTCCTTGCTGGGGACGGGCGTCGGTGGGGGCGGGACGGCGTGCTGCCCGCGTGAGTCGTTCTGGCTGTGGACCGCTGACCGCTAGCCGCTGCCCGCGGCGTCTGTGGTGAGCGTGCCGTCCGGCAGGCCGAGTTCACGCTCCGCGGTGCTGCCGCCGCCGCCGGATGGCCGGCGGGCGGTTGCCGGTGTCGGTGTTGGCGTGGGCGCCGAGGCCGTCGAGGACGACCAGGATCCTGATGGCGGCGACCAGGGGGTCGTCGGTGCGGAACTCGCCTCGCCCGACACCGTCGCGGATGAGCCCTTCGAGGCGTTCGCGCCAGGCGGCCTCCTGCGCGACGACCCGGTCGGACAGGACCGGGCGGTAGCGGCTGAGGTGCCGGGCGTTGAGCCACAGCCGGCTGATGTTGTCGTACGCCTGCCCGGTGGCGTGCGCGAAGAAGCGGGCGAGGTGCCGGGTCGGGGTGCCGTCGGTCCGCCCGGCCGGGATCAGGGCGTCCAGTTCGGCGCTCGCGGCGTGGCCGAACGCCTCGGCCACCAGGTCCTCCACGGCGGGGAAGTAGTGGCTGATCAGCCCCGGACGGACGTCGAGTTCCTCGCCGATCCGCCGCAGGGTGATGCACTCCAGCCCCTCGGTCAGGGCGATTCCGGCGGCCGCGGCGACGATTTCCGCACGCCGGTCGGCCGGATCTTTTCGGATTCTTTTGCGCTGGACGCTTGACGGCATACCCCACAAGCTATTGAGTGTGCGACCAATAAGCAAGACCTGCGGGCAGAGCCTGCCCGCAGTGCTCTGCCCGCAGGACACGTGGGCACGATCAGCACCCGGAGGGCCCATGGCGTCCGCGATCCCCGACCCGCACCCCGGTACGCACCACCCGGCCGAGACGGCGCAGCCGGCCTCGGACCGCGGGCCGCATCGAGGTCCACGGCATCGACCACATTCCCGAAGCGGAACGCCACGGCCACCCCCGGGAACTCTTCTCCGTATGGGCGGCGGCCAACGTCAACTACCTCAGCCTGGTGGTCGGAGGCGGCCTGATACTCATGGGCCTGAGCCTGTGACAGGCCGTCGCCGTGATCGTGGCCGGCAGCCTGTTCTGGCTGCTCACCGGAGTCCTCGCCACCTCGGGCCCGGTCGCGGGGGCGCCCAGCGAAGTGATCACCCGGGCTCTGTACGGCGTCCTCGGCAACCGCGTGAACAACGCGGTCGGCGGCTGGCTGGTCTCCGTCTGTTACTTCGCCCTGAACCTGGCCGCCGCCGCGACCGCCGCCTTCGCCCTCGTCGAGAAGACCGGCATCACCGCGACCACCGGCGTCAAGGTCGCCGTCATCGTGGTCATCGCCGCGCTCACCCTGGCCATCAGCGTCTACGGCCACGCGATGATCATGAAGCTCTACCTCCCGATCGCCCTGGCCCTGACCGCCGCCTTCGCCGTCGTGGCCTTCCCCGTGGTCGGGCACACCGACTTCTCGTACCGGCCCGCCGAGCCACTGACCGGCACCGGCCTGTGGGCGGTCCTCATCGCCGGCACCACCATGGTCGCCTCGGGCCCGCTGTCCTACACCACCAGCGCCGACTTCTCCCGCTACCTGCCCCGTACGGCCTCCCCGAAGGCGATCATCGGCTGGACCGCCTTCGGCGCCTTCCTGCCCAGCGTCATCGTCTACTCCCTCGGCGCGTTCGCCGCGACCGCGGTCGACATGACCGACCCGCAGACCGCGCTGGAGGAGATCCAGCCCGGCTGGCTCTCCCCGGTCTTCCTGCTCGCCCTGGTCCTCGGCACGATCTCCGTCAACGCCCTGACCGCCTACAGCGCCGGCCTTGCCCTCCAGGCCGTCGGCATCCGCATCCGCCGCTCCCTCAGCGTGATCGTCGACGGAACCGTCGCCGTCGCCCTGACCCTCTACGGCCTGCTCGTCTCCAACTTCCTCGACACCGTCAGCAACGCCCTGCAGCTGATCGTCGTCCTGATCGGCCCCCTGACGGCCGTCTACGCGACCGACATCCTGCTGCGCCGGGGCCGCTACGACGGCCTCGCGCTTTCGGACGAGACACCCCGGAGCCCGTTCTGGTACACGGGCGGCGTCAACTTGGCCGGTGCCTTCGGCGTCTCGGCGGGTGTGATCGCGGCAGCCCTCTGCATCAACACTTTCTACTCGGGCCCGATCGCCGGTGCCCTGGGCGGTGTGGACCTCTCCCTGCCCGCCGGCATGGTCGTCGCCGCGGGCGTCTACGCGGTCATGATGCGGAACTCCGGCACCCTGCACGCCGTACGGCCGCTCCGGACCGAGACCGAGGGGGCAGCCCGGGGGAGCGCGGACGCGACGCGGCCGCCGGGCCCGCGACGGGACCGCCCGCGCGTGGCGCGTCTGCGCTCATGTCATGCGGGCAAGTCATTCGAGAACGTAGACGGAGCCCCTGATCAAGCGCGGCCAGGCCGGATTCCCGGGGCCGTCGCGAGCGGGTCGATCTCCCGCAGCCGGCCCTGGACGAACTCCCGGAATTCCGCCTGCTCGCCCTCGACCCTTTCCCCGGAGAAGGCGAGCGCCCGGACGGCCACTGTCCAGCAATGGAGAAACGATGCCAGGGAACGGTTGACGGGACGCCGGCCCCCTGCGTCGTCCCTCCCCATGATCCGGCCCGGTACGGGGTCGATGCATACGGGCATGCTTTCGTCGCCCGCGTGGCCGAATACCAGGAAGTCCGCCTCCGCAGGATCGGCCTCGTACTCTTCTGCGGCCCAGAATTCCCTCAACGAGGGCAGCTCGGGCACAAGTTCGTCGAGCCCTTCGACCCCATGGGTCCGCTCGGGAGACCGACGTCGGTGAACAGCCTCGCGGCATCCGACGGTATCGACGCAATGGCCGACAACCGGCTCCTGTCTGTCGTGACCGGCCCCCCGAGGACCGAGTACAGCGAAGAGATGTCCTCGGCGCGCAGCGCGTCCGCGGACCACCAGGCCGGATTCGGAAGGAACCTGGAACCCGTGGTCGTGGTGGTACGCCGCGCAGTCGGTCGTCCCACCGAGGGGCGGGACGAGCTGACCAGCATCAGCCCGCTGGGCCCTGCGAGCAGCGCACGCCCTTGAGGCAGGGGCCGGATCTCGGTCGCATGCCCCGGGGGAGGACCAGGGCCTCCGGTTCACCCTCTCTGCGCGACATCAGAACAGAGCCGTCGTCACCACGCTTGAAGAGGGCTTCTCGCGTGGCTGTTCCTGTGGTGGCGGCCGAAGGGGGGAAGGCGCTTTCGGAGGGGGCGTCGTACGTGGCGGGACCCGCGGGAGAACCGTCTTCCGGGTTCCACCACCGGTACGAGCCGTCATACCGGCTCCAGGTGCAGCACTGTTCAGTTCCGCCGGGCTCCCGCCGGCCCCGCAGGCCGACCGGCCCCGGCCACTCGGTGTCGAACGTGGTGGGATCGAATGCGCCGAGAGGGCGCCAGTGGACCCAGTCGGCGACCCAGGGCAGCGGCACGCCACTGCCGTCGATCCAGCCGGTCCGTGGGTGATCGCCCGGAGGCGAGGGGCGGAGGGCCTGCCCCACGCACGATGCTGTACGCCGCCCTCGGCCCGGGGGCGGCGTACAGGGCCCGGTCAGAACAGCCCGTGCCACATCTGCTCGACGATCAGGGACCACCACGCGTTCTGGTGCGCAGGCGCCGAGGCGTCGATGGCGGCCAGCTGTTCCTGGAACGTCGCGACCGCCGCGCCGGCCGCGACCGGGTCCATGCCCTGCATCCGGCGGCGGGTGGTGGCGAGGAGTGCGAGGGAGCGGGCGAAGGCGGCGGTGGAGATGTTGACGTAACGGGCGGCCGCGTTGACGGGGTCGATCGCCCACAGGGCGCCGAGTCCGTCGGGCTCCGTCGTGCCGGGTCGGCACTGCACGGCGACGACCGCCACCCCGTCCCAGCCGATACGGGCGAGATGCGCCAGCGCGTTGACCTTCTCCGGGTCGGCGGGGCTGCGGCGCTCGCGCAGGTTGGTGGCGATGTCGGTGAACAGCCCGCCCGCGGGCGGGCTGTCGGGCCGGTCGGCGGTGAAGAAGAGGGGCAGGTCGGCGGGGAGACCGGCCCAGGTGAGCGTCGCCCGGGCGGCCTCGGGCAGGGGGCTGCCGGTGACGTCGTCGGCGTCGTAGCGGCGCACCCCGTCCTGGCCGAAGACCTCGACGAGGTACCGGCCGAGCGCCGCGTCACGCATCGGCTCGGCGGGCGTCACGTGTGCGGGGACCGGGACGCGGTGCGGGCGGGGCGGTGGCTGCCGGCCGGCGACCTGGTGCATCGTCTCGACGTGCTGGACCAGTCTGGCGATGCCCTCGGCGCGGTCCTCGGGACGGGCGCCGTACGTCTGGGTGCAGGAGAGCTTGGCGTTGCGGAAGGTGTTGAGGAGCTCGGCGGTGTAGCCGCCGGGCAGCAGGCTGGGGCGCAGGTCGGTGTGGATCGCGAGGACGTTTTCGTTGGGCACGCCCATCCGCCGCAGCTCGCCCGCCGCCTGGTACTCGGACGGCGGGAGCCCGGGTCCGGAGTTGCGGAAGAGGGTCGTCTCCTCGCCGGTGGCCGGGTCGGTGTAGGTGAAGACGGCGGTGTTGCCCGGGCCGGTCGCCGGACGGGCACCCTCCGCCGGGGCCGCACCGCCGCCGTGCTTCTGCCGGTACATCCGAACGACCTCGTCGACCGGCACCGAAGGCCAGACCGTCAGCTCACCGGTACGCCGGTCCACGACCCCGCACGCGTCCCCGATCTCGGCCGGCGGCCGCCGCTCCCCGGTCTCCGGGTCCCGCTCCATCGGCGCGGGCGCGGCCCACACGACCCAGCCCAGGTCGAACTCCCGCATCCTGACCTCGCGGCGGGGCGCCTCGCTGCCGTCGGGGTTGAGCCAACGGTCGGCGGTGGCGAGCGCCTGCTCCTGGGTGGTCACGCGGGGCTCCTTCGGGGTCGGCGGGGACGGTTCTGCCTGGGTGGGGTCGGTTCTACGAGGCTATCGGTGGGGTCTGCGCCAGGATCCGCAGGGCCTTCGCACCACGCTCGGTGGCGACGAGGAGGATGCCGTCCGGGGAGAGGTCGGCGCCGGTGAAGGGGACGTCGGAGATCAGCGCGGCCACGACCTCCTCGTCGGCGCGGCTCCACACACGCAGGTAGTCCCCACCCACGCTGAGCGCGAGCGGAGCAGAGGCGCGCTCCTCCTCGGAAGGCCGCAGTATCCGCTCGGGGGACGTGTCGCCCAAAGGTGTCCGCTGGACGAGGCTGTGGACGAGCAGTGCGGACCCGCCCCGCGCACCGATCGGGTACGCGTCCGGTGTGCCCTCCGGGACAGCGAGTGCCGCGACGGGGACCGCCGGTTCGTCGCCGGACGCCGGGATGCTCCCGATGGTCACCGCGTGGATGCCCGGGACCGGCAGGCTCCAGAGGGTCTGCCACGGGAGGTCGATGCCGAGCCGGTGGACTGCGGCGGCGTACTCGGGCAGGCCGTCCTCGACGAACGCGGTCTCCAGCAGGGCGGCACGCAACTGGGCCGGGGCCTCGGTACGCGTCAGCAGAGGAGCGGTGCGGAGATAGGTGAGGGCCGCGGCCCCGAGCCCTTCCGTCGGGGCTGCCTCAATGGCCGCGCGCAGTCGTACCGGGTCCGCGTGGACGAAGAGCCCTGGATCGGTCAGGAGTTGGGGAAGAAGGCCGGCTTCGAGGGTGTGCCCCGCTATGTGGTCGCGTACGTAGGGATCGGCTCGGCTCCAGTCCTGGTTCGGTACGGCCTCGAGCAGTGCCACGGCTATCTGGGACTGGGCGGCGCGGACGCCGGCCAGCCCGGCGCGGATCTCGTCCCCGATGGCCGGGTGGAGCAGACGCAGCAGCGTACGGCCGTCCTCTTCTTCGACAGGTTCGACGAACGGCGCCACGAGGGTCATGTCGTTCCCGATCGCCTCGGCCAGGTCCGGCCCGGCGACAGCGGCCGCGAGTCGCCTCCACAGCCCCACCGGGACCCCGGCGCCCTCGGCCAGTGCCAGCGGGGTGAGCATCAGCCGCAGCGTCTGCGGGTCACTGCCGAGACGGCGGGAGTGCAGGTCCAGGGCCTGGCCGACGGACGCCGGCAGGTGCTGTCGTCGGTGGGGTCGAAGCCGTTGGGTGCCGTCAGGATACTGTGCACAGCCAGCTGGACGACGAGGTGGTTCGTCCCGGCCCGCCGACCGATGGCCTCGGCCAGCCGGCGACGCTGCCCGGGGTCGACGGTGAACGGCAGCTCGGGGGCGCCGGACTGAGGATTCAGGGCCGCATCGGCGTGCAGCACCAGACCCTCGGGGTCGGCCCACTGCGGGTCGTCGAGGTCGATGATCTGCGCGACTCCGGCCGGCAAGCCCTCCGCGAGCTCGGCGGCGAGTTCGCGCGGCACGTCGGTGAGAAGGCGCACGGTCGGTACCGTGGCCAGTGGCTTGAGTACGTCCCGCACCACACGGGCGGGCTCCCGGCCGGACCGGACCGGGCCGGCGCGGTCGACGTCGGGGACGACGACGGTGACGGCGTCGTCGAGGGCGGCCAGCCTGGTGAACACATCTCCTGTGCTGCTCGCGCCGAGGTCGAAGTGATCGGCGATCAGCCACAGGATCTGAGCCGACGTGAGCCCGGGCGTGCTGGTCACCGCCGGGGCTGACAGATCGGGCGGAACGGTCGATGGATCGAGTTCGTCCAGGGGCAGCCGCTTGCGGAACTGCGGGTCGCACAACATCAGGAAACCGGTGAGCAGCCGTGACCGACCGCTGCCGGAGTCGCCGGTGACCACGATGACACGCGGGGCACCGGGCCACTCCATCCGCCAGGCGGCGAGGGCACGGAGTGCTGCGGTGCGGCCGCCTATGTGGGGGTGAGGTGCGTAGGTGTCGGTAGTGCCGGTCATCGGTCCCGTCCTCCGCTGTGCGGACACGTCTGCATACGTCAGTGATCCTATGTTTCCGGCCTGTGAGCCCCGGCTCGGGTGTCAGACCCACTCGTCCCCGTAGGAAGCCAAGTCCCACGTGCTGTCCTCGAAGTCGTACCCTTCGAGAATGAGCGTCCAGGCCTCGGCCCGGGCGGCGACGCCGTCGATCTGTCGGCACCACGTCGTGAGGCTGCTCTGCGCGTCCTTGTGGTCGGGGGCGTACGGGAAGTGCGTCCTGCGGAACTCGTCGTAGAGCCGGACCATGGCGAAGAACTGCGTGAGGCTGCTGCCGGCGACGGGGTCGGGCGAGCCACCCGTGGTGTCCCGGAAAAGGCGACCGGTGCTGCCGTCGAGCAGCAGCCTGGAGTACATCCAGGTACCGAGCTCGTAGAACGGACCGTTGCTGGGTGCCTCGCTTCTGGCACGGCGTTGGCGGGGCACATCCCGCCCCCGGCCGGGCCAGGCCACTTCGGGCAACGGGCGGTTGTCCCGCGGGGTGATGGCGAGGTTCAGGAAGTCGCTGATCTCGGGCAGGCCCGTCTCGAGGAGGAAGCTGCGCGCGTCACGGTCGTCGAGACCCGGGGGAAGCTGATTCTCGGCCAGCCGGTGGCAGGTGTCAGGACCGAATGTCTCCTCGAGCCAGTCCCGCATTCCGCGGCCGCGCAGAGCAGCGGACGCGGACCGCGGCAGGGGCCATGGAGCGGACCGGGTGTGCGTGGCGACGAGGGGCTGCTTACGGTACGCGGCTTGACCGGAGCCTTCCGCCGCCTGCACGGACACGGCGAAAAGGCCCGCGGTGCCGGCAAGCACCCAGCTGCCGTCGACATGCACTCCCTGTGTTACTGCGGACGGGCAACGGGGAGGAAGAGTGATCGTGTCCGTACCCAGCTGCCAGCCACTGTCGGTGTGCCGAGCGAAGGCAGCGGCAGGTGCATCGGAACTCGGCAGTCGGCGTGCGTTGTGCCAGGGAGAACCGCCTTCCGCCAAGGAGGCCCGCACGTGTACCGGCGCGGTGGCAGGCTCACCGGTTGCCGGATTCCACTCCTGGCGGACATATCGGTGCTTGGGGTGAGCGTTCTTGCCTGTCGTCATGTCCCGGGCCGTGACGACACGCAGGCCTGACTCACCGGATGTCACGCCGAGTTCGTCGACACGACCGGCCTGGTCCGGAACCTGGCCGAAGATGCCCATGGGACGCCAGTGGGTCCACGTTGTCCGCCACGGCAGCGGAACCCCCGAAGCCAGTAGCTGTTCGGCCAGCTCCCGGCGCCCCGCACTGAGTGCCGCGTGATGAAGCCAAGCCACCCACTCGCCTTGCGACGAGGGGGTGATGCCCTGTGCTTCCAAGTAGTGGAGCATGGCGGCCGCACTCGCGTAGGGCACACCATCGGGGTAGGCGACGGCGATGGCCTCGCGCACGGCGGAAGCTGTGCACTGGGCCAACATCCGGCCGTCCTCGAGGAGTCGGGGCAGGCCGTCGGCGAGCGCCGCATGAAGCGGGAGGGCATGCGCGGCGTACTGTCCCACTGGGCCACTGCGATCCCAGAGCCCTGGCCCACCGTCCTCCACGGCGGACACCAGTGCCCCAACAACCCGGGACTGGTCGGCGGAATCCCAGGGCTGCCTTCGTCGCCATGCGTGGAGCAGAGCGTCAGAACGGAAAGCGACCGATGACCGGACCTCGTCGACGGCCAGAACATCAGCCTGCCGCTCGGCGAAGACGAGGAGGGCCGACACTGTTTCCCGCGTACCACTCGACTCGCAGAGCAGCTTCCAGACGGACAGTGGCACCTGCCGGAGTTCCGCGGCGGCCAGCGCTCCAAGTCGGCGGACCGCTTCGGGGTCCTCGGCTGCTGCTTCGGCCGGAGGGGGCGCAGGCAGGACCACTTGGTACTCGCCCGACGGAAGCGGTGCCACAAGTTCGGAGTCGTACTCCGCCATGACCCATACCTCACGGCCTTCGAACCGTCGGAATCCTGGGGCCAGGACCTCCGCCACACGAGCCGGCTCGGTCGACGTCAGCACCTCGCCCGCGTACTGCACATTGACGAGGAGGAAGCCGCAGGGGCGGCCCGCAGGGGCGGCCCTGCACTCGTCGCGCATGCGTGTCGCCACAGCGTCGGCGCTCATGCCCCGGCAGTCGATCAAGATGGCGCTCGGCCAGCGGTCGTGCACTGCTCGCAGATAAGCGGTCTTGCCGCTCAGGGCTGGACCGACGACCGAGAACACCCGTCGCTCCCGAGCGGGCAGCTCCCGCCAGGCCTCGATGCGCATCCAGTCCTCATCGTTGATCTCGGGCACTGGATCGATTCCTTCCATGAGCGGTGATGCATGCGGCGGCTTTACTGGCCGGAGACGGCATTGCCTTCCCAGACGGTCTTCAGCCGGTTCACATAGTTGTTGAAGTCGCCCTTGAACTTAGCTCGCGCCTCGTCCTTGGCCTCGGCGGGTGTCGCGGTGGTGCCGTCGTCCCGGGTGAGATCCGCGTCCTCGGCTATCGCGCCTCTGCGGAAACCGACACCGTAATGAATGCGGAGTTTGTTCTTCTTCTCTCCCTCGCCGAGTTCGTCATCGGGGACACCGTCTTCGACTTCGTTCGCCAGGTAGTCGGAGCAGTCGTTCCCGGAGGCGTGGCCGCACGGCTCACGCTCGGTGTACAGACTGATGGGCTCGAACGGCTGCTGACCAGCGGCTTCGCGCCTCTCGTTAACCGATTGAATCCAGTCCATGGCATGCGGCTCGGAGTGGACGCCGGCGCCCCATGGCGAGCTCATGGGGAGAGAGCTGTCCACGACATACCGGATTTCGTTGTTGTTCTCCGGGTCGCGGACCTCGACCACCGCGTAGTTCTTTCGTGACCAGTCACCCTTGTGCTCTTCGAGTGAATCCAGTTCGTGCTGGACCGCCTCGGCGATCTCACTGTCCGTCATGCCCTCGCCGTCGTCGATGCGGTCGGCGATTGCCGCTTCGAGACCAGCTCGATTCGGCATGTCCCGGCGGTTGTGGTAGTGCACACCACCTGACTTGATGCCTGCCTTGTCCATGAGCTTTTCAATGGTCTCGCGGGCCTTGTTTGAACGCTCGATCTTCTCCGGGTCGTTCGTGGCCGGAGTGAAGTTGGAAGGCGAATTAGGGTTGTCAGCGTGGGGATCGAGCGCGACCCCCACGGAGCTCGTCGCGTGAAAACGCAGATCCATACGGGCCAGCGCCGCGACGACGGCTCCTTGCTGTCCTTCGGTCAGGTCACCGAATCCCGGCAGGGCATCGATCAACGTCTGCTTGCGGATGCCGCCCTGTTCATCGGCGAGACCGTCATGCAGAAGCGAGCGAAGCCTGCCGTTGTCGCTCCATTCCTTCAGTCTGTCGTTGACTGGTCTGAGGTCGGTCTGCAGGACCTCATTGGTCTCCCGGAGCTGAGCCTGGGACGGCTCGGGGAGCATGTTGTAGTGCGTGTCATCCGGGTTTTGGACGGTGTCGTACTCGGCGCTGCCGCGAGGTCGCTCGGGGGGCTTGTCTCCCCCGGTGTCGGCTCCTGCGGGTGCCTCGGACGGACGACGGTCCGCGCTGTCAGCGGCTTCAGGCGTACGGCGGGCGACATCGTCCCCTGATGCCGGGTGTGACTGATCGCCCGCGCTCGGGGACACCGGCTGTCGGTTGGCGTCCAGGGGGATCGCGAAGACCCCGTTGTTCCCGCTGTGCAGGGGGCTGGGGCTGGTCCGTCCGGTCTGGGCGTCGATGTAGGTGATGCGGCCGTTGTGGTTGACGGCGTTCCAGGCGTGGGCGCGGCCGTTGGCGTCCTGGGTGATGATCACGGCCTGGGAGCCGTGGCCGCTGTTGCGGAGGGTGTTCTCCAGGCGGTTGAACGCGTCGGGGCCGTTGCCCATGTCGCTGAAGCGGGCGCCGAGGGTGTTCTCTATGCGGTCGCGGCCGCCCTTCTCGCCGCGGTCGGAGGGGTTGCCGTCGGCGTCGGGGTCGGGGGTGCGGGCGGCGGCCGCGGTGGGGTTGCCCGCGTAGGTGTCGACGGTGGACAGGGCTACTTCGACGCAGTTGTTGTTGCCGGCCGGGGGTGTCGGGTCCGGTGCCGTTGATGTTCTGGACCCAGGGGCCGTCTTGGGGGTCCGGTGGGCGGGTGGGGTCGCCGTTTTCGTCTCGGTGGACGGAGTTGTCGAGGGCGTCCTGTTCCGCGCGGGTGGGGTCGGTGACGCCGCCGGGGGGGTGTGGTGTTGCGGGT
>RHMC01000073.1 GCA_003719395.1 Streptomyces altiplanensis
GACACCGCCGAACAATCATTGTGGGAAAGCCCCGCACCTCCTGGTGCGGGGCTTTTCTGCGTTCCCGGACCGGTCCCTCACACCGGCCGTCGGAGGAGCCTTTCCTTGTGGGCTTTTATAGGCGGCCTGCTGCCTTCAGTGCGAGATAGGCGTCGGCGAGGGCCGGGGCCAGGTCGTCGGGGGAGGCGTCAACGACGGTGACGTTGTGGCGAATGAGCTTTTCTGCCGTGTGGTGGCGTTGCTGCTGAGCCTGTGTGCCGGCGGCGGCTTCGTAGACTGCGTCCGCTGTGCCACGGCGGGTTGTCATCTGCTCGATGCGAGGGTCTGCCACTGAAGCCACCAGGACGGTATGGCGCTGAGTGAGCTGCGGGAGCACGGGGAGGAGGCCCTCTTCGACCGGTGCGGCGTCCAGGCTGGTGAGCAGCACGAGCAGGGAGCGCCGGGGAGCATTGGCCAGTGCCGTTGCGCTGAGGCCTCGGGCGTCGGTTTCCACCAGCGCGGACTCCAGGGGAGCCAGGGCATTGACGAGCGCAGGCAGGACGTCACCTGCGGTGCGGCCCTGGACTTGGGCGCGGATACGGCGGTCGTAGGCGAGCAGGTCTACTCGGTCTCCCGCCCTCGAGGCGAGAGCGGCGAGGAGAAGAGCCGCGTCCATCGATGCGTCCAGGCGCGGTACGTCGCCGACGCGGCCGGCCGACGTGCGGCCGGTATCGAGGACGAGAAGGATATGGCGGTCGCGTTCCGGGCGCCACGTGCGTACGGCGACGGTGTTCTGCCGGGCGGTGGCACGCCAGTCGATGGAGCGGGTGTCGTCACCGGGCACGTAGTCGCGAAGGCTGTCGAATTCGGTTCCTTCGCCGCGTGTCAGGACGCTGGTGCGGCCGTCGAGTTCGCGAAGGCGGGCCAGCTTGGAGGGGAGGTGCTTCCGGCTGGTGAAGGGAGGCAGGACGCGGACCGTCCAGGGGACTCGGTGGGTGCCCTGGCGGGCTGCGAGGCCGAGAGGTCCGAACGAGCGGACGGTGATCCGTTCCGAGTGGTGGTCGCCGCGGCGGGTGGGCCGGAGGACGGTGGTGAGGCGACGACGCTCGCCGACAGGGATCGCCAGTTTGTGACGTGATGCTCTCTGTTCGGTGCCCGTGGGCCAGCTGCTGGGCGGCCAGGCGTCGCGGAGCTGGCCGCGCAGGGGGCGGCCCGAGGGGTTGGTGACGGTCAGCTGGATCTCAGAGCTGTCACCCAGTCGAACTGACGTGTCACCACTTCGGGTGAAACGGAGCTTTCGTACTGGCGCAGCCAGGGCGTAGTCGCACAGAATTGCGAGTGTGAGGGGAGCGTTCACGGCGAGGATCCCGGACCAGTTCGGCGCGAGGATGCCAATGGGGATCGAGCCGAGGGCCGCGAGGAGTGCGGTTCGTCCGGTGAGAGCCACAGTCATCGCCTCAGCGGGGGACAGGGACGTGGGTGAGGATCGCGGTGATGACGGAGTCTGCGGTGACTCCTTCCATCTCGGCCTCGGGCCGGAGCTGGATGCGGTGGCGCAAGGTGGGGAGGGCCAGGGCTTTCACATCATCGGGAATGACGTAGTCCCGGCCGGTGAGCCAGGCCCAGGCCCGGGCGGTGGAGAGCAGGGCGGTGGCGCCTCGGGGGGAGACGCCGAGAGCGAGCGAGGGGGATTCGCGGGTGGCTCGACAGATATCCACGACATAGCCGGTGATCTCCGCGGAGACAGAGGTCTTGGCCACGGCGGCGCGGGCCGCCTCCAGGTCGGCGGGGCCGGCAGCCGGGCGTAGGCCCGCGGCCTGCAGGTCACGGGGATTGAAGCCCTCCGCGTGGCGGGTCAGGACGCCGATCTCGTCCTCGCGGGACGGGAGCGGAACCGTGAGCTTGAGGAGGAAGCGGTCCAGCTGGGCCTCGGGGAGAGGGTAAGTGCCCTCGTACTCCACGGGGTTCTGGGTCGCGGCGACCATGAAGGGGTCGGGCAGGGGGCGGGGAGTGCCGTCGACCGTGATCTGTCGCTCCTCCATTGCCTCCAGGAGGGATGCCTGGGTCTTGGGAGGCGTGCGGTTGATTTCGTCCGCGAGCAGGAGATTGGTGAAGACAGGGCCGGGCTGGAAGGAGAACTCGGCGGTGCGGGCGTCGTAGACCAGAGAGCCCGTGACGTCACTGGGCATGAGGTCGGGGGTGAACTGGACGCGTTTCGTGTCCAGTTCGAGAGAGGCCGCGAGTGCGCGGACGAGCAGCGTCTTGGCCACTCCGGGGACTCCTTCGAGCAGGACATGGCCTCGGCAGAGGAGGGCTACGACGAGTCCGGTGACCGCGGGATCCTGGCCGACCACGGCCTTTGCGATCTCGGTGCGCAGGGCTTCGAGCGAGGCTCGGGCGCTGTCCGGGTTCTCTGCGGGCTGGGCGCTCATGAAGCGCGTACCTCTCTTTCGAGGGCGTCGAGTTCGTCTGCCAGGCGGATGAGGCCGGCGTCGTCGGGAGGTGCGGTGCCGAAGAGGAGGGCCGGAAGGTCCCGGCCGGTCGTCGGCAGGTGGGCGGAGACGGCTGGGAGCAGGACGTCGGAGGCGTGGGCCCGGGAGAGGGGCACGCCGAGAAGGAGGGCCAGTCGGGTGCGGGTCGCCGAGCGCAGGGCCGAGGCCGCGCGGTCGCGGGCGTTGGCTCTGCGGTAGAGGCGGGCGCGGCCCTCGGTGGTTTCGGAGGCCCGGACGGCTACGGGGAGCTGTTCGGTGACGAGGGGGCCGAGTCGGCGGGCGCGCCAGATGGCGGTGAGCACGGCGGCGAGGGCGAGTTGGAGTGTTCCCCAGAGCCAGCCCGGAGGGACCAGGTCGTAGAAGCTGCTTTTGCCGCCGTCGGTGGCCGAGGCGTCGCCGAGCGAGGGGAGGTACCAGACGAGATGAGGCCGGGAACCGAGGAGTTGAAGGGCGAGCGAGGCGTTGCCCTGTTTGTCGAGGCGGTCGTTGTGGAGGATGTCCGGCGCGCCCAGCAGGACGGTGTCGCCGTCTGCTGGGGCAGGGACGCGGAGAACGGTGGGGAGGCCGTCGCTGAGGTAGCAGGCGTCGTTGCCGGGGACGTCGGTGGTGTAGCGGATTCCGCCGGTGTCGGCGTCGCCGGCGCGGAGCGCGGCGGGCAGCGGGCACTGGGGGGAGCGTGCCGACACGGCGGTGCGGGCCGCGGCGCGTACACCCGGTGCGAGGGTGGACACGGAAGGGGCGTCCGGGGCGAGGAGGACGGTGCGGACGCCGGAGTCCTGTACCGCCGTGCGGAGCTGCCTCTGCTGGCGGGGTGTCAGGAGATCGGGGGTCGTCACCAGGAGAGTGGTGTCGGGTGCTGCCGCGCTCGTGGCTTCGCCGAGGGTGGTGACCACGCGGGTGGTGACACCGCGGGCCGCAAGGAGTTCGGCGACGGCGCGGCTGCCCTGCGGGTCCGCGGAGCGGGGGTCGAGGCTGCCGTGCTGGTCGCCGGAGCGTGCGGCGGCGATGGCGATCCCGGCGACCAGGACGACGACCGCCCCCAGGAGAAGACCGCGGCTGCGCGTCCAGACCTGGCGGGCGGTGAGGGCGGTCGATGTGGAGGGTGCGGGAGCTCCGGTCATTCGGCAGCTCCCTGGACCGTGGCGTCGAGCAGTGGCTTCGTGCGCCGGAGGTCGGAGTCGAGTTCGCTCAGGCGCCGGTACGCCTGCCCGTCGGCGGTGCGGCCGCCGTATGTGACGTCGTCGAACTCGCGGGCGGCGGCGCGCAGCCGGTCGGCGTGGCCGGGCAGGGAACGTCCGGCTTCCGCTGCGGCCTCGTCCGCGGTGCGACCGGGGCGCGGGTCGAGGAGTGCCCGCTCCTCCAGGGAGCGTACGACGGCGCGCATGCGCTCCTGGAGGGCCTGGTTCCAGCGGTGCGCGGCGGCGTGTTCCTCTGCGGCGGTGCGGTGCTCCGCCGCGCTGCGCGGGCCTTCGTCGAACAGCGCGCCTTCGGAGGAAGGTGAGCGCTGCGGGGCGCCGAGGCGCAGCCACAGGCCGAGGACGAGGAGCACGACGAGCACGACGACGACCACGAGTCCGACCGCGCCCCCGGGTGTGGCTCCGGAAGCGGCGGTGAACAGGTCGTTGACCCATTCCCAGAAGCGGTCGATGGCGCGCTCGAGGAGATTCGGGTCGTTCTCGTGGTACATCGGTCTGGACAGTTCGCGCTCCGCGGCCTCGCGGGCCGGGACGCGTGGAGTGTCCACCGGTACGCCGTCACTTGCGCGAGCCCAGAGGCGCGCCGCTGTCCTGCCCCCCGCCGCGGACACCGCATCAGCCTCCGGGCGTGGTGTCGGTGGGCTGCTGGGGGCCGTATCCGGGGAGGCCTGCGGCGCGGGCGAGTTCGAGGTCGAGGGCCTCGCGGCGGATGCGCTGGTCCACGTAGAGCAGGACACTCACACCGGCGGAGATCGGGTAGGTGATCGAGGAGGCGATCACCGCGCCGATACCGGTGATGATCAGGAAGGGCCAGCCGAACTCGGGCGCCTGCCCGGTGAGGAGTCCGCCCAGACCGTCGTCCGCGGCGTAGGCGATGAGACCGAACGGCACGGCGATGATCATCGACACGATGAAGGTCAGGAGGCCCGTGAGCAGGAGGATGCCGAAGATGCGCCACCAGGCGCCGCTCACCAGCTTGGCGGACCGGGTCAGGGACTTCATGATGCCCTGCCGCTCCAGCATCAGTGCGGGGGAGGCCAGGCTGAAGCGGATCATCAGCCACAAGGTGACGACGAAGGCCGCGAGACCGCCCAGCAGCGACAGCGCGATGCCTGCTCCGGAGCCCAGCAGGACTCCGGGCGTGATGCCGACCGTCATGATTCCGACGGTCATGGCGGTGAGCAGCAGGGTCAGGCCGAGCAGCTGCGGCAGCCGGGGCTTGGCCTCGCGCCAGGCGTCGGAGAGCGTTACGGGGCGGCCGAGTACGGAGCGGCTGACCACCATGGTGAGCAGCGCCGTGGTGAAGAGCGTGGCGATGAGGGTGATCACGAAGGAGGGGAACGCACCGACCAGGGTGGTTTGCATCGCGTCGAGGGACTGGCTCAGGGCCTCGGACGGCGTGGCGTTCGGGTCGACCTGGGCCGGCTCGGGCAGCAGATAGCGCTGGATCAGAACGTCGCAGATCTGCGTGACCACGGCGACGGTGACCGTGATGCCGAGGACGGTGCGCCAGTGGGCGCGCAGTGTCGACACCGCTCCGTCGAGGATCTCGCCGACCCCGAGCGGGCGCAGCGGGATCACCCCCGGCTTGGCGGCGGGGAGCGGGCCTCCCCAGCCGCCTCCCTGGGGCCTGCCGCCCCAGTTCTGCGCGGGCTGCTGCGGAAGGCTCGGGGGCCCGCCGGGGGCGCTGGGCGCGGACCACTGGCCGGCCGGCGGCTGCGCCTTGGACCACTTCGACGCGGCGACGATCTGTCGGCCGGCTCGGCAGGCGGGGGAACGCCGGGCTTCTGGTCGTCGGAGGGGGCAGATCCGGGCGAGGCCCAGCCCGGAGAGTCGTTCATTGTCGCTCCTTCATGGTGCCCGCCCGCGGTCGCGGCGGCAGGTTGACAGCCATCGTGTCATGGGGGACCTGCTGGTGGGCCGGGCCCCGTATCTCCTTTGCACCTTCAATTGTCGGTGCCTCACCGGCAGACTGGGCAGATGGCTGATCAGGACGCGCAATTCCCAGCGGGCGCCAAGCCGCCCGCGCTCCCTTCGCTGCGCTGGGAGGAACCGCCCGAGGGGCCCGTGCTGGTGCTGCTCGACCAGACGCGGCTGCCCGCCGAGGAGGTCGAGCTGGTCTGTACGGATGTGCCTGCCCTGGTGCAGGCCATCCAGACGCTCGCCGTCCGCGGGGCACCGCTGCTGGGCCTCGCCGGTGCCTACGGCGTAGCTCTGGCCGCCGCGCGGGGGTACGACGTGGACGAGGCCGTGGCGCTGATGCAGCGGGCGCGGCCCACCGCGGTGAATCTCGGGTACGGGGTGCGGCTCGCGGCGGAGGCCTACCGGGCGGCCGTCGGGAAGGGGGCGGACACCGAGGGGGCGGCGGCGTCCGCGCTGGCCGCGGCGCGGGAACTGCACCGGGCCGACGCCGAGGCCAGCGTGCGCATGGAGGAGCACGGACTGCTGCTGCTGGAGGAGCTGCTGCCAGGGGGCGGGCACCGGATCCTGACCCACTGCAACACCGGGGCGCTGGTCTCGGGCGGTGAGGGCACGGCGTTCGCAGTGGCGCTGGCGGCGCACCGGACGGGCAGGCTGCGGCGGCTGTGGGTCGACGAGACGCGCCCGCTGCTGCAGGGGGCCAGGCTCACGACGTACGAGGCGGCCCGCAACGGGATGGCGTACACGCTGCTCACGGACAACGCGGCGGGTTCGCTGTTCGCCGCCGGTGAGGTGGACGCCGTACTGATCGGGGCGGACCGGATCGCCGCCGACGGTTCGGTGGCGAACAAGGTGGGGAGCTATCCGCTCGCGGTACTGGCCAAGTACCACCACGTACCGTTCATTGTCGTCGCACCTGTGACGACCGTGGATCTCGGCACTTTGGACGGTGCGTCCATCGAGGTGGAGCAGCGGTCGGGGCAGGAGGTGACAGAGTTCACCGTGCCGTTGATTCCGGTGGCAGGTTCCGATGCCGGGATGGGGGCCGGGATGCCCGTGGCGCCGTTGGGAACACAGGCGTACAACCCGGCCTTCGACGTAACGCCGCCGGAGCTGGTGACCGCGATCGTCACAGAACAGGGTGCGATTTCCCCGGTCACGGGGGCCGGACTGGCGGAGCTGTGTGCCAGGTCACGCCAGGTAACGATTAGCTAATGGGATGATGTCGTTTATGAAGGGACGCGTCCTTGTCGTCGACGACGACACCGCACTGGCCGAGATGCTCGGCATTGTGCTGCGTGGTGAAGGATTTGAACCGTCGTTCGTAGCGGATGGCGACAAGGCACTTGCCGCATTCAGGGAGGCCAAGCCCGACCTGGTGCTGCTGGATCTCATGCTGCCCGGACGGGACGGCATCGAAGTCTGCCGGCTGATCCGGGCCGAGTCCGGGGTGCCGATCGTGATGCTCACCGCCAAGAGCGACACCGTAGATGTGGTCGTTGGGCTGGAGTCCGGTGCTGACGACTACATCGTCAAGCCGTTCAAGCCCAAGGAGCTCGTCGCCCGTATCAGGGCGCGACTGAGGAGGTCGGAGGAGCCGGCGCCGGAACAGCTGGCGATCGGGGACCTGGTCATTGACGTGGCCGGGCATTCCGTGAAGCGGGAGGGGCAGTCCATCGCCCTGACCCCGCTCGAGTTCGACCTGCTGGTCGCGCTCGCCCGTAAGCCGTGGCAGGTGTTCACCCGCGAGGTGCTGCTGGAGCAGGTGTGGGGATATCGCCATGCCGCGGACACCCGGCTGGTCAATGTCCATGTTCAGCGGCTGCGCTCGAAGGTCGAGAAGGACCCCGAGCGGCCGGAGATCGTCGTGACCGTCCGCGGGGTCGGCTACAAGGCCGGACCGAGCTGACATGACCCGAGGCAGCGCTGCTCCGATGCCCGGGGAGCCGGGAGTGCGTACGGGGCGGGCTGCCGGTCCCCGGCGAGGGATGCCCGCGTCCAGGGGCGGCCGTTTTCTGCAGGGCGGACCCGCGCTGCGGCTCTTCGCGCGCTGGGTGCGCGGCCGTTGCTGCCCTCCCTGCGGCTGTGGCGGCGGAACATCCAGCTGCGCGTGGTCGTCGGCTCGCTGCTGATGTCGCTCGGTGTGGTGCTGCTGCTCGGTTTCGTCGTGATGTGGCAGGTGCGCAACGGCCTGCTCGACGCGAAGCAGGAGGCCGCCCAGAGTCAGGCGGCCGGTGGATTCGACGTGGCGGAGGAGAAGGCCCGTACCGTCGCGGGAACGGGTGTGGGGGCCGGTGACAGCTCGGAGATCCGGGCGGCCGCCCGCAACTCCACCAACTGGCGGACCGAGCTGGTCGAGCAGCTGGCCAGCGGCGGCCGGCAGGCCTTCCACGTGGTGGCGCTGAGCGCCGACTCGGACGACGAGAGTTCCATCAACCGGGGGCCGCGCGCCTCGGGCGGTGTGAACCAGAGTGCGAGCGTGCCGCAGAAACTGCGGGACGCCATCGACGAGGGGACCGGCAAGGCCTACAAGGCCTTTGTCCGGATTACGTACACGGACGCGCAGGATCCCGAGCCGGGCCTGGTCATCGGCAAGCAGCTGAACGACAACAGCGGCCAGCCCTACCAGCTCTACTACCTCTTCCCGCTGACACAGGAGGAGGAGTCGCTGAGCCTGGTGAAGACCACGCTCGCCACCGCGGGAGTGTTCGTCGTCGTCCTGTTCGGCGGCATCGCGTGGCTGGTCGTGCGGCAGGTCGTCACGCCCGTGCGCATGGCCGCGGGGGTCGCCGAGCGGCTGTCCGCCGGCCGGCTCCAGGAGCGTATGAAGGTCACGGGCGAGGACGACATCGCCCGGCTCGGTGAGGCCTTCAACAAGATGGCGCAGAATTTGCAGGTCAAGATCCAGCAGCTGGAGGAGCTGTCCCGGCTGCAGCGGCGCTTCGTCTCGGACGTCTCGCACGAGCTGCGCACGCCGCTGACGACCGTACGGATGGCCGCCGACGTCATCCATGAGGCGCGTTCCGACTTCGACCCGGTGACGGCGCGGTCCGCCGAGCTGCTCGCCGGGCAGCTGGACCGGTTCGAGTCGCTGCTCGCCGACCTGCTGGAGATCAGCCGGTTCGACGCGGGCGCGGCGGCCCTGGAGGCCGAGCCGATAGACCTGCGTGAGGTCGTACGCCGGGTCATCGAGGGCGCCGAGCCGCTGGCCGAGCGCAAGGGCACCCGGATACGGGTGACCGGTGACGAACAGCCCGTCGTCGCCGAGGCCGATGCCCGGCGCGTGGAGCGCGTACTGCGCAATCTCGTGGTCAACGCCGTCGAGCACGGTGAGGGCCGGGACGTCGTGGTCCGGCTGGGCGCCGCGGGCGGGGCGGTCGCCGTGGCGGTCCGTGACTACGGCGTCGGACTCAAGCCGGGGGAGGCGACGCGGGTCTTCAACCGGTTCTGGCGTGCCGATCCGGCGCGGGCGCGCACCACCGGCGGGACCGGCCTCGGGCTGTCCATCGCCGTCGAGGACGCGCGGCTGCACGGCGGCTGGCTGCAGGCGTGGGGAGAGCCGGGCGGCGGATCGCAGTTCAGGCTGACCCTGCCGCGTACGGCGGACGAGTCACTGCGCGGTTCGCCGATTCCGCTGGAACCCGAGGATTCACGGCGTGGGCGCGAGCGCGCGGAGGCGGACAGCCGGATCGCGGGCAACGGGCCGGACAGCGGCGTGCACCGGCTCGCGACCGTGCCCGCTCAGCCGGGTGCCGAGCGGTCGCCTGCTCGACGACGCCGCGCGCGTGCCCACGGCGGATCCGACGGCGCTGCCGGGCAGTGGGGCCCGGGTGGTGGCGCGCCCGGCGGGCGACGGCGACAGTTCATCGCAGGCGGAGCGGAAGGACAGCACCCGTGGGCACTGGGTTCAGGACGCGGCGGCCGGTGGCGGGTGCCCCGTACGCCGGTGCTGCTGGGGTGCAGCGGTCTGCTGCTGGCCGGCTGTGCGTCCATGCCGGACAGCGGTGACGTGGAGGCCGTGGACGCTTCTCCGCGCGGTGACTCGCAGGTGCGGGTGTACGGGATGGCCCCGAGGGACGGGGCACAGCCCAACGAGATCGTCGAGGGGTTCCTGGAGGCGATGACGGGCGACGACCCGCAGTTCGCCACGGCCCGCAAGTACCTGACGAAGAAGGCGTCCGACAAATGGAATCCGAGCCGGGTCACGGTGCTGGCCAACGGCCCGGTGCCCCAGGACCAGCGGGCCAGTGACCGCGAGGGCGGGGTCTATACGTACGCGCTGACCGGCACGGAGATCGCCGAGGTGAACGGGCAGCGCGCGTACCGGCCGGTCAACCGGGAGTACCACGAGACGATCCATCTCAGCAGGCAGAGCGGTCCGGGCGGCCAGGAGTGGCGCATCGACGGTCTGCCGCAGGGCCTGGTGCTCGGCGAGTCGGACTTCGAGCGCATCTACAGCTCTGTCAACAAGTACTACTTCGCCTCGGGTACGTCGTCCGAGCGGACCGGGGCCGCCCACCCGTGGCTGGTCGCCGACCCGATCTATGTGCGCAAGCGCATGGACCCGCAGACCCAGATGGACCCGGTGACGCAGACGGTCGAGGCGCTGCTGAGCGGCCCGACCAACTGGCTGAAGCCGGTGGTGAGCTCGAGCTTTCCCACGGGTACGGCGCTGAAGCTGAAGGAGGGCACCAAGTCGCTGGTGTTCGACGACCGCAACGCTCTCAAGGTGCCGCTCAACGGGAAGGCGTCCAACGTCGGCCAGAAGCGGTGCAGGGAGATGGCGGCCCAACTGCTGTTCACCCTGCGGGACCTGACGTCGTACCGGGCCGGCCAGGTGGAGCTGCAGCGGTCGGACGGCTCGACGCTGTGCGTGCTCGGCGGTGACCAGGCGCAGGACTTCGCTCCGGAACGCGCCTCGGGGAGCCCCGACTACCAGTACTTCCTCGACACCAAGCAGCGTCTCGTACGGATGGTGGCCAACACCGAGAACGCCGACGCCGACGATGAGGCCGACCCCGTGCCGGGCCCCTTCGGCAACGGCGAGCGGCAGCTCGGCGCGGTCGCGGTGGCGCGCGACGAACGGCGGGCGGCAGGGGTCTCGCAGGACGCGCATGCGCTGTATGTGACGTCCGTCGTCTCGGACGGCGAGCCGCGGGAGCCGGTGCTGACCAGCAGCGCCAAGGAGGAGACGGACCGTCTCTCGGCGCCGAGCTGGGACGGCCGGGGCGACCTGTGGGTGGCCGACCGGGACCCCCGGCAGCCGCGGCTCCTGCGGCTGGCGGGCGGCGAGGGCGAGCCGGAGGAGGTCAAGGTCGTCGACGGCCTCGACGGGGCTCGTATCGAAGCCCTGAAGGTGTCGGCGGACGGCGTACGGATCGTGCTGCTGTCTCGCAGGACGGCCGGACGACCTTGAAGCTCGGCCGGGTCGAGCGGCACGGACCCGATGACAAGCCGGAAGTTTCCGTTGCCGACCTGCGGCCCATCGCCCCGCAGATGGAGGAAGTGACGGCCGTGTCCTGGGCCGGCCGCAGCCGTCTGGTGGTGGTCGGCCGCGAGTCCGGCGGGGTGCAGCAACTGCGGTACCTGCAGACGGACGGTTCGACGTCGGACGCCCAGTCGGTGCCGGGAGCGAACCGGGTGGCGGCGGTCGCCTCGGCGGACGACGACCGGCTGCCGCTGCTGGCGCACTCGCTGGAGGACGGGATTGTGCGGTTGCCGCCGGGCGCCAACTGGAAGACCGTGGTCAGCAAGGGATCGTCCCCGGTCTACCCGGGTTAGCCAGGCCCGTTTCCGCCCCGCTTCCGCAGCAGGTGCAGGTTCCTGGTTTCCGGCCCTTCTGGGTTTTCCACAGGGGTGGCTGTCGCGGGCACGGCCCGGCAGGGTGGGTGCCATGCGCGGGTGGTGGCGGGAGATCTCCGGCCTGGTGCTGCCGGTCGCGTGCGGCGGCTGCGGCAGGCCGCGGACGCTGCTGTGCCCGGAGTGCGGGCAGGCGCTGTACGGCGCGGGTGCGCGCCGGGTGCGCCCGTGCCCCGAGCCGCCGGGGCTGCCGGTGGTCCATGCCGCCGCTCCGTACGAGGACGCTGGTACGGGCCGTGCTGATCGGGCACAAGGAGCGGGGCGCGCTGGGGCTGGCCGGACCGCTGGGTGTCGCGCTGGCGGGCGCGGTACGGGAGGCGACGCCGGTTCACCGGCCGGGGCGGCGGGGCCGCTGCTGCTCGTACCCGTGCCGTCCGCGCCCGGGGCGGTCAGGGCACGCGGGCATGATCGGCGCGCCGGATCGCGCTGGCGGCTGCGGGCGAGCTGCGCGCGCGCCGGGGTGCCGGCCCGGGTGCTCGCGGTGCTCAGGCAGCGGCGTGCGGTGTACGACCAGTCGGGCCTGAGCGCCCGGGAGCGGGGCGCGAACCTGGCGGGGGCCCTGGAAGTGGTTGCCGGGGGCAGCCGGCTGCTGGAGGGCGGCCGGGCCGTACTGGTGGACGATCTCATGACAACGGGGGCTTCGCTCGTGGAGGCGGCCCGTGCACTGAGTGCCACCCGAGAACGGCTGATTCCCGCATCCGGCCAGTTGAACGCGGCTGTGGTCGCGGCACCGGCGCTCTCCTTCGGAATGAACCGGAACTGACGGGGAACTTGGATCGTTGCAGGTGGTGACGGAAGAAAAGCACGTGATCGGAGGTACGCACCGGTAGCGGGTGCCGACATACGTCCGAGCGAGCTATGTTCGGTTGTGAGGAAAAGCAGAGCCTGCGCCTCGCTAGGTTTATGTGAACGGCTGCGCTTCGGGTTTCCTCTTCAGCCCGAAGTCGATGGGGTGGGGACCTTGTCGACTGGGGAGGAGGAGGTGAAAGTCACCAAGTCCGAGGTTCCGGTGAGCACCGGAACCGGGTGCAAAAGGGAGACGCCCCGCCGCTGAAGCGGGGCTATCCGGGAACGGAGTTCTGCGTGGACATCGTCGTCAAGGGCCGCAAGACCGAGGTGCCCGAGAGGTTCCGCAAGCACGTGGCCGAGAAGCTGAAGCTGGACAAGATCCAGAAGCTCGACGGCAAGGTGATCAGCCTGGACGTCGAGGTGTCCAAGGAGCCCAACCCGCGGCAGGCCGACCGTTCCGACCGGGTGGAGATCACGCTTCACTCGCGTGGTCCGGTGATCCGGGCCGAGGCGTCGGCCGCCGACCCGTACGCAGCGCTGGACCTCGCCACGGGGAAGCTGGAGGCACGGCTGCGCAAGCAGCACGACAAGCGCCACACGCGCCGTGGCAACGGCAGGCTGTCGGCCGCCGAGGTCGGTACGGTGGTGCCGGATGCCGCAGCCCTCAACGGCAACGGGACGCTCGTCACCGAGGAAGCGGCGCCCGCCGTCCCCACCACCAGGATCGGCCCGCTCGAAGTACAGGGCGAAGGACCGCTGGTGGTCCGCGAGAAGACCCACGTCGCGGCACCGATGACGCTCGACCAGGCGCTCTACGAGATGGAGCTGGTCGGGCACGACTTCTATCTCTTCGTCGACTCCGAGACGAAGGAGCCCAGTGTCGTCTACCGGCGGCACGCCTATGACTACGGTGTCATCCACCTGACGACGGACGCTTTGGCCGAGGCCGAGGCGGGCGGCGCCGGAGGTGCGCTCGGCGGGTGATCCGCCGGGCACGCTGAACCAGCGCGGGCGGCGTGCCGTACCCATTTGTGATGGTGCCCCTGGAGCGCCTGTGCGCCCCCCAGGGGCACCATCGTGCGACCGAAGGATCACCGTTGCGTCGTCCGGGCATGAAATCATGACGTCGCAAGCCAATCGGTGCTCTGCACACTGTGGTTGGGGCAGCTCATGAATTTCGGGCCACGGCCTTCAGGGGGAGGAACGATGGCGGACAGCTTCGGTCCGGTGCACGACGGGTTCGGCGTGGAGGATGCCGACGGCCCCGACACGGACGCCGGGGGGTCGCGCAAGGAGCCCATCAGGGTGCTGGTCGTGGACGACCACGCCCTGTTCCGCCGGGGGCTGGAGATCGTCCTGGCGCAGGAGGAGGACATCCAGGTCGTCGGCGAGGCCGGTGACGGGGCGGAGGCCGTGGACAAGGCCGCCGATCTGCTGCCCGACATCGTGCTGATGGACGTACGGATGCCCAAGCGCGGTGGCATCGAGGCATGTACCTCGATCAAGGAAGTGGCTCCCAGCGCGAAGATCATCATGCTGACGATCAGCGACGAGGAGGCGGATCTCTACGACGCGATCAAGGCGGGTGCGACGGGATATCTCCTCAAGGAGATCTCCACGGACGAGGTGGCCACCGCGATCCGGGCGGTGGCCGACGGCCAGTCCCAGATCAGCCCGTCGATGGCGTCCAAGCTCCTCACGGAGTTCAAGTCGATGATCCAGCGCACCGACGAGCGACGGCTCGTCCCGGCGCCGCGGCTGACCGACCGGGAGCTCGAGGTCCTCAAGCTGGTCGCGACCGGCATGAACAACCGGGACATCGCCAAGGAGTTGTTCATTTCCGAGAACACCGTGAAGAACCATGTCCGGAACATCCTGGAGAAACTGCAGCTGCACTCCAGGATGGAGGCGGTCGTCTACGCGATGCGGGAGAAGATCCTGGAGATCAGGTGAGGCGGGCCAGTTCGGCGGTCAGCGCGGTGCGCAGGTCCGGTGTGCCGACGCGCTCCAGTCGTACGTCCGTGCAGCCGACCCACTCCGCCGCCTCGACCAGGGCCCGGGCCATCGGCGCCGCCGCCTTCCGGCTCTCCAGGGAGACCTGGCGCGCCACCAGGGTCTTGCCCTCGCGCGCCGGGTCGACCCGGCCCAGCAGCCGGCCGCCCGCGAGCAGGGGCATCGCGAAGTAACCGTGAATCCGCTTCGGCTTGGGGACGTATGCCTCCAGGCGGTGCGTGAAGCCGAAGATGCGTTCGGTGCGCGGGCGGTCCCAGACGAGCGAGTCGAAGGGCGACAGCAGTGTCGTGCGGTGACGGCCGCGCGGGGTGCTCGCCAGGGCCTCGGGGTCCGCCCAGGCGGGCTTGGACCAGCCCTCGACCTCGACCGGAACCAGCCCCGACTCGGCGATCACGGCCTCGACCTGCTCGCCCTTGAGGCGGTGGTAGTCCGCGATGTCGGCGCGCGTACCGACGCCGAGCGACTGTCCGGCCAGCCGCACGAGGCGGCGAAGGCACTCGGTGTCATCGAGGTCGTCGTGGCGGACGGCGTCCGGGACGGCGCGCTCGGCGAGGTCGTAGACCCGCTTCCAGCCGCGCCGCTCGGTGCACACCACCTCGCCGTACATCAGCGCACGCTCGACGGCCACCTTCGACGCCGACCAGTCCCACCACTCCCCGCCGTTCTTCGCGCCGCCCAACTCGGTCGCGGTGAGCGGCCCTTCGGCGCGCAGCTGCTTGATCACCGCGTCGTACGTGCCGTCCGGCAGGTCGTGGTGCCACTGCGGGCGGTCGCGGTAGGCGCGGCGGCGGAAGGCGAAGTGCGGCCATTCCTCGATGGGCAGGATGCAGGCGGCGTGCGACCAGTACTCGAAGGCATGGCTGCCGGTCCAGTAGGCGTCCTCCACGGCCGCACGGCCCACGGCGCCGAGGCGGGCGTACGCGATCAGCTCGTGGGAGCGGGCCAGCACGGAGATCGTGTCGAGCTGCACCGCGCCCAGGTGCCGCAGCATGCCGCGCACTCCGCCCCGCCGGTCCGGCGCGCCCAGGAATCCCTGGGCGCGCAGGGCGATCCTGCGGGCTTCGTCGGCGGACAGGGAGGCAGTGGGCGACAGCAGACTGGTCATGGCCGCACCCTAAGGGCCGTCACTGACAACAGGACCTGAACTGCGGGAAATCAGGCCCTGGCGGGCAGGTACGGGCGGTCCGTGGGCAGCCCGAGGTCGGAGGGGAGCAGGGCGCCGATCCAGCCGTCGCGGCGTACGCCCTTGTTCGCGATACCGGAACGCTGGATGCCCTCGATGACGAAACCGGCCTTCTCGGCCACCGCGCGAGACGCGTCGTTGCCGACCTCGGCGCGCCACTCCAGGCGTTCCACGCCGGCCGTGGTGAAGGCCCAGTGGGCGAGGGCCCCCACCGCCTCCGTCACGTAGCCGCGGCCGCGGTGCGGCTTCGCCGCCCAGTACCCGATTTCCGCGATGCCCTTCACCGCGGCGTGATCGACGACAGCGCGCCACCAGTTCCCCGCCGTTCCGGGTGAGCACCGCGAAGGCGTACGCCGTGCCGTAGCGCCAGCCTTCGGGCACGATCCGGCCGGTGAAGCTCTCCGCGTGCTCCCGTTCGTACGGTGAGGGAATCGACGTCCAGCGCTGGATGCCGGGATCCTGGCAGGCCTGGAAGACGGCCTCGGTGTCGGCGGGCTCGAAAGGGCGCAGCAGCAGACGCCCGGTGGTGAGGACGGAGGGCTTCATCGGCCGATTCTCGGCGCGGCGGGCGGGGCGCGCCAGACCTTTTCGGGACGGCCCGGCACCTTCCGGGCCCCCTGTCCGTTCTCTTTGCGGGTGACAGTGTGCCTTCCTGCGGGCGGACCTCCCGGCGTGGCGGGGTCCTCGCTTACGATGGCCGTTGCGGTGGGGACCACCTGCCGTGCCCGCGCCAGAGTCCACATACGACCCAGTGCACAGGCCCGACCGGCAAGGAGACCAGCCTCAGTGTCCGTCTTCAACAAGCTCATGCGTGCAGGCGAAGGCAAGATCCTGCGCAAACTGCACCGCATCGCGGACCAGGTCAACTCCATCGAAGAGGACTTCGTCGACCTCTCCGACGCCGAGTTGCGGGCGCTCACCGATGAGTACAGGCAGCGGTACGCCGACGGCGAGAGCCTGGACGACCTGCTCCCCGAGGCGTTCGCGACCGTTCGCGAGGCGGCGAAGCGCGTTCTCGGCCAGCGCCATTACGACGTCCAGATGATGGGTGGCGCCGCCCTGCATCTCGGTTATGTCGCCGAGATGAAGACCGGTGAGGGCAAAACCCTCGTCGGCACGCTTCCCGCGTATCTGAACGCGCTGTCCGGCAAGGGCGTCCACCTGATCACGGTGAACGACTACCTGGCCGAGCGCGACTCCGAGATGATGGGCCGGGTGCACAAATTCCTCGGCCTCGAGGTCGGCTGCATTCTTGCCAATATGTCGCCCGCGCAGCGCCGTGAGATGTACGCCTGCGACATCACGTACGGCACGAACAATGAATTCGGCTTCGATTATCTGCGCGACAACATGGCGTGGTCGAAGGACGAGCTCGTCCAGCGCGGTCACAATTTCGCGATTGTCGACGAGGTCGACTCGATCCTGGTCGACGAGGCCCGTACGCCGCTGATCATCTCGGGCCCGGCCGACCAGGCCACCAAGTGGTACGGCGACTTCGCCAAGCTCGTCGTCCGCCTGAAGAAGGGCGAGCCGGGCAACCCGCTCAAGGGCATCGAGGAGACCGGCGACTACGAGGTCGACGAGAAGAAGCGCACGGTCGCCATCCACGAGTCCGGCGTCGCCAAGGTCGAGGACTGGCTGGGCATCGACAACCTGTACGAGTCGGTCAACACGCCGCTCGTCGGGTACCTGAACAACGCCATCAAGGCCAAGGAACTCTTCAAGAAGGACAAGGACTACGTCGTCATCGACGGCGAAGTCATGATCGTCGACGAGCACACCGGCCGTATCCTCGCCGGCCGCCGCTACAACGAGGGCATGCACCAGGCGATCGAGGCGAAGGAAGGGGTGGACATCAAGGACGAGAACCAGACCCTCGCCACGATCACCCTGCAGAACTTCTTCCGCCTCTACGACAAGCTCTCCGGCATGACCGGTACGGCCATGACCGAGGCCGCCGAGTTCCACCAGATCTACAAGCTGGGCGTCGTGCCGATCCCGACGAACCGGCCGATGGTCCGTGCCGACCAGTCCGACCTGATCTACCGCACCGAGGTCGCGAAGTTCGCCGCGGTCGTCGACGACATCGTGGAGAAGCACGAGAAGGGGCAGCCGATCCTGGTCGGCACCACTTCCGTGGAGAAGTCGGAGTACCTCTCGCAGCAGCTCTCCAAGCGCGGTGTCCAGCACGAGGTCCTCAACGCCAAGCAGCACGACCGTGAGGCGTCGATCGTCGCTCAGGCCGGCCGCAAGGGCGCCGTCACCGTCGCCACGAACATGGCGGGACGCGGTACGGACATCAAGCTCGGCGGCAATCCGGACGACCTCGCCGAGGCGGAGCTGCGCCAGCGCGGCCTCGACCCGGAGGAGCACATCGAGGAGTGGGCCGCGGCCCTGCCCGCCGCACTGGAGAAGGCCGAGCTGGCCGTCAAGGCCGAGTTCGAAGAGGTCAAGGCGCTCGGCGGCCTCTACGTGCTGGGCACCGAGCGGCACGAGTCGCGCCGTATCGACAACCAGCTGCGCGGCCGCTCCGGCCGACAGGGCGACCCGGGCGAGTCGCGGTTCTACCTGTCGCTGGGTGACGACCTGATGCGCCTGTTCAAGGCCGCGATGGTCGAGCGCGTGATGTCGATGGCCAACGTGCCGGACGACGTGCCGATCGAGAACAAGATGGTGACGCGGGCCATCGCGTCCGCCCAGTCGCAGGTCGAGCAGCAGAACTTCGAGGCGCGCAAGAACGTCCTGAAGTACGACGAGGTGCTCAACCGGCAGCGCGAGGTCATCTACGGCGAGCGGCGCCGGGTGCTCGAGGGCGAGGACCTGCAGGACCAGATCCGTCACTTCATGGACGACACCATCGACGCGTACATCCAGGCGGAGACCGTCGAGGGCTTCGCCGAGGAGTGGGACCTCGACCGGCTGTGGGGCGCGTTCAAGCAGCTCTACCCGGTGAAGGTCACCGTCGAGGAGCTGGAGGACGCGGCGGGCGACCGGGCGGGCATCACCGCCGAGTTCATCGCCGAGTCCATCAAGGACGACATCTACGAGCAGTACGCCGGGCGTGAGGCGCAGCTCGGCTCCGACGTCATGCGTGAGCTGGAGCGGCGCGTGGTGCTGTCCGTCCTGGACCGCAAGTGGCGCGAGCACCTCTACGAGATGGACTATCTCCAGGAGGGCATCGGCCTGCGCGCGATGGCCCAGAAGGACCCGCTGGTCGAGTACCAGCGCGAGGGCTTCGACATGTTCAACGCGATGATGGACGGCATCAAGGAGGAGTCCGTCGGCTACCTGTTCAACCTGGAAGTCCAGGTCGAGCAGCAGGTCGAGGAGGTTCCGGTGCAGGCTGTGCCCGACCAGGCGGGGGCCGGAAGGCCGTCGCTCAGCAAGGAGGACGCGGTGCCCGCCGGCGCCGGCCGTCCGGAGATCCGGGCGAAGGGGCTCGACGCCCCGCAGCGGCCCGACCGGCTGCACTTCTCCGCTCCCACGGTGGACGGCGAGGGTGGCGTCGTCGAGGGCGACTTCGACAACGAGGACGAGCCCGCCCGGTCCGAGTCGGACGGCATGACGCGCGCCGAGCGGCGCAAGGCGCAGAAGGGCGGCGGACGCCGCCGCAAGAAGTAGGCGCGGGCAGGCGGGCGGGCGTACGTACAGCCCGTACGGCCTTGCGTGGCATGACGCCGGCGACACCGACGGGGTGTCCGGCCCCGGCCGCGTCCCGGCTGTGCCGCGGCCCCGGCCGTGTCTGTGCCGCGCCTTCACGCCGGGGCGCAGGCGGCCGCCGCCGGGGCGCCGCCCAGCTCGACGGCGGCGCACCGCCAGCGCAGGTCACGGCCCTGTTCCAGGCGGAACGCCATCGCCCGTACCTGCTCGCCGGCCGCGATGCTCGCGAAGGCCTCGACGACGCCGGGGCGCGGATGGAAGCCGCCGCAGGTGCGTACGACGGGAAGCGTGCCGCGCGTGCGCAGCGGGGTCGTGGGCGCGAGGCGACGAGCTGCTCGTACGCCTCGCCGATGGTGTGCCCGAGCATCCAGTGGACGGGGCGCCGGCCGCTGAGCACCGCCAGCAGGCGCTCGGCGAACAGTTCGCGCGGCGTGGGACGGCGGTGGTGGTGCCGCAGAGCCTGGGCTGTAGGCGTGGCGGGCGTGGTGGTGGATGCGGTGTGGGGGGCGCCGGCTGCGGAGCTGCCGCCCGCCGTTCCGGGGATCCTCGCCCTGAGCGCGGAGGCGCCGGGCCCGCGCTGGTCGTGACGTCCGTGCGGCCTGGTCCTGTCCTTGTTCATCTGTGTGCCCCGCTCTGCCGGCCCGGGTTTGATACCGGGCGGTAACTTCTGCTGGTGTTCTTCTACGGGGCCGGACAGGGGGCGGCAAGAAGCGGTGGACGCGGGAGGCACCGGCCAAGCGGATCACCTATCAGGGTGACGGAAGGCAGTGCCGGGGCGGCGTCCGCTCCGCACCCGCCTCACGGGGTGGACGTCGCAGGAGCCGGGGACCACCACTCCGAAGGGGGACTCCGTACGTATCCTTGAGTCCGTCTCCGACTACGAAAGCGGCCTGCCGATGCGCGTCTACGTCCCCCTGACCCTTTCCGGTCTCGCCGAGGCGCACAAGGCGGGCGAGCTGGGACCCGGCCCGCTGGCCGCCTACGCCGTGACCCCCGGCCTGCGCGAGTGGTACGTCTCGGACGACATCGAGGAGCTCGAGTACGCCGCGCTCAACCGGGCCGCGGCCGCGTCGCTGCGGCTGGTGGCGGGAGACCCGGGCGCTGCGCGGCGCGGGTCGTCGTGGCCGTCGACGTACCGGACGGGGACGCGGTCGCCGACCCGGACCGGGGGCTGGACGCCGCGGCGATCGGCGAGGTGCGGATCGCCGCCGCGGTGCCGCTGAAGAAGGCGGCGGCGGTGCACGTCGACGCCGACGACGCGGAGGCGGACGTGACGGCGGCGGCGGCGGCGCTGGGAGCGGCGGACCACGGGGTCGACGACGCGCAGTTCACGGTGGACGGGGCGGAGGACCACGAACTGCTGTGGTACGGGGTGCAGGAGATCCCGAATCTGATCGGCTGAGCCCGGCTGCGGTGTCTGCGCCGTCGTACCCGGTGGGTACCTTCTTGGAATGGGGAAGCACACGACGACGCATCTCGTCTGGGACTGGAACGGCACGCTGCTCGACGACATCAGTGCGGTCATCGGCGCGACGAACGCGGCGTTCGCGGAGATCGGGATCGAACCGATCACACTCGAGCGGTACCGCGAGCTGTACTGCGTGCCCATCCCCCGCTTCTACGAGAGGCTGATGGGGCGGCTGCCGACGGACGCGGAGTGGCTGGCCATGGACGAGGCATTCCACCGGCATTACACCGAGCTGCGTGTGGTGTGCGCGCTCACGCACGGCGTCGAGGAGCTGCTGGTGGAGTGGCAGTCGACGGGCCGCAGCCAGTCACTGCTGAGCATGTACGGGCACGAGCAGCTGCTCCCGGTGGTACGGGGGTACGGCATCGAGCGGCACTTCGTACGGGTCGACGGGCGGACCGGGCCTTCGGGCGGCAGCAAGGCCGCGCACATGGCCCGCCATGTCGCGGCGCTGGGCGGTGTCACGCCGCAGCAGGTGGTCGTGATCGGCGACGCGGTCGACGACGCGGTGCGGGCGGCGCATGTGGGGGCGCGGGCGGTGCTCTATACGGGGGGCTCGCACAGCAGGGCCAGCCTGGAGCCGGCCGGCGTGCCGGTGGTGGACAGCCTGGCGGAGGCGGTGGCGCTGGCGGAGCGGTGGATGGAGTGAGGGGTGCGGGACGTCTCCTGCCCGGCCCCGCACCGCACCCGTTCCGCTCCGCCCCGTTCTGTTGCGGCTCGCACCGCCCCGCCGCGCGCTCAGGCCACCGGGCTCTTCGCGCGCAGGACCGTGAGGAACTCACGCATCCAGCTCGAGTGGTCCGGCCACGCGCGGGCCGAGACCAGGGTGCCGTCGACCACCGTCTCGACGTCCTGGAAGGTCGCCCCGGCGGACTGCATGTCGAGCTCCAGGGCCGGGTACGCGGTGACCCGGCGGCCGGCGAGCCCGTCGACGGCCGCCGTCAGGAGCGGACCGTGGCAGATCTGGGCCACCGGCTTGTCCGAGTCGAAGAAGGCCTTGAGGATCTTGCGGAGTTCCGGATCGTTGCGCAGGTACTCCGGCGCCCGCCCGCCGGGGACCACCACGGCGGCGTACTGGCCGGCTTCCACCTCGGA
The DNA here is from genome assembly GCA_003719395.1 of Streptomyces altiplanensis. Classification (GTDB taxonomy): domain Bacteria; phylum Actinomycetota; class Actinomycetes; order Streptomycetales; family Streptomycetaceae; genus Streptomyces; species Streptomyces altiplanensis. The sequence continues at coordinate 21,655 of RHMC01000073.1, forward strand.
GAACGCGAGGTCGGCGGGCCAGGTGTAGCCGGGCTTCTCCGTGTACGTGTCGAAGCCGGGCTCGAAGTCGTGGACCACGAACTGGAGCTTCTTGCGGGTCGGGGCGGCGATGTGGACCTCGTACCCCTCCTCGCGCAGGCGTTGGTAGGGGTAGAGGACTTCCAGCGACTCCGCTGCGTCGCCGGTGACGATGAGGATCTTGGGTGCCATGGCGGTGTGCTCCCCTCGGGCGGCCTGTTCCGTGCCGTCCGGTTCAACCTGCACCGGCGGGCGGCGTTTGCCAAGGCGCCCCGCCGGTTCCGGCGGCCGGGGGACCGCCGGGCGGTGCCTGCCATGAAGCGGCGCGCGCTGCGCTGTCCAGACTGTCAAACTTCCGGGCTGGTTTTGTACACCGATCGGACATGACGGCGCCCCGGTGCGGGGGGATAGCCTGGTGCCGTGATCAGCGCGATAGCCCTCGGGGGCAGTGAAGCCCCCGGCATCCGCCCGGAGCACCACCGTGCCCGGGCGATCGCTGGTCCCCGAAACCCGGACCGGCCGTCAAAAATGGCCAATAACGTCATGGGTATCCCTCACCGCGGCATAACGTCGACCCGACCGGATACCCCGCGTCGTGGCGTTGTGCCATCTTTCTTCACCTACGTCACGCAATGGCGCGCGACAGGAGCCAGAGGACATGCAGACCAAGCTGGACGAAGCCAAGGCCGAGCTGCTCGTACGGGCGGCCCGGGTAGCTGAGAACAGCCCGGCCGGGGGGCAACCTTCGTCCGGGTCCACGAGCGAAGGCATTCCCGACCGGGACACACTCCTCGCGTACCTCCAGCGCTACTACCTGCACACGGCCCCCGAAGACCTCGCCGACCGCGACCCGGTCGACGTGTTCGGCGCGGCCCTCTCGCACTTCCGGCTGGCGGAGAACCGCCCGCAGGGCACCGCCAGCGTCCGGGTCCACACCCCGACCGTCGAAGAGAACGGCTGGACCTGCAGCCACTCCGTCGTCGAGGTGGTCACCGACGACATGCCCTTCCTGGTCGACTCGGTCACCAACGAACTGTCCCGCCAGGGCCGCGGCATCCATGTCGTGATCCACCCGCAGGTCACCGTACGGCGCGATGTCGCCGGCAAGCTGATCGAGGTCCTGCCCAGCGACGGAGCGCGCGCCGGCGCCCAGGAGCTGCCGCACGACGCGTGCGTGGAGTCCTGGATCCACGTCGAGATCGACCGTGAGACCGACCGCTCCGACCTCAAGCAGATCACCGCCGACCTGCTGCGCGTCCTGTCCGACGTCCGCGAGGCCGTCGAGGACTGGGAGAAGATGCGCGACTCCGCGCTGCGCATCGCCGACGAGCTGCCGAGCGAGCCCACCGCCGACGACCTGCGCGACCAGGAGGTCGACGAGGCCCGCGAGCTGCTGCGCTGGCTGGCCGCCGAACCACTTCACCTTCCTCGGGTACCGCGAGTACCAGCTGACCGACGACGACGCGCTCGCCGCCGACCCCGGCACCGGACTCGGTATCCTCCGCTCCGACCCGCACCACAGCGGCGACGAGGCACACCCGGTGAGCCCGTCCTTCAGCCGGCTGCCCGCCGACGCCCGCGCCAAGGCCCGCGAGCACAAGCTGCTCGTACTGACGAAGGCCAACAGCCGCTCGACCGTGCACCGGCCGAGCTACCTCGACTACGTCGGTGTGAAGAAGTTCGACGCCGACGGCAACGTCGTCGGCGAGCGCCGCTTCCTCGGGCTGTTCTCCTCGGCCGCGTACACCGAGTCCGTACGCCGCGTCCCCGTCATCCGCCGCAAGGTCGCCGAGGTCCTGGAGACCGCGGGCTTCTCGCCCAACAGCCACGACGGCCGCGACCTGCTCCAGATCCTGGAGACGTACCCGCGCGACGAGCTCTTCCAGACGCCCGTCGACCAGCTGGCGTCCATCGTGACGAGCGTGCTCTACCTCCAGGAGCGGCGCCGGCTGCGCCTGTACCTGCGCAAGGACGAGTACGGGCGCTACTACTCCGCCCTGATCTACCTGCCCCGTGACCGCTACACCACCGCGGTGCGGCTGCGGCTCATCGACATCCTCAAGGAGGAGCTCGGCGGCATCAGCGTCGACTTCACCGCCTGGAACACCGAGTCGATCCTCTCCCGCCTGCACTTCGTCGTCCGCGTCCCGCCGGGCACCGAGCTGCCCGACCTCACCGACGCCGACACCGAGCGCGTCGAGACCCGTCTGGTCGAGGCCGCCCGCTCCTGGGCCGACGGTTTCTCCGAGGCCCTGAACGCCGAGTGCGGCGAGGAGCGCGCCGCCGAGCTGCTGCGCCGGTACGGACACGCCTTCCCCGAGGGCTACAAGGCCGACCACTCGCCGCGTTCCGCCGTCGCCGACCTGGTCCACCTGGAGCAGCTGACGCACGGCCGCAACAGCTTCGCGCTGTCCCTGTACGAGCCGGTGGGCGCCGGACCGAACGAGCGCCGCTTCAAGATCTACCGGATCGGCGAGCAGGTCTCCCTGTCCGCCGTCCTGCCGGTGCTCCAGCGGCTCGGCGTCGAGGTCGTCGACGAGCGTCCGTACGAGCTGCGCTGCGCCGACCGTACGCACGCGTGGATCTACGACTTCGGCCTGCGCATGCCCAAGCCGAACAGCAACGGCGACTACCTCGCCGACGACGCGCGCGAGCGCTTCCAGGACACCTTCGCCGCCGTGTGGACCGGGCAGGCCGAGAACGACGGCTTCAACGCCCTGGTCCTGAGCGCCGGCCTGAGCTGGCGACAGGCGATGGTGCTGCGCGCGTACGCGAAGTACCTGCGCCAGGCCGGTTCGACCTTCAGCCAGGACTACATGGAGGACACCCTCCGCAACAACGTCCACACCACCCGGCTGCTGATCTCGCTCTTCGAGGCGCGGATGTCGCCGGAGCGCCAGAGCGCGGGCACCGAGCTGACCGACGGGCTGCTCGAAGAGCTCGACGGCGCGCTCGACCAGGTCGCGTCCCTGGACGAGGACCGGATCCTGCGGTCCTTCCTGACCGTCATCAAGGCGACGCTGCGCACCAGCTTCTTCCAGAAGACGAAGACCGGTGAGCCGCACTCGTACGTGTCGATGAAGTTCGACCCGCAGGCCATCCCGGACCTCCCCGCGCCCCGCCCGGCGTTCGAGATCTGGGTGTACTCGCCGCGCGTCGAGGGCGTGCACCTGCGCTTCGGCAAGGTCGCCCGCGGTGGTCTGCGCTGGTCGGACCGGCGGGAGGACTTCCGGACCGAGGTGCTGGGCCTGGTCAAGGCGCAGATGGTGAAGAACACCGTCATCGTGCCGGTCGGTGCCAAGGGCGGCTTCGTCGCGAAGAACCTCCCCGACCCGTCCGTCGACCGCGACGCGTGGATGGCCGAGGGCATCGCCTCGTACAAGACCTTCATCTCGGCGCTGCTCGACATCACCGACAACATGGTGGCGGGCGAGGTCGTGCCGCCGAAGGACGTCGTGCGCCACGACGAGGACGACACGTACCTCGTCGTCGCCGCCGACAAGGGCACCGCGACCTTCTCCGACATCGCCAACGAGATCGCGGTCGCGTACAACTTCTGGCTCGGCGACGCCTTCGCGTCCGGCGGCTCGGTCGGCTACGACCACAAGGGCATGGGTATCACGGCCCGCGGTGCCTGGGAGTCCGTCAAGCGGCACTTCCGCGAGCTCGGCCACGACACCCAGAACGAGGACTTCACGGTCGTCGGCGTCGGTGACATGTCCGGCGACGTCTTCGGCAACGGCATGCTGCTCTCCGAGCACATCCGCCTCGTCGCGGCCTTCGACCACCGGCACATCTTCATCGACCCGAACCCGGACGCGGCCACCTCGTACGCCGAGCGCCGCCGTCTGTTCGAGCTGCCGCGCTCCTCGTGGGCCGACTACGACACCTCGCTGCTGTCCGCGGGCGGCGGCGTCCACCCGCGCAGCGCCAAGGCGATCCCGGTCAACGCGCACATCCGCGAGGCGCTCGGCATCGAGCGGGGCGTCACCAAGATGACCCCGGCCGATCTGATGAAGGCGATCCTCAAGGCGCCGGTCGACCTGCTGTGGAACGGCGGCATCGGTACGTACGTCAAGTCCTCGGCGGAGGCGAACGCGACGTCGGCGACAAGGCGAACGACGCCATCCGCGTCAACGGCGAGGACCTGCGGGTCAAGGTCGTCGGCGAGGGCGGCAACCTGGGCGCGACCCAGCTCGGCCGCATCGAGTTCGCGCGGGACGGCGGCCGGATCAACACCGACGCCATCGACAACAGCGCGGGCGTGGACACCTCCGACCACGAGGTGAACATCAAGATCCTGCTGAACGGGCTCGTCGCGGACGGCGACATGACCGTCAAGCAGCGCAACAAGCTGCTCGCCACGATGACCGACGAGGTCGGCACGCTGGTCCTGCGCAACAACTACGCGCAGAACACGGCGCTGGCCAACGCCGTCGCCCAGGCGCCCTCCCTGCTCCACGCCCACCAGCGCTTCATGCGCAGGCTGGAGCGCGACGGGCACCTCAACCGCCCGCTGGAGTTCCTGCCCACCGACCGGCAGATCCGCGAGCTGCTGAGCGCGGGCCGCGGCCTGAGCCAGCCGGAGCTCGCCGTCCTGATGGCGTACACCAAGATCACGGTGGCGGAGGAGCTGATCCACACCGGCCTGCCGGACGACCCGTACCTGCGGGGCCTGCTGCACGCGTACTTCCCCGGGGCGCTGCGCGAGAAGTTCCCCGAGCAGATCGACGCGCACGCGCTGCGTCGCGAGATCATCACGACGGTGCTGGTCAACGACACCGTCAACACCGGCGGCTCGACCTTCCTGCACCGTCTGCGGGAGGAGACCGGGGCATCGGTCGAGGAGATCGTACGGGCGCAGTTCTCGGCCCGCGCGATCTTCGGCCTCAGCGAGGTCTGGGACGCCGTCGAGGCACTCGACAACAAGGTCGCGGCCGACGTCCAGACCCGGATCCGGCTGCACTCGCGCCGTCTCGTCGAGCGCGGTACGCGCTGGTTGCTGGGCAACCGGCCGCAGCCGCTGGAGCTGGCCGAGACCATCGAGTTCTTCAGCGCCGGTGTGGCGCGGGTCTGGGACGAGCTGCCGAAGCTGCTGCGCGGCGCGGACCTGGAGTGGTACCAGTCCATCCTGGACGAGCTGACGGCGGCGGGCGTTCCCGAGGAGCTCGCGCTGCGGGTGGCCGGGTTCTCGTCGGCCTTCCCGACGCTCGACATCGTCGCGATCGCCGAGCGCACCGGCAAGGCGCCGATGGAGGTCGCCGAGGTGTACTACGACCTCGCCGACGCCTCTCCATCACCCAGCTGATGGACCGGATCATCGAGCTGCCGCGGGCCGACCGCTGGCAGTCCATGGCCCGCGCCTCCATCCGCGAGGACCTGTACGCGGTGCACGCCGGCCTGACGCAGGACGTGCTCTCCGTGGGGGACGGGGCCTCGACGCCGGAGGAGCGCTTCAAGGCGTGGGAGCAGAAGAACGCGGCGATCCTGGGCCGCGCGCGGACCACGCTGGACGAGATCCGGGGATCGGACGCGTTCGACCTGGCGAACCTGTCGGTGGCCATGCGCACGATGCGGACGATGCTGCGTACGCGCGTCTGACCGGTACGCAGTCTGATCGGTACGCAGGGGGCGCCCCGCACCGGACATTCCGGTGCGGGGCGCCCCCTTCCCGTTCATGGGCACTGGGCCCTGAGTCCTGCTCCTACGCACACCGGGCGGAGGCCCAGAGCCTGCGGCAGGACAGCAGCGCCGCGACGAGCAGACCGTTGCGTACGACCATGAGCGCGCATCCCAGTGGCGTGCCCGTCACCACGTCGTTGTACAGCACCGGGTAGGCGAGCGTGCTCACGGCGGCCGCGGGCAGCAGCAGCGCCGCTACCGGGCGCTGGGTGGTGGCCCGCGAGGTGAGGCAGACGGCGGCCAGGCCGAGCAGCCAGACCAGGTACTGCGGGCTGATCACCCGGCTGGTGACGGTGAAGAGCAGCACAGCGGCCAGCGCGGCGTCGAAGGGGGTGGCCGGTGTCCAGCGGCGGGCCCTGACACGCCACAGCAGCAGCCAGCAGAAGGCGGCGGCCGTGGCGAGGAGGGAGGCGTGGGCGAAGGACGAGACGTACGGCCCGGTGAACTCCATGGCGCCGTACCGGTACTCGACCTTGCCCGGCCAGCCGGCCGGCCGGGCCAGGGACAGTACGGTGCCGGCGACCGATTCGATCTGCACGCCCCTGCTGCCCTGCTGGCGCAGGAAGGCGAAGGTGTGCGAGAAGACGGACGCGAGGACGGCGAGCAGCGCCGCCGCGCCGGCGGCGGCGGACAGCCAGGCGTGGCGGGTGGTACGCCCGCGGGGGGCGCCCAGCAGCACGAGGACCGGCCAGAGCTTCACCGTCGCACCGAGCCCGGCGAGCACACCGCCGACGCGCGGACGGCGGTGCATGCAGAGCAGGGCCAGTGCGGCGAGGGCGGTGACCTGGACGTCGTACCGGACGAGGGGCAGATGCAGGAGCAGCGGCAGGGCGCACACCCACATCCAGGCACCGGCCGTGGAGCGGCCGGGGCGCCGGCCGCGCGCCGCGAGGGCGAGACGGCGAGCAGCGCGTCGGCGCGCCAGGGTGAGGAGGAGGAAGGCCTGGAAGTACGTGAGCCAGGGCAGGGCGCCCGGCCCGAGGATCACCAGGGCCGCGCCGGGCGGGTACTGCCACATGGCGTCGTCCAGGGGGAAGCCGCCCCGGACGAGCTGCTCGTACCAGCGGTGGTAGATCTGGTGGACCTCGCCGTTGATCGTGCCCACGTGGAAGACACCGAGGGGCTGCGCGAGCAGGGCGAGCATGGCGAGGCGGGTGGCGGCCCAGACGGCACCGAGCCTGCGGGCGCAGCGGCGCGCGGCGGCCGCGGAGGTGGGGGAGCCGGGGAAGCCGGGGGCGGTGGTCGCGTCGGTGCCGCGATCTGCTGCGTCGTCATCAACGCGCACTTTAGCCACCCTTGGGCTGTTCCTACGCCTTTGTGAGTGCCGCGCAGGCGGCGACGGTCTTCGCGGGCCCGTTCATTCGTACCGTCCCGGCCGAGATGCCGGACGGCGGCCCGGTCGTGGGGGCCGGGCGCCGTGGTGGGTGCGGGTGTGCGGGCGGGGCTACTTCACCGCGCCGGCCATCACGCCGGACACGAACTGCCGCTGGAACGCGAAGAAGACGATCAGCGGGATGATCATCGAGATGAAGGCGCCGGGCGCCAGGATGTCGATGTTGTTGCCGAACTGCCGCACCTGGCGCTGGAGCGCCACCGTGATCGGCGGGCTGGCCGAGTCGGCGAAGATCAGCGCGACCAGCATGTCGTTCCAGACCCAGAGGAACTGGAAGATGCCGAGCGAGGCGATGGCCGGGCCGCCGAGCGGCATCACGACGCGCGCGAACAGCCGGATCTCACCCGCCCCGTCGAGGCGCGCCGCCTCCAGCAGTTCCTTGGGGATCTCCGCGAAGAAGTTGCGGAGCAGGAAGATCGCGAAGGGCAGGCCGAAGGCGACGTGGAAGAGGACCACGCCCGCCGTGGTCTCGAAGATGCCGATCTTGCCGAAGAGTTCGGACACGGGGACGAGGGCGACCTGCACGGGCACCACCAGCAGGCCGACGACCACCAGGAACCACCAGTCGCGGCCCGGGAAGTCCATCCACGCGAAGGCGTACCCGGCCAGTGAGCCGATCACCACGACCAGGACGGTCGACGGGACGGTGATCATGATCGTACTGAACAGGGAGTCGACGACGGTGTTGTTGTCGAGGAGGTTGGCGTAGTTGTCCAGGGTGAGGTCGGAGGGCGCGGAGAAGACCTTCCACCAGCCCGTCTCCGCGATGTCGGTGGGGCTGCGCAGTGACGAGAAGAGCAGCCCGATCGTCGGCATCAGCCAGAACAGCGCGACCAGGATCAGGAAGACCCGCATCGCGCCGCCGCCCGCGCGCGCCGCGATCCGCGCCGGGAGGGACTGCCTGGGCTTCGTACTCGTGAGGGTCACCGGCGGCTCTCCTTTCGCATCCGGCGGATGTTGAAGAGCATCACCGGGACGACCAGCAGCAGGAGCAGCACGGCGATGGCGCTGCCGACGCCGGGATCCGCGTCCGTGCCGAACGACGAGCGGTAGAGCTGGAGCGCCAGCACGTTCGCGTCGTCCTGGGACGACCCCGGCGCGATGATGAACACCAGGTCGAAGATCTTCAGTACGTTGATCATCAAGGTGACCAGCACCACCGCGAGGACGGGCGCGAGCAGCGGGACCGTGATGCGGCGGAACACCTGCCACTCGTTGGCGCCGTCGACCCGGGCCGCCTCCAGCAGCTCGCGCGGCAGCCCCGCGAGCCCGGCCGCGATCAGCACCATCGCGAAGCCCGCCCACATCCAGACGTAGGAGCCGATGATGGCCGGGGTCACCAGGCTCGGGCCGAGCCAGTCGACGCCGTTGTACGGCTCCCGGAAGTTCGAGGCGGGCAGGCGCAGCTCGGCCCCGTCGGCCTTCGCGGAGAGCGTGAAGGTGCCGTCGGCGCCGGCCGTGGCCGAGTCGACGACCTTGCCGTCCTTGACCGCCTCGACCTTGATGCCCTTGAGGCCGAACTCCCTGGGGTCGATGGTGTTGGGCTTGCCGCCGCCGCCCTTCGTGAAGTCCAGCCAGGCCGTGCCGGTGACCTTGCCGGGCCCGGTCTCGGCGGGCGCGGCGGTCTCGGCGTCGCCCGGCATCTTGGCGGGCGGTACGCGACCAGCGGCAGCAGGACCTGCTCGCCCGCCCTGACCGGCTCCTTGGTGACGAAGGAACCGCCGCCGCCCGCCTTCAGCGGATGGACGGGCAGCGGGCGCGCCCTCGGGAAGCCGGCCGACTCGGAGAACATGTCGTGGACGCTCACCGCGACGGCGTTGGCGACCCCGCGCTCCGGATTCTGTTCGTACACCAGCCGGAAGATGATGCCCGCCGCGAGCATCGAGATCGCCATCGGCATGAAGACCAGCAGCTTGAACGCCGTACCCCAGCGGATGCGTTCGGTGAGCACGGCGAATATCAGGCCCAGCGCGGTCGAGACGGCCGGGGCGACGACCACCCAGACCGCGTTGTTCTTGACGGCGGTCAGGATGGTGTCGTCGGTGAAGATCTCGACGAAGTTGTCGAGGCCGGCGAAGCTGTCGCCCGACTTGTCGAAGAAGGACCGGTAGACCGAGTACCCGATCGGGTAGACCACGAGCGCGCCGAGCAGCACCAGGGCGGGCAGCAGGAAGCCGGCCGCCATCGCTGTGCGTGTGCCTGTCACGCTCTTGCGTGTGCCGTTGCCGGCGGGGGGCGGCGTGACCTTCGCGGCGCCCCCCGCGGTCGCTGACGTCATCGCGTCAACCCGTCAGCTCTTGTACGCCTTGGCCGCGTCGGACTCCAGCCGCTGCTGGGTCCCCGCGATGTCCTTCGGGTTCTTCAGGAAGTCCTGGAGCGCCTTCCACTCGCCCTTGCCGGGTGTGCCGCCGAACGACTGCGGGGCCTGGTCCGACATGTCGAAGCGGAAGTCGTCGCCCGCCGCGATCAGCGCCTTCGCGATGTCGCGCTGCACGTCATTGGGGTACGCCGCCACGTCCAGGGCCTTGTTGGGCGATACGAACCCGCCCGCCCGGGCCCAGATCTCCGCCGCGTCCGTCGAGGCCAGGAAGGTCAGCAGCGCCTTGGCGCCCTTCGAGTCCTTGAGCGCCACGGCTGCGTCGCCGCCGGTCACCACGGGGGACTCGTCGCCCACCGCCGGGAACGGGAACACCTTGGCGTCGGTCCCGATCTTCGCCTTCGTCTGCGCGATGTTGATCGAGACGAAGTCGCCCTCGAAGACCATCGCGGCCTTGGGCTCGTCGGCGAACGTCTGGGTGACGGACGCGGGAAACTCGGTCTGCAGGGCCCCGTCCTGGCCGCCCGCGATGAGTTCCTTCTTGCCGAACAGCTCGGCGAGCGTGGTCAGCGCGTCCTTCACGGACGGGTCCGTCCACTTGATCTTGTGCTGGGCCAGCTGGTCGTACTTCTCGGGGCCCGCCTGGGAGAGGTAGATGTTCTCGAACCAGTCGGTGAGGGTCCAGCCGTCCGCGCCGCCCACCGAGACCGGGGTGACGCCGGAGGCGGAGATCGTCTCGGCGGTGGAGAGGAAGTCCTTCCAGGTCTTCGGCTCCTGCGCGCCCGCGTCCTCGAAGGCCTGGGTGTTGTACCAGACCAGGGACTTGTTGGCGGCCTTGAAGTACACGCCGTACTGCTTGCCGTCGACCGCGCCGATGTCCTTCCAGCCCTGCGAGTAGTTCTTGTCCAGCTGGGCCTGGGTCGCGGCGTCGACCGGCTTGGCCCACTTGCGCTCGACGGCCTGCTGGAGCGCGCCGACCTGCGGCAGCATCGCCACGTCGGGCGGTGAACCGCCCGCGATCTTCGTGCCGAGGAAGTTGACGATCGGGTCCTGGGCCGGGACGAAGGTGACCTTCGCGCCGGTGCGCTTCTCGAACTCGGTGAGTACCTTGGTGAAGTTCTCCTGCTCGGGGCCCGTCCAGACGGCGGCGACCTGGACCTCTTCGCCGTTCAGTTCGGGCAGTTCGACGGTGGCCGCGGGGTCCTTCGTGTTCCCCGCGCGCCCTCGTTCTTGTCCTTCTCCTTGTCGCCACCGCAGGCGGTGAGGGCGAGGGTGCTCGCGGCGATCATCGCCAGGGCAGCCCTCCGAGCCCTGCGTCCCCTGGGTGTGCGAAGAGTTGTGCGCATGCCTGCCCCGTCTCTCCTGTGCGCGTGCGGACCGGCGCAGCCTCGAGAGAACCACTGGCGCCGATGCCGGTCTAGCTGTCCCGTGGGTCAGTCCTACGCCCGGCCGTCGGCCCCGGCAATAGTGCCTTCCGCATCAACCGGGTGATCGTAATGGGCCTGTGACGTTGAGTCAGGCGTCACCGGGGGCGCCGAGGGGCGGCAGCGGGGTCGCGTTGACCGTGCGGGCGGCCCGGTCCAGGGCGCTGGCCAGCAGGGCGAGGTCGGTCGGCCCGTTGCCCAGTTCGCGCACCGGGCGGCGGGCGGCGGATCGCCCATCCGCTCCCACTCCAGGGGAACGACGGTGGGGCGCAGCGTCGACGCGTACGCGGAATGCGGCCGGTGACCCGGCCGCCCTGGAACGGGGTCACGGCGGCGTCCGGACGGTGCAGCCGCCGCGTCCCGGTGCGGGCTCCTCGGGGGCGGGTGCGGACGGCGGGGCGTCGAGCACCACGCGCAGCCGCGCGCCGCGCGCGAGCTCGGTGTCCGCCGTGCGGTCGGGTCTGGCGGACGTGACCACCAGGTGGACGCCCAGCCGCTCACCGTCCCTGGCCACCGCTTCCAGGGCCCGTACGACGGAACCGGCCGCGGGCCGGCCCGTACTGCCGAGGGCGGGGGGCGACCAGCGCGTCGAAGTCGTCGACCTGGACGACGAGACGGGGGAGGGGCGAGGGCCCGGTGCCGGCGCGGGCCTGGCGCTCCCGGGACGCGGTGGTCCGCAGGCGCAGCGTGCCGCTGGGGGGCGAGTCCAGGTCGCCGTGGAGTTCGGCGGCGCTGGGGCGGCGCTGGCCGACCATGCGGCCCGACACCTCGCGGTGCGTGTGCCACTCGGCGAAGCCGGTGCTGCCGAGGAGCTCGTGGCGGCGCTTCAGCTCCGCGCCCAGGGCCTGGGCGAACTCCCGCATGCGGACGGGGTCGGAGGCGACGAGGTGCGTGGAGACGTGCGGGAGTTCGGTGCAGGAGCGCAGGCCTTCGCCGCGTTCGCCGCCGGCGCCGTCGACCAGGACGAGGCCGAGGCGGTCGGGGCGGGCCGCGGCGGCCAGTGAGGCCGGCGACGAAGCGCAGCAGTTCGGTGCGGCCGCTGCCCGCCGGGCCCTCGATGAGCAGGTGCGGGCCCTCGGCGGTCAGGTCTACGCAGAGCGGGCGCGCGGGCCCGCCCCCAGCACCGCCCATGCGCGAGTGGCGCCGGGCGCCTGGTCGTCATCGGCGGCTGCGGCCCAGCGGGCCATGAGGGAGGCGGGGGTGGCCCTGGCCAGGCCCAGCTCGTCCAGGAGGCGGGAGGACGCGGGGAGGGCTGCTGCGCGCCGCGCCGGCCGGCGGCGGGTCCGTCCGTACGCAGCGGGGCGAGCGCCCGCGCGAAACGCTCCGCCCAGGCGGCGGACACCGCGTCCACCGCGGCGAGCGTGCCGTGCCCCGCGGGCTCGCCGCCCGCCGTGCGCAGCAACCGCAACGCGGTGGCCACGTCGCCGCTGAGCAGGGCGGCGGCGCGCATTCGCGGAACGCGGGCGAAGCGGCGCAGGCGGCCTCGTAGGTCGCGGTGACCGGGGAGAGGGGCGACGCGGCGGCCGTCTCGGCGAGGCAGACGAGGTGGATGCCGGACGCCGCACCGGTGGCGGCGAGCCGGGCGACGGCCTCGCGGAGGCCCACGGAACCGGGGTCGCCGTCGACGACGACCACGGTGTACGGCCCGTGGTCCGGGCCCTGCTGTTCCTCGTCCGTCCGGCGCACCAGCTCGGCGATCCGGGCAGTGGCCTGGTCCCGGTCGTAGGCGAGGAGCAGCCGGCAGTCCTGGCCGTGGGCGGGCCGCAGGTGCGGCAGCCAGCCGAGCCAGCCCCACTCGGCGGTGCGCTCCTCCAGCGGCCTCGTCCGGTCCGTGCTGATCAGGACGATTTCGAGGTCGGCGGGGGAGTGCAGCGCGGCGAGCTGCGCCACGACGGACCTGGCCAGCCCGGCCAGCCGGGCCCGGGGCCCGGCGAGCCCCAGGGAGCCGACTTCCCGGAGCCCCGCGGTCACGGGCACGGCGGGCAGCGGGCGTCCGCCGCCGGGCACGGCCCGGTCGGCGGTGCCCAGCCGCAGTACGAGTGCCTCGGGGTGCCCGGGGCCGCGCTCCCACAGCCGGGGGCCGGGGCCGAGCGCGGTCAGCAGCAGCGCGGCGGGGTCGGGCCAGGCGTCGGGCCGGGTGGCGGGGCAGGGGGCCGCGCCCGCGCCGGCCGGTGGCATCCCGAGCGGGGTGACCTCGGCGGGTGCGTACTCGTCCACGGGATCCGTCCGGCCTCCGGCGAGCCGCCGGGCCCAGTTCCCTATGCCGCCCCGCCGGCGCGTGGTGCCGGGCTGCGGGCCGCCGCCGTGGGTGACGTCTCCCGCGGGGTGCGCGCTCTGCGGGCCGGGCTGTGCCCCGGGGGCTGTGGCTTCCGGCTGCGGGGGCTTTGGGGCCGGCACCGCGTCCGTGCGGCCGGAGACCGGCGGCCCGCCGGGGGCCGCGGCGGCGGCGGCCCGTCGCCGGTGCGTAGGCCGTCGGAGCGCTGGCGCGGGCACCCGGGCGGTGCTGCTCCGGCGG
>RHMC01000074.1 GCA_003719395.1 Streptomyces altiplanensis
CTTCGGAGCCTCGGCCGCGGCCGGCCTGGGGGGCCGGGGCGCCGGGCTTCGGCGCGCCGGGACGTGCTGCCTGCGCCGGGGAAGGCGCGGACGAGGGGGCCGTCGGGGACGGCTTTGCGGGCGTCGCCTTACGCGGCGCGCCCGGCTTGGCTGCGGACTTGCCGGCGTTGCCGCCGGGACCCTGCAGTGCGTCAGTCAGTTTGCGTACAACCGGCGCCTCGATCGTCGAGGACGCCGAGCGGACGAATTCACCAAGTTCTTGGAGCTTGGCCATGACGACCTTGCTCTCCACACCGAACTCCTTGGCGAGTTCGTATACCCGGACCTTTGCCACTTCGCTCCTTTGAGGTCCGGGTTACCGCCGGACCGTCGCTACTTCATGGGCGTACTCATCGCGTACTCATCGAGTGCTCATCGCAATCTCGACCTACTTCCAACTCGCGAGGTACCTGACCGCACGGTTATCCGTGCCGTTCTCTTCTTACGGTGTTGCCTGCTCGACAAACTGGCTCAGTGCCGTTGTGCCGAGCGGTGCCCGGCCCCGAAAGGCCCGGGGAAACGCCCGGCGGCGGACCGCCAGAGCGAGACAGGCAGGGGCGGGGTGAACGTACGCACCCCGGCCGGGCAGCGTACCGCGAGGATCGGGGACACACTCGCCCTCGACCACCACGATCCGCAGCAGTTCGCTCTTGGCCGCTCGCTCCCGGCATCCCACACAGGTTCGCTCAGGGCATACGCGGGCATGCGTCCGGCCAGACACTATTAAGTCTACCTCCCCGCAGCGACCTCACCCCATCGGGGCAAAAATCGAACGGTTGTTGTCGTGAAACCTGCCTCAGTCCCGGTCGTCCGAGGGCTGCTCGGTGTCGGGACGGATGTCGATGCGCCAGCCGGTCAGCCGCGCCGCGAGGCGGGCGTTCTGGCCCTCCTTGCCGATGGCCAGCGAGAGCTGGTAGTCGGGCACGGTGACCCGGGCGGAGCGGGTCGCCATGTCCACGATCTCGACCTTGCTGACGCGTGCGGGCGACAGCGCGTTGGCCACCATCTCGGCCGGGTCGTCCGACCAGTCCACGATGTCGATCTTCTCACCGTGCAGCTCGGCCATGACGTTGCGCACGCGTCCGCCCATCGGGCCGATGCAGGCGCCCTTGGGGTTCAGACCCGACCGCGTCGACCGTACGGCGATCTTGGAGCGGTGGCCGGCCTCGCGGGCGATGGCCTCGATGACGACCGAGCCGTCCGCGATCTCCGGCACCTCCAGGGCGAAGAGCTGCTTCACCAGGTTGGGGTGCGTACGCGACAACGTCACGGACGGGCCGCGCATTCCCTTGGCCACCCGTACGACGTACGACCGCAGTCGCAGACCGTGCGTGTACTCCTCGCCGGGCACCTGCTCCTGCACGGGCAGGATGGCTTCCAGCTTGCCGAGGTCGACCAGGACGTTCTTGGGGTCCCTGCCCTGCTGCACGACGCCCGTGACGACGTCGCCCTCGTGGCCCGCGTACTCGCCGAAGGTCCGGTCGTCCTCGGCGTCGCGCAGACGCTGGAGGATGACCTGCTTGGCGGTGCTCGCCGCGATCCGTCCGAAGTCGGACGGGGTGTCGTCGAATTCCTTGGGCTCCTGGCCCTCTTCGAGATCCGCCGGGTCCTCCTTCGCCCAGACCGTCACGTGCCCGGTCTCGCGGTTGAGCTCCACGCGCGCGCGGCGGTGGCTTCCCTCGGTGCGGTGGTACGCGATGAGGAGGGCCGATTCGATCGCCTCGACCAAAAGGTCGAAGGAGATCTCCTTTTCTTTCGCCAAGCCCTTCAGGAGCTTTACGTCGATGTCCATGGCTACGCCTCCTCTTCCTTCTTGTCCTTGCGGTTGAACTCGATCTCCACCCGCGCCTTGGCGATGTCCGCGAAGGCGACCCGGCGGGCGGTGGGCTTGCGGCCCTTCACGCCCGGCACTTCGAGGTCGAGCCCCTCGTCGTCCACGGCCAGAATGCGCGCGACCAGCTCGGTGGCGTCGTTCAGCGTGAGCTTGGCGAGGCGGCCGGTGGCCCGTACGTAGTGGCGGCGCTCCGACAGCGGGCGGTCGGCGCCCGGCGAACTGACTTCGAGGACGTACTCGCCCTCGCCCATCGCGTCCGTCTCGTCGAGCTTCTCGGAGACGGCGCGGCTCAGCTCGGCGCAGGCGTCGAGTTCCACGCCCTCGTCGGAGTCGACGACGATCCTCAGCTGGCGGCGGCGGCCCGCCCGGGACACCTCGATGTCTTCCAGATCGAGGCCCTCTGCGCTGACCAGTGGTTCCAGGAGTGCGCGCAGCCTGTCGCTCTGGGTGGTGCTCATCCGGGTGACTCCTCGGCCGCGTGTGCTGTTGTGTGGATCGTCGCGTGTCAGATCAAAGGGTATCCGGTCCCGAGGGGTGTTGCCGTCCGCCCACCGCGCGGCCGCAGGTACGCTCGCCTGCGTCATCACCGCAGAGGCCCGAGGGAGACACACGTGCGGCGCACGGAAACCACACGCAGGGGTGCGCTCGCGGCGACCGGGGCCGCGGCCGCCCTGCTGCTGGCCGGCGGGTGTACGGAGGATTCGGCTCCGCGGGGCACGGAAGGCTCCGCCGCCGGGGCCGCGTCCGCGCGGACCGAGGCGAGGCTGCGGAAGCGTTCCGCTCGGGTGCGGCAGACGCTCCTGGCGCACTACGGACGCCGTCATCACCGCCCACCCCTCCACCGCCGGCCGGCTGGAACCGCTGCGCGAAGCGGTGGCCAGGCAGACGGACGCGCTGCGGGCCGGGGGCCCGGCGGGCCGCGCCCCCCGCGCCGCCGGCCGTCGCCACCGAGCCGAAGGCCGAGCTGAAGGAGCTCGCCGCCGAGGAGCGGCGCGGCGCCGACGCGCACACCGCGGCTCTCCTCGACGCGCCGGCGGAGCTGGCACGGCTGCTGGCGTCCGTCGCCGCGGCCGGCGCCGCGCACGTGTATCTGCTGACGACCGAGGGGAGCGACGGGTGAGCGGGACGCCGACCGGCATGCAGGCGGTGGAGGCCGTCAGGCCGCTGGCCGCCGAACACGCCGCCGTGTACGGGTACGGGGTCGTCGGCGGACGGATCGCCGACGAGCGCAGGGACGAGGCGCGGGAGGCGTACGACGCCCACGTGCGCGGCGCGACGCGCTGGAGCGGACCGTGCGGCTTGGGCGCCGCCCCGGTGGCCGCGGCCGCCGCGTACGCCCTGCCGTTCCCGGTGCCCGACGCGGCCGCGGCGCTGCGGCTCGCCGCCTGAGCTGGAGAACCGGGTGGCCGGCGTCTACTCCGAGCTCGTACGCGCCGTCACCGGGCCGCTCCGGCGCGAGGCGGCGGGGGCGCTGCGGGAGGCAGCGGTGCGGGCGGTGCGCTGGCGGGGACGCGGCGTAGCCTTTCCTGGGCTTGCCGAGCTGACCACCCCGGCCACGAGCCGCAAGCAGTGAGCTTTGAGCCGGCCTTTGAAGGGGGCACCACACGCATGCTTTTTGAAGCGCCGCCGCGTCTCGTACGAGCGCTGGGCGAGGCGTACGGGGACGCGGCGGCCGCCGACTGGCTCGGGAAGCTGCCCGAGCTCGCCGAGGAGGCCGTGTCCCGGCGGGAGCTGACCGTCGAGCGGGTGCAGAACCCCGGCGGCAGGAGCAGCCTGGGGTCGTCCTCGTACGGCAGCAGGACGGCACTCCGCCGCACTCAAGATCGCGCCGAGGAGGCCGGGCCCGGCCTGGAGCGGGCGGCGCTGGCGCACTGGAACGGCTGGGGGGCGGTCCAGCTGCTCGGCCAAGAGGAAGCGGGTGGCGGCGAGCTCCTCCTGGAGCGGCTGCACAGCGAGGTCTCGCTGCGTTCCCTGCCGGAGGCCAAGGCGCTGCTCGAAGCGGCCGGGACCGTACGGCGGCTGTGGGTCGAGCCGCCCGCGGACCACCCCTTCGAGACCGTCGCCCAGCGCACGGCCCGCCAGGCGGTGGCGATGCGCTCCGCAGGCCCCTCGCTCGCCCCACTGGTCGAGGCCGCCCTCGCGGCGCGCGACGAGCAGACGGCGCCCGCCGGTGAACTCCTTCTGCTGCACGGCAACTTCAGGCAGGGCAAGGTGCTCGCCGGCGACCGGTCCCCGTGGCTGGCCGTCGGGCCCGACCCGCTGGTCGGGGAGCGGGCGTACGACCTGGCCCGGCTGGTCCGCGACCGGGTCGAGGACCTCGTCGCGGCGGCGCCGGGTGCGTCCGTCACCCGCCGCCGGGTGAACAAGCTCGCCGACTCCCTGGACGTGGACCGGGCCAGGCTGCACGGCTGGACGCTGTTCCGTGCGGTGGAGTCGGGCGTACGGGCGACCGCGGCCGGCCGCCACCAGGACGCCGAACTGCTGCTGGAGTTCGCCGGCTGGCTGTAGCGGCCGCTATCGCGCCACCGCCTCCCTGAAGACCTCGACCAGGCTGGTGACGCTGTCACCGGCGTGGCCGCCCGCCATGCCCCGCTCGAAGATGCCGAGCATGGCGGCGGGCAGCGCCGGGTCGACACCCGCGTCGCGCGTGGTGTGCAGGACGTGCGCGACGCTGGCCACGCCCATGGCGAGCCTGTCGACGTCGCCGGGGTGCTCCCCCGCGTCGATCCGCGGGGTGTAGAACCCGAGGAACTGCGGCATCGAGGCGAACGTCTCCGAGGCGTGCGGCAGGAGCTCCTCGGCACTGATACCGTTCGCGTCGGCCACCGCCAGGGCGTGCAGCCAACTGACCAGGCCCGTCCAGAACATGTCCATCTGGAGCTGGTAATAGAGCGCGGCCAGGCCGGGATCCTCGCCCTTGTAGTCCGTTCCGGTGAGCACCTCCAGGGTGCCCTGGTGGGCCTCGAAGACGTCCTTCGGGCCGCTGTAGTACGTCGACACGTCCGGCCCGCCGATGGTCGAGGGCGAGGACTGCACCCCGCCGGTGAGGTGGCGCGCGCCGTGCCCGGCGGCCCACTCGGCGGCCGCGCGGGCCCTGTCGGGGGTGTCGGAGCTGAGATTGACGAGGATCCGTCCGTTCAGCGACGCGGTGGCCGGCTCCAGGACGGCGTACATCGCGTCGTAGTCGGTGAGGCTGAGGACGACCAGTTCGTTGGCGGCGAGCGCCTCCTCGACCGTGGCCGCCCGGCGCGCCCCCCTCGCCACCAGTTCGTCGGCCCGGCTCGCCGTCCGGTTCCACACGGTCACCTCGTGGCCGGCGTCCAGGAACGCGCCCACCATCGCCCGCCCCATCGGGCCGAGGCCGATCACGGTCACGGACTGCTGCTGCTCACGCATGCGAAATCTCCCTCTAGAACGAACGCTCTATCCAGAAAGGAACCTAGCACGAACTCTGGAACGAACGCTCTATTCGGTAAGCTCGACGCGTGAAGACCAAGGCGGAGCAGGACACGGGAACGGGACCGGGGCCCGGTACGCGCGAGCGGATCGTCCGGACGACCTCACGGCTGATGCAGCGGCAGGGGTACGAAGGGACCGGGATCAAGCAGATCTCGCGGGAGGCCGAGGCCACGCTGGGGTCCGTCTACCACTTCTTCCCCGGCGGCAAGCAGGAGCTGGCCGTGGCCGCCGTACGCCACGGCGACCAGGAGTTCACCGACATCCTGCGCGAGACGTTCGAGGGCCGGCAGGACCCGGCGAAGGCCGTCCTCGCGCTGACCGGGGCCCTCGCCGAGGGCCTGCGCACCTCCGACTGGGCCGAGGGCTGTCCGGTGACCTCGACGGTCGTGGGTACGGCGGGGAGCGCCCCGGACATCCAGCAGGCCGCCGCCGAGGCGTTCGCGCGCTGGCGGGCGGTGGTGTCGGACCAGCTGCGCGAGGCGGGCGTGGCCGAGGACGAGGCCCCCGCGCTCGCGTACACCGTGATCAACACGCTGGAGGGAGCCGAGCTGGCCGCCCAGGTCTCCCGGAGCGAAGAACCGCTGGAGATCGCGGGCCGTCATCTGGCGAGGCTCATCGACTCGTACCGCTGAGGCGAAAACGCGGCGAGGGCCCCGCGCGATCGCGCGGGGCCCTCGTGTCTCTGCTCTGCGTCAGGCGGTCAGGCGGGCGATCGCCTCGTCCACCGTCAGCTCCTCGCGCTCGCCCGTGCGGCGGTCCTTGAGCTCCACGACGCCCTCGGCGCTGCGGCGGCCCGCCACCAGGATCTTCGGTACGCCGATGAGCTCGGCGTCCGTGAACTTCACGCCCGGCGAGACGCCCGGACGTTCGTCGACCAGCACCCGCAGGCCGGCCGCGCCCAGCTTGTCGGCGACCTCGACGGCCAGCTCCGTCTGGAGCGCCTTGCCGGCGGCGACGACGTGCACGTCGGCCGGGGCGATCTCGGCCGGCCAGCACAGGCCCTTGCCGTCGGCGGACTGCTCGGCGAGGGCCGCGACGGCGCGGGAGACGCCGATGCCGTACGAGCCCATGGTCACGCGGACCGGCTTGCCCTGCTGGCCGAGCACGTCGAGCTGGAAGGTGTCGGCGTACTTGCGGCCGAGCTGGAAGATGTGGCCGATCTCGATCGCGCGGTCGAGTTTGAGGCCGGTGCCGCACTTCGGGCACGGGTCGCCCTCTTCGACGACGACGACGTCCAGGTAGTCGTCGACCTGGAAGTCGCGGCCCGCGACGACGTTCTTCGCGTGGGTGCCGGGCTTGTTGGCACCGGTGATCCAGGCGGTGCCGGCGGCGACGCGCGGGTCGGCGATGCAGCGGACCTTCTCCAGGCCCTGCGGACCGACGTAGCCGCGTACGAGGTCGGGGCGGCCCACGAAGTCCTCGGCCGTGACGAGCTCGACCACGGCGGGCGCCAGGTGCTCGCCCAGCTTGCCGAGGTCGACCTCGCGGTCACCGGGCACGCCGACGGCGACGATCTCGCCGTCGACCTTGACGAGCAGGTTCTTCAGGGTCGCCGAGGCCGGTACGCCCAGGTGCTGGGCGAGGGTCTCGATCGTCGGGGTGTCGGGGGTGTCCAGCTCCTCGACCGGGCCGTGCTCCGAGCCGTCGTACGCGGCGGCGACGGCGGCGGGACTGAAGGTCACGGCCTCCGTGTTGGCCGCGTAGTCGCAGGACGGGCAGTCCACGAAGGTGTCCTCGCCGGCCGCGGCCGGGGCCAGGAACTCCTCGGACGCCGAGCCGCCCATCGCGCCGGACACGGCGGAGACGATGCGGAAGTCGAGGCCGAGGCGCGCGAAGATCTTCTGGTACGCGGCGCGGTGCAGCGCGTACGACTCGGCGAGGCCCTCGTCCGTCGTGTCGAAGGAGTACGAGTCCTTCATCTGGAACTCGCGGCCGCGCAGCACGCCGGAGCGCGGACGCGCCTCGTCGCGGTACTTCGTCTGGATCTGGTAGAGCATCACCGGCAGGTCCTTGTAGGACGTGCACTGGTCCTTGACGGTCTGCGTGAAGATCTCTTCGTGCGTCGGGCCGAGCAGGTAGTCGGCGCCCTTGCGGTCCTTGAGGCGGAACAGCAGGTCGCCGTACTCCTCCCAGCGGCCGCTCGCCTCGTACGCCTCCTTGGGCAGGAGCGCCGGCAGCAGCACCTCCTGGGCGCCGATCTCGTCCATCTCCTCGCGCACGACGCGCGAGATGTTCTCGAGGACCTTCTTGCCCAGCGGGAGCCAGGTCCAGATCCCCGCCGCGTTCCGGCGGACGTACCCGGCGCGCACCAGAAGCTTGTGGCTGAGCGTCTCGGCGTCCGCCGGGTCGTCACGCAGTGTCTTGACCATCAGACGGGACATGCGCTGGACCTGGGCCATGGTGAACTCCTGCGAAGAAAAGTGTGATGGCTAGGAGGTTAGCCGGGCAGCACAGGCACCGGGAAATCCGTTACGCGCCGTGACGGCGCAGCGGGAGCGGGGCGCCCATCACGGCGTACGGCCTGGGGGCGCTCGGGAAGTGCACCTGGCGGGCCAGGTCGGCGTAGCCCAGCGCGCGGTAGAGGCGGCGTGCCGGGCTCTCGATGTCGATCGCGGAGAGGATCGAACGCGGCTGCGACGCGGTGTCGGTGAGGGTGGTGATCAGCTCGCGGCCGATACCGCGTGCCTGGTGGGCGGGGTCGACGTGCAGTTCGGTGATGACGAAGGAGTCGTCGAGCCAGTCGTCGTTCCCGGCGCGGCGCAGGTACGGCTCGACGACCGTGGACCACCAGTGCGTACGGTCGTTGGGCATCCCGTAGACGAAGCCGACGAGCCGTCCGTCGGGCGTCGTCGCGCCGAGCGCCCGCGCACCGGGGTTCAGCAGGTGCCGCAGCACGATGTGACGGCGTACACCGATCTCCTCGTCGGTGAGCCCGAAGGCGAGGGCCTGGACGGCGAGCGCCTCGTCCACGCGCGCGGCGAGATCGACCGGCGCGACCACTACGGCGGGGCTGTGGGGTTCGCCCCCGGAAAGAGGTGCCATGGAGCGACCCTACTGGGCGGCGAGGTCAGAACAACACGCTCATGAACGCACCGACCTCGCGGAAGCCGACCCGGCGGTAGGAGGCGCGGGCCACCGTGTTGAAGTCGTTGACGTACAGGCTGACGACGGGGGCGACATCGGCCAGCGCGTAGCGCAGTACGGCCGCCATGCCGGTCTCGGACAGGCCGCGGCCGCGGAACTCGGGGGCCACCCAGACGCCCTGGATCTGGCAGGCCCGGGGGGTCGCTGCGCCGATCTCGGCCTTGAAGACGACCTTGCCGTCCTCGATACGGGCGAACGACCGCCCGGCGGCGACCAGTTCGGCGACGCGCGCCTGGTAGAGCAGCCGCCGTCACCGGCGAGCGGCGAGACGCGACCTCCTCGGTGAACATCGCCACGCACGCGGGCATGATCACATCGATCTCGGTCTTGCGGATGCGCCGGACGCGGGGGTCCGGCCGGACCTCGGGCGAGGGTTCCTCGGTGACCATGAGCGGCTGCGCGGCGCGGCACCTCGCGGGCCGGGCCCCAGCTGGGTTCGAGCAGCCGCCACAGCTGCCCGGTGGCCTCGGCGGGGCCGACGATCGACGAGCAGCGGCGGCCGGCCCTGCGGGCGCGGTCGGCGAAGGCGCGTACCGCTTCGGGGGGCGCGCAGATCGGCACGAGGTTGGCGCCGGAGTAGCAGAGCGAACGGAGCCGGCCGTCCGCGTACCAGCCCCACATCTCGCCGCCGAGGCGCCAGGGGTCGAGTCCGGCGGCCTGGACGCGCGAGGTCACGAAGGCGTTGGCGACGGGCTCGCTCTCGAGGATGGCGAGTGCGGCGCCGAGGTCGCCTGGGCCGAGGACCCGGGTAGTGGTCTGAGTCAACACGTGAGGGGCCTCACCGTACGGTCTTCTGATCCCCGCACTGTACCTGGCGTGTCCACGGGGGTGTCGCAGAACGGCAGTGGAGCCCGGCCGGGGGCGGGGCTCCACTGCTGTCGGTCCGCGGGGCGTCAGCCGACGGAGACCTCGGGCTCGCCCACTGCGTCGACGACCGGCGGGCCGGAGGGGACGCCGTCCTTCTCCATCTGCTCGGCGATCTTCAGCGCCTCTTCGATGAGGTCTCGACGATCTTCGACTCCGGGACGGTCTTGATGACCTCGCCCTTGACGAAGATCTGCCCCTTGCCGTTGCCGGAGGCGACTCCGAGGTCCGCCTCGCGCGCCTCGCCGGGACCGTTGACGACACAGCCCATGACGGCGACGCGCAGCGGCACCTCCATGCCGTCGAGACCGGCGGCCACCTGGTCCGCGAGCTTGTACACATCGACCTGGGCGCGCCCGCAGGACGGGCAGGACACGATCTCCAGACGGCGCTGCTTGAGGTTGAGCGCCTCCAGGATCTGCAGGCCGACCTTGACCTCCTCGGCCGGCGGGGCCGACAGCGAGACCCGGATGGTGTCGCCGATGCCCTCGCTCAGCAGCGCGCCGAAGGCGACCGCGGACTTGATGGTGCCCTGGAAGGCCGGTCCGGCCTCCGTCACACCGAGGTGCAGCGGGTAGTCGGACTGCGCGGCGAGCTGGCGGTAGGCGTTGACCATCACGACCGGGTCGTTGTGCTTGACCGAGATCTTGATGTCGCCGAAGCCGTGCTCCTCGAAGAGGGAGGCCTCCCACAGGGCGGACTCGACCAGTGCCTCCGGGGTGGCCTTGCCGTACTTCTGCAGCAGTCGGGCGTCCAGCGATCCGGCGTTGACGCCGATGCGGATCGGGGTGCCGGCGGCGGAGGCCGCCTTGGCGATCTCCTTCACCTTGTCGTCGAACTGCTTGATGTTGCCCGGGTTCACCCGGACCGCCGCGCACCCGGCGTCGATCGCAGCGAACACGTACTTCGGCTGGAAGTGGATGTCCGCGATCACCGGGATCTGCGACTTGCGGGCGATGGTGGCCAGCGCGTCCGCGTCGTCCTGGGTGGGGCAGGCCACCCGTACGATCTGGCAGCCCGAAGCGGTCAGCTCCGCGATCTGCTGAAGCGTCGCACCGATGTCGGACGTCCTGGTCGTCGTCATCGACTGCACCGAGATGGGTGCGTCCCCGCCGACCGCCACCGACCCGACCTGGATCTTGCGGCTGACCCTACGGTCGGCGAGCTTCGTCGGAACGGACGGCATTCCGAGAGAAATTGCAGTCATCTGCTGTGCAACCCCAAGGTGTGGATCAAGGTCCCGAGATCGGCGGGCTCCGGGGATCGAGGTTACGTCACCTCGAAACCCCGGGGCACACCACGTCGACAAAACCACCCCATTGCGGGCGGTCGGCAAGCCCCCCGTATCAGGAAATCCGGACGGGGTTCACTACGTCCGCCACCAGGACGAGGGCAGTGAAGCAGATGAAGATCCCGGCGACGACGTACGCCACCGGCATCAGTTTGGCGACGTCGAAGGGGCCCGGGTCGGGCCGTCGGAAGACCTTCGCCACATTGCGCCTCAGCGACTCCCACAGGGCTCCCGCGATGTGTCCGCCGTCGAGCGGCAGGAGCGGCAGCATGTTGAAGAGGAAGAGGGAGAGGTTGAAGCCCGCGATGAGGAACAGCATCATCCCCACGGTGTTCTCCATGGGCAGTCCGAGCCCGAGGATCTCGCCGCCGACGCGGGCCGCGCCGACCACGCCCATGGGGGAATCGGCCTTGCGCTCCTCGCCGTTGAACGCGGCGTTCCACAGGTCGGGGACCTTGGACGGCAGGGCGATGAGCGAGTCCACCCCGGACTCGATCATGACGCCCATCCGGTCCACCGAGTCGCTGAAGGACAGCGGGGTGACGGCCATGCCGGGACCGAAGCCGAGGTAGCCCGCCTCGACGTACTCGTCGGCGATCGGCTGGCCCTGGGCGTCCTTCTTGGCCACCTTGTTGGCGATCAGCTCCGCCTGGAGGACCTTCTCCCGGCCGTCGCGCTCGACCGTGATCGAGGCAGGGCCGATGGTGTCGCGGATACGCTCCGAGAGCGTGGCCCAGTCCTCGACGGGCTTGCCGTCGAAGGCGACGATCTTGTCGCCCTCCTGCAGGCCGGCGGCCTTGGCGGGCGACGCGGGATCGCTCTTGCGGCAGTCGCGGTTCTCGCTCTGCGCGACCACGCAGGGGACGACCTGGTCGACCGTGGTCGTCTGCTGGTTCAGGCCGATCGTCATGAAGACGCCGAGGAAGATCGCCACGGCGAGGATCAGGTTCATGAAGGGGCCGGCGAACATCACGATCACGCGCTTCCACGGCTTGCGCGTGTAGAAGAGGCGGGTCTCGTCGCCGGGCCGCAGTTCCTCGTACGCCGCCGAGCGGGCGTCCTCGATCATCCCGCGCCACGGGGAGGTCGACCTGGCCTCCACCTTCCCGTCGGCCCCGGGCGGGAACATTCCGATCATGCGGATGTAGCCGCCGAGCGGGATCGCCTTGATGCCGTACTCCGTCTCGCCCCTGTGGCGCGACCAGATGGTGGGGCCGAAGCCGACCATGTACTGCGGCACGCGGACACCGAAGAGCTTGGCGGTCGAGAGGTGACCGAGCTCGTGCCAGGCGATCGAGAAGAGCAGCCCGGCGAAGAAGATGACTATCCCGAGGACCGTCAACAGGACCGTCGTCATGCGCGAGCCTCCGCTGTTGCCTGTTCTGCGATTTCACGGGCCCGGGCTCGTGCCCAGGCCTCGGCTTCCAGGACGTCCGCGACCGTGAGCGAGGTTCCCGCACGCGGGGTGCCGTGCTCGGCCACGACTGCGGCGACCGTATCCACGATTCCTGTGAACGGCAGCCGCCCGGCGAGAAACGCGTCGACGCACTCCTCGTTGGCGGCATTGAACACCGCGGGAGCCGTGCCCGCGAGCGTACCGACGTGGCGGGCGAGTCCCACGGAGGGGAACGCGTCCTCGTCGAGCGGGTAGAACTCCCAGGTCGAAGCCTTGGACCAGTCGAAGGCGGGGGCGGCGTCCGGGACGCGCTCGGGCCAGCCGATGCCGATGGCGATCGGGCCGCGCATGTCGGGCGGTGTCGCCTGGGCGAGCGTCGAGCCGTCGGTGAACTCCACCATCGAGTGAACGTACGACTGGGGGTGGACGACGACCTCGATGCGGTCGAAGGGGATGTCGTAGAGGAGGTGCGCCTCGATGACCTCCAGCCCCTTGTTGACCAGGGTGGCGGAGTTGACCGTGATCACCGGGCCCATGGCCCAGGTGGGGTGGGCGAGGGCGTCCTCGCGGGTGACGTGGGCGAGCTCGGCCTTCGTACGCCCGCGGAAGGGGCCTCCGGAGGCGGTGACGACGAGCTTGCGGACGTCGGCGCGGGTGCCGCCGGCCAGGGCCTGGAAGAGGGCGGCGTGCTCGGAGTCGACCGGGATGATCTGGCCGGGCTTGGCGATCGCCTTCACCAGCGGGCCGCCGACGATCAGCGACTCCTTGTTCGCGAGGGCGAGGGTGCGGCCCGCTTCGAGGGCGGCGAGGGTCGGGGCGAGACCGATGGATCCGGTGATGCCGTTGAGCACGGTGTGGCACGGGGAGGCGGCGAGCTGGGTGGCGGCGTCGGGTCCGGCCAGGATCTCGGGGAGGGGCTCGCCGTTGCCGTACTGCGCCCCGCGCGCCTCGCGCAGCGCGGGCAGCGGCGTCTTCGCGGGCGACCGCGACGGTGTGGACACGCAGCTGCCGCGCTGCTCGGCGAGCAGGCCGACCCGGCCGCCGGCCGCGGAGAGCGCGGTGACGCGGAAGCGGTCGGGGTTACGGAGCACCAGGTCGATGGCCTGGGTGCCGATGGACCCGGTGGAGCCGAGGACGACGATGTCCCGGCGGCCTTCGGACGGATCGAAGGCGATGTGCGGGTCGGCGAGGGGGGCTGGGCTGTCGCTCATGCCCCCCATTGTTGCCGCAACGTCTCACCGGCCGGACAGCGCCCGGATCAATTGGTGCCGGTCGCCGCCCGGAACTTCTCCCACTGGGCGTCCAGGATTTCCTGCGGCACTCCCCCGATGTCCTCGGTCCCGAGGATGTCGCCGCGGAAGGAGAGCGTGGTCGAGCCGGACCGTACGACCGTGAGGTAGTCGTGGAGCTTGAGCTTCCCCTTCACGTCGAGGATCGTGAAGCGGTACGCCTCGGCCTCGTCCGCGCCGGTCCCGAAGCCGGGCGTCTCGACGGGCTCGACCTTGAGGTACTTCCCCCGGGCGACGGCGCGCTCCTCGGTGAAGCCGTCGGCGCACTCCTTGCCGGCCCGGTCGAGGTCCTTCATGACGCGGGCCGCGTCCCCGCCTCCGTACGAGCGGAGCTGGACGTCGACGGTGGGGCCGGGCGTCTCGCCGGGGACGTCGACCTTGCGGCTGACCTCGGTCCTCAGGTCGTAGTCGGTGACGTCGGCGGCGAGGCTGACGAGGGGCTGGCAGACGGCGGGGACGGCGGTGTACTCGTCGCCGTGGGGAGCGCCGAGGGTGAAGTCGGACGCGGTGTACTTGCCGACCCTCTCCCCGTCGGTGAAGGAGGCCGCGGTGAGCTGCGCCTCGGTGAGCGCCTCGGTCCGCTCGGCCCTCGCGGTGGCCCCGGCCCTGTCGCCGCCGGCCTTGTCCCCGGGCTTCTTGTCGTCCTGGCCGCCGTCGCCGCCGTCGCCACCGCCGCCGCACGCGACCGCACCCGCGAACAGGAGACCGCCCATGGCGAGAGCCGCCCCGCGCCGCCGCCTGCCTTGCTTGCCCGCCCCGAACATGCCTGACCTCTGGTTCTGTTGATGCGTGAGTGACCGCACGATTGTGGTCCACGGGGCGGCCGGCTCCACGGCTGCGCCCTCCGGTCCCGTACAGAGAGGCCTTCCCCTTGAACACCGAACGAATCGGTCCGCCCCTGACCGCGGGCGAGCGCGAGACACTGCGCGCCTTTCTCGACTTCCACCGCGCGACGCTCGCCATGAAGTGCGACGGGCTGACCGACGAGGAGCTGCGCCGGCGGTCGATGCCGCCGTCGACGCTGTCGCTGCTGGGTCTGGTGCGTCACATGGCCGAGGTGGAGCGGGCGTGGTTCCGGCGGGTGATCAATGGCGAGGACATACCGCTGGTGTGGTCGGACGAGGGCGACTTCCAGGTGGCGTACGACGCCGGTTCGGCCACGCGGTCGGAGGCGTTCGCGGCCTGGCAGGCGGAGGTGGAGCACGCGCGCCGCATCGAGCGGGAGGCGGAGTCGCTGGACGTGACCGGCCACCGGGCGAAGACGGGCGAGGACGTGTCGCTGCGGCTGGTCATGCTGCACCTGATGCACGAGTACGCCCGGCACAACGGCCACGCCGACTTCCTCCGGGAGGGCATCGACGGGACCGTCGGGGCGTGAGGCGGGCGCGGGCCCGGCGTGCGGCGCGTGGCACTGCCTCGTCCGCGGGCTACCAGGCCCGCCGAAGCGCGGCGAAGGTCTCGTGGAAGGCCGGGAAGGTCTTCCGTACGCAGCCGGGGTCGTCGAACGTGACACCGGGTGCGGTGCGCAGTGACGTGACGGCGAAGGACATCGCCATGCGGTGGTCGCCGTGCGTCGCGATCTCGGCGGGGCGGGGCGTGCCGGGGCGGATCTCGATCCAGTCGGGGCCGGTGGCGACCGTGATGCCCATCCGGCGCAGGTTCTCCGCGCACGCCTCCAGCCGGTCGCACTCCTTCACGCGCGTGTTGGCCACGTCTTCGATACGGACCGGTCCTGCGGCGTACGGCGCCACGGCCGCCAGCGTCGGCATGGTGTCGGAGATGTCACGCATGTTGACCGTGAGGCCGTCCAGGGTGCCGGTGCCCCGGACGGTGGTGCTGTCCGCGGTGACACGGACCTCGGCGCCCATCCGCTCCAGTACGTCGACGAAGCGCAGGTCCCCCTGGAGCGCGCCGGCGCCGAGCCCGGGGACCGTGACCTCGCGGCCGGGTGAGATCGCCGCCGCCGCGAAGAAGTAGCTCGCGGTGGACGCGTCGGGTTCGACGGCGTAGGTCGTCGCGCGGTAGCCGCCCGGCAAGACCGTGAAGATGTCGCCCTCGCGCGTCACTTCGGCGCCGAAGCCGCGCATCATCGCGAGCGTGATCTCGACGTACGGCGCCGAGACCAGGTCGGTGACGGTGATGCGCAGGCCCTCCGCGGTGAGCGGCCGAGCATCAGGAGCGCGGTGAGGTACTGGGACGACTCCCCCGCGTCCAGGGTCACTTCGCCGCCCTTGATGCCGGTCGGCGTGACGCGGAGGGGGTGGTGGCCCTCCGCCTCCTCGTGGCGGAGGTCGACGCCGAGCGCGCGCAGCGCGTCGGTGGAGCGGGGCGAGGGGGCGGCGGCGCATCTGCGGGGACGCGTCGAAGCGGTACGTACCGGATGTGCCCGCGGCGGCGAGCGTGGGCAGGAAGCGGGCGGTGGTGGCACCGTCGCGGCAGTAGACGTCGGCCTCACCGACGGCGGGGCCCGCCGGGCGGCCTTCGACGCGCCAGGCGTCCGGCCCGCGCTCCAGCCGGTACCCGAGCCTGCCCAGCCCTTCGGCGAAACCCTCGGTGTCGTCCGAGCGCAGCGCGGCGCAGGAGGGTGGTGGTTCCGGCGGCCGCGGCGGCGAGGAAGAGGGCGCGGGCGGTCACGGACTTGGAGCCGGGGATGTCTACGACGGTCACGGGGCCCCATCCTGCCGGGTGCGGCGCGGTGGGGGCGGGCTGTTCCGCCCTGTGGACATGCCGGCGTCCGCCGCCCTGCTGCCGCGGAGGCGGGCGGCTTCGGCGGTCTCCTCCGCGAGGAGAAACACCGCTGGTGACCGCGGGACGGGGCAGGCGCCGTCCGGTGGGGGCGGCCGGCCTTGCGGCGACCGCCCCCACCGGGCTCCGGACGCGGTTCCTCAGCGGATCGGGCGGTGGACGTTCTCCTTCTGCGAGGGGCCGGGGGCGGCCTCGGCGATCCAGGGGCCTTCGCCGCTCGGGTCGATGATGCCGTCCTCCAGCCAGGCGTACGTGCCGGACAGGACCCCCTTGACGACCTTGTTGTCGAGGTCGTCGGTGTTGGTCCACAGCCGGTTGAAGAGTTCTTCGGTGCGGATGCGCGACTGGCGGCAGAAGACGTCGGCCAGTTGGTACGCCTCGCGGCCGTGATCCCCTGTCGTACGCAGGAGTTCGGCGCGTACGCAGGCCGCGCTCATCGCGAAGAGCTCCGCGCCGATGTCGACGATGCGGCCGAGGAAGCCCTGCTTCGTCTCCATGCGGCCCTGCCAGCGGGACATGGCGTAGAAGGTGGAGCGGGCGAGCCTGCGGGCCGTGCGCTCGGCGTAGCGGAGGTGGACCGAGAGGTCCGGGTGGCCCGCCGGGTGGAATTCGGCGTACGAGCGGGGGAGCTGGCCCGGGCCGGTGACCAGCTTCGGGAGCCACTTGGCGTAGAAGCCCGCCGCGTTCGCCCCCGCCTTCGCCTTCGCCGACAGGGACTTGTCGGGGTCGATGATGTCGCCCGCCACCTTCAGGTGGGCGTCGACCGCCTCGCGCGCGATCAGCAGGTGCATGATCTCGGTCGAGCCCTCGAAGATCCGGTTGATGCGCAGGTCGCGCAGGATCTGCTCGGCGGGGACGGCCCGTTCGCCGCGCGCCGCCAGGGAGTCCGCCGTCTCGAAGCCCCGGCCGCCGCGGATCTGGACCAGTTCGTCGGCCATCAGGCAGGCCATTTCGCTGCCGTACAGCTTGGCGAGGGCCGCCTCGATGCGGATGTCGTTGCGGTCCTCGTCGGCCATCTGGGAGCAGAGGTCCAGGACGGCTTCGAGCGCGAAGGTGGTGGCGGCGATGAAGGAGATCTTCGAGCCGACGGCCTCGTGGAGGGCGACCGGCTTGCCCCACTGCTCGCGCACCGACGACCACTCGCGGGCGATCTTCAGGCACCACTTGCCCGCGCCGACGCACATCGCGGGCAGGGACAGGCGGCCGGTGTTGAGCGTGGTGAGGGCGATCTTGAGGCCGGCGCCTTCCGGGCCGATGCGGTTCGCGGCGGGGACCCGTACCTGGTGGAAGCGGGTGACGCCGTTCTCCAGGCCGCGCAGGCCCATGAAGGCGTTGCGGTTCTCGACGGTGATGCCCGGGGAGTCGGCCTCCACCACGAAGGCGGTGATGCCGCCCTTGTGCCCCTCGGACTCCGGGACGCGCGCCATGACGACGAGCAGGTCGGCGACCACCCCGTTCGTCGTCCAGAGCTTCACGCCGTCCATGACGTACGCGTCGCCGTCGGGCACCGCCGTCGTCGCGAGCCGGGCCGGGTCGGAGCCCACGTCGGGCTCGGTGAGGAGGAAGGCGGAGATGTCGGTGCGGGCGAGGCGCGGGAGGAAGGCGTCCCTCTGCTCCTGCGTGCCGAAGAGTTTGAGCGGCTGCGGTACGCCGATCGACTGATGCGCCGACAGGAGGGCGCCGATGGCCGGGTTCGCCGAGCCGACGAGCGCGAGGGCCTTGTTGTAGTACACCTGGGTGAGACCGAGACCGCCGCACCTGGTGTCGATCTTCATGCCGAGCGCGCCGAGCTCCTTGAGCCCGTTGATCACCTCGTCGGGGATCTTCGCTTCGCGCTCGATCCGCGCGCCGTCGATCTTCGTCTCGCAGAAGTCCCGCAGCTTGGCGAGGAACGCCTCGCCGCGCGCGGTGTCGTCCGGCGGCGGCATCGGGTGGGGATGGATCAGGTCGAGCCGGAGGCGGCCGAGGAAGAGTTCCTTGGCGAAGCTGGGCTTGCGCCAGTCCTGTTCGCGCGCGTCCTCGGCGACCTGGCGTGCTTCGCGCTCGGAGACCTTGGGCTGCTGGGTCGGTTGTGCGGACATGAGGAGCTCACCTCGCCGCGAGTCGGGGCCCGGCCGGTCGCATTACCGTCCGGTTTTACTCGTCCGTATCTACCCGATTCCCGGCATCCTCACCACCCCTGGCACACCGGCCGGCCCGTGGCACACGTCCATGGCGCACAGAGACGGCCGGAGCCCCCGCACAGTGGGCTCGGCGTGGTCCAGGTGTCGTACGGGATCAGAGGGCGAGGCCGGTGAGGACCATGACCCGCTCGTACGTGTAGTCGTCCATCGCGTACCGCACACCCTCGCGGCCGACGCCGGACTGCTTGACGCCGCCGTACGGCATCTGGTCCGCGCGGTACGACGGGACGTCGCCGACGACCACGCCGCCGACCTCCAGCTCGCGGTGGGCGCGGAAGGCCGTCTGGAGGTCGTGCGTGAAGACGCCCGCCTGGAGGCCGTACTTGGAGTCGTTGACCGCGGCGAACGCCTCGGCCTCGCCGTCGACCCTGCGCACCGTCAGGACCGGGCCGAAGACCTCCTCGCAGGAGATCGTGGCGTCGGCCGGTACGTCGGCGAGGACGGTCGGGGCGTACGACGCGCCCTCGCGCTTCCCGCCGGTGAGCAGGGACGCGCCCGCCTTGACGGCCTCGTCGACCCACGACTCGACGCGCTTGGCGGCGTCCTCGCTGACCAGCGGGCCGACGTCGGTGGCGGCGTCGTTCGGGTCGCCGGTCACCTGGGCCTCGACGGCCGCGACGATCTTCGGGACGAGACGCTCGTACACGGACGCGTCGGCGATCACGCGCTGCACGGAGATGCAGGACTGGCCGGCCTGGTAGTTGGAGAAGGTCGCGATACGGGTCGCGGCCCAGTCCAGGTCCTCGTCCGAGGCCCAGTCGGCCAGGACGACGGCCGCGCCGTTGCCGCCGAGCTCCAGGGTGCAGTGCTTGCGCGGCACCGAGTCCATGATCGCGTAGCCCACGGTCTCGGAACCGGTGAAGGAGATGACGGGGAGGCGCTCGTCCTGGACCAGCGCCGGCATCTTGTCGTTGGCGACGGGCAGCACGGACCAGGAACCGGCCGGGAGGTCGGTCTCGGCGAGCAGCTCACCCAGGATCAGGCCGGACAGGGGCGTCGCGGGCGCCGGCTTGAGGATGATCGGGGCGCCGACGGCGATGGCCGGGGCGACCTTGTGGGCACACAGGTTCAGCGGGAAGTTGAAGGGCGCGATGCCGAGGACGGTGCCGCGGGGGAAGCGGCGCGTCAGGGCGAGGCGGCCGACGCCGCCGGCGTCGGTGTCGAGGCGCTGGGCCTCGCCGCCGTTGAAGCGGCGGGCTTCCTCGGCTGCGAACCGGAACACGGAGACGGCGCGGCCGACTTCGCCACGGGCCCACTTGATGGGCTTGCCGTTCTCCGCGGAGATCAGCTGGGCGATCTCTTCGGTGCGCTCGACGAGGCGCTTGCTGACGTGGTCGAGGGCGGCGGCGCGGACGTGCGCGGGGGTCGCCGCGAACTCGGCCTCGACGGCGTACGCGGCCGCGACGGCCTCTTCGACCTGCGCGTCGGTGGGGATGCTCACCGAGGCGACGAGCCGGCCGTCCCAGGGGGACGTGACGTCGAACGCGTCCTCGCCGGTGCCTGGCGGCCGGCGAGCCAGAAGGCGTGGGGGGAAGTCATGTCGTTTCCGGCCCTTCCGAGGGGGTGGGTGCTGATGTCCCCCACGGTAGGGGTGCGGAGGCGGGAGGTCGTTTGTCCGAGGTGGAGTGCTGCGGGCGCGCGGGACGCCGCTTTGGAGGACGACACGTCCGTACGCCCCGGCCGGGCGGGGCGCACGGGTGCCGGAAGCCGGGCGCGGGGCGGAATTTCCCCTGCCCGCCCCTTTCCGGAACCGGGGCTCCGCCCCGGACCCCGCTCCTCAAGCGCCGGAGGGGCCGGCCCCGGCCCCCGCGCCACCCGCTCAGCCCGCCCCCGCCGTCGCCTTGAGCGCCAGCCACAGCTCCATCCGCACGTCGCCGTCGTCCAGCGAACGGCCCAGGATCTCCTCCACCCTCCGCATCCGGTAGCGCAGCGTGTGACGGTGGACGCCCAGGTCCGCCGCCGCCGCGTCCCACTGCCCGTGGCGCGAAAGCCACGCCCGCAGGGACGCGATCAGGTCGCCCCGGCCCTCGCGTCGTGCTCGCGCAGCGCCCGCAGCATCCCGTCGGCGAAGGACCGCACCGCGTCGTCCGCCAGCAGCTGCATCACCGAGCCCGCCGCCAGTTCCTCGCGCTCGACCTGCGCACGCCCCCGCCGCCGCGCCACCGACAGGGCCTGTTCCGCCTGCTTGTACGCCCCGACCGCCGCGATCGGCCCCGCCGGTGCCGACAGGCCCACCACCAGCTCGTCCTCGCCCGCCGGCTCGTGCGCGCCCGCGTCGCCGCGCTCTGCCTCCGTATGGGCGAGGCATGCGTCCACCGCGTCGCCCCCGTCCGCCGCGAGCACCACCAGCCGGTCGCCGTCCGGCACCACCAGCACCGGCTCGCCCGCCCGCAGCGCCACGGACTCCATCGCGTCGGCCAGGCTCTGAAGCGGGTCGGACACGCCCCCGGCGGACGTGCCCTCGGGCTCCGCGGCCGCGGCTCGGCGATGAGGAGGCGGAACGGGGCGTCGAGCAGCGCCCCGTACAGATCGCCGGCGACGGCCCGTGCGTGGTCCGGCTCGCCCGCCAGCAGCATCCGCAGCACCGCCGCGCCCAGCCGCTGCTCGGCCGCCTGCAGGGAGCGCGACCGCTCGGTGGTCAGGGTCAGGAGCGCGATCGCCGAGTGCACGGCGTGGCTCTGCCGTCCCCAGCGGAGCCCCCGTCCCGACCGCCAGTACGGCCCGCACGCGCCGCCCCGCGCCCAGCGACTGCAGTTCGACCCGGTCGTCCGCCTCGGCGTCGCCGTCCGTCCCGCCGCCGCCCACGACGGAGCTCGCGGGCGCCGGCCGCTCCCGCAGCCGTTCGACGTCGGCGGTGAGCCGGGCGCGCGGCGGGCGGCCCAGTCGGGCGCGGCGGCGACCACCGCCGCGGGAGACGTCGTACAGCGCGGCCCACCCCTTCACGTGCGACGCGAGGCGGGCCAGCAGATCACCGGGTCCGTCTCCCGACAGCGCCGCCTTCGTCAGCTCGCGCTGCGCCTCGAAACCGGCGGTCACCGCGCGGTACTGGTCGGCGGCGTTCGCGGCGGAGACGGCCTTGCTGATGGCGAGGAAGGGCGTACGGCGCGGCACTTCCAGCAGCGGCAGGCCCTCCTCCTTCGCGGCGTCGACCAGTGCCTGCGGAATGTCGTCGTAATGGACGCCGATGGCGAAGCCGAGCCCCACCACACCGGCGCCGGCCAGCCGCCGCACGTACCGGCGCATGACCTCGGAGTCCTCGGCCTCAAGCTTCACCGCGGTGACGAGGAGCAGCTCGCCGCCCTCCATGTACGGCACGGGGTCGGGGAGCTCACTGACATGGGCCCAGCGCACCGGCGTGTCCAGCCGGTCCTCCCCGGCGCGGACGGTGAGCTTGAGCGCCGAGTGGTGGACGAGGGAGGCGAGGGTGGGCGGCATGGACGGTCGAACCTTAAGGAAGAGGATTTCGCCGTCCTGTACGAACGGCGTACTTCGATTCTGCCAGGACGTACGACAAGGAGCGTCACGACCGCAGATCGACCAGGAGCGGAGGGGTGCTTTCCCCCCGTACGCCGCTCAGGGAGAGCACCGCGTGCCCGGCGGGCACGGCATGCGCCAGGTCGGAAGCCGACCAGCGCTCCCGCTCCACCTCGCGCACCGTGATCGCCTCGGCCGTCGCCGCCTTGCCGGTCACCAGGCGCCGCATGAAGTGCAGCGCCTTGGTGAGCCGGCCTCGTCGGAGACGATCTTGCCGGTTGGTGACGTC
Source organism: Streptomyces altiplanensis (assembly GCA_003719395.1). Classification (GTDB taxonomy): domain Bacteria; phylum Actinomycetota; class Actinomycetes; order Streptomycetales; family Streptomycetaceae; genus Streptomyces; species Streptomyces altiplanensis. Next base: position 22,008 of record RHMC01000074.1, read on the forward strand.
CCGGGTCTGCACCCATTCCGTGCCCCATGCCTGCGCGAACCGCCCGCCGTCCCCAGGGCGCGACCCCCCGCGAACGCCATCCGGCCGCGACCGCGCCGAGCAGCAGGCCCGCGCAGCGCCTCCGGCACGTCCTCGAGGGTGCGCAGCGCGAGGACGACGCCCGCGTGAGCGGCGCGCAGCCGCTGGATGGCGCGTACGGATTCGGCGGTGACCGCGTACGTCGCGTCGTCCAGGACCAGGCAGGCGAACAGTGACCGGTCGGAGCGGCTGAGGGCGGCGTCGGTGAACTGGGCGAGCAGCAGCCGGGCGATGATCCGGGACGCCTCGGCGTGACCGCGCTCGGGCAGGTCGACGCGGACACGCATCGGGTGCTCGATGCCGCGCGGCGAGAACCGCGGACCGCTTCCGTCGGTGCGGAAGAACCGGGCGAAGGCCGGCCGGTCCAGGAAGGCGATCCGCTCGGCGAGCAGCACCCCGATGTCGTCGCCGCGCTCCGACTGGCGTGCCCGGGCGTCGAGTTCGCGCAGCTGCGCCCGGTCGCCGGCGACCGCGGAGCGCAGCCGGCCGAACGTCTCGGGCGCGCCGCCGAGCAGCTCGCGCAGCTCCGGTACGGCGGGGAAATGCCCGTAGGCGGCCCGGTACGGTCCGATGAACTGGGCCAGCGCGGTGGCGGCCCGCCGGCTGTCCGGCACCAGGTCGCCCACCAACGCCTCCGCCAGCACCCGGGCGGCCTCGTCCGGGTCGTCGGTGCCGCCGTACAGGTCGAGGTCGTGGCTGGAGTCGGGGCGGCCGACGGCGACCACCACGTCGAACGCCTCGTCGGGGGCGAGTGCGGCGCCCTGTCCGGTGACGGCGATCACCGCGGCGCGGTTCGCGAGCGCCTGGAGGCACAGCGACTCGACGACCGGCCGGGTCAGCCGCATGGTCTTGCCGGAACCGGCCGGGCCCACCGCGACCAGCGAGGTGCCGAGCAGTCCGGGTTCCAGGGCGACACCGGTGGTGCGGCGGACGTACGGGTTGCGCGGGCTGTCGGCGACGGTGCCGATCCTCACCTGGGCGGTGACGAGGTCGTGCGCGGCGGTACGGACGGGCAGGTCGCGGATGCCGGAGGGGTGGGCGCAGGCGGCGGCGCCCTGGGAGAGCACCGCGCCGGTGAAGGCGGCGAGCTGCTCGGGCCGCGCCCGTACGCCCTGCCATGCCCGCTGGATGCGGGCGTAGTCCACTTCACCGAGGGCGCCCGACCGGGTGGCCTCGGCGAGCCGCGCGGCGGCCTCCGGCAGGCCGGCCTCCCGCAGCTCCGGCCAGTCGGCGGGGTCCTGCCGGGGCTCCGCCCCCTCCTGTCCGCCTCCGGCCCGCCAACGCCTCAGCGGCGGCCAGGCGGCCGCCCTGCGGAGGGCCGCCGCCGGTCCCGGCCTGGTGGTGTCGAGCCGGTCCGCCAGCGCCAGGGCGGCCGCCGGAAGCCTCGGCCAGGCACCTGCCCTGCCGACGACCGCGACGACGGCCGCCGTCAGGAGGAGGTAGTAGAGGGTCGAGGCCCAGTCGAGCCACCAGACCGTGGTCGGCATCTCCCGCCAGAACCCGGGCATCAGCACGAACAGCGGCCAGAGCGGCACGCCGTACCGGCGCCAGAGTTCGTTCCAGTTGCCGACCCGTCCCATGCCCACCGCGATCAGGGTGAGCACCAGGGCGTAGTAGAGGTAGGCCACCATGACGAAGAACGGGTGGTCGGGGTGGTTCTCGTTCATCCAGGCGTCGGGCACCAGCATGCCCATGGGCAGCGTCCACCAGCTGTTGATGAAGATCCACCACCCCTCGAGGTAGCGGTTCCAGAGCAGGGACCAGAGCAGCCAGCCGCACAGGAAGGCGATCAGCGCGCCGCTGAGCAGCTGGCGCATGGGCACGGCGTCGGGTGCTTCCTCCGCCCGCGGACGGTGCTCCAGCCGCCAGATCCCGGGCTCCGCCTCGGGCCGGGGCTGCGCAGCCGTTCGGCCGTCGCCCCGCCGCGGGCGGAGACGGAGGCGGACGCGCCGGCTCCGCCGACGGGCTCCGCCGGGCGGGGCACGGAACGGCGCGCGCCCTCCACGTGGCGTCCGGAGCGGCCGCCGCCCGCGCGTGCGCCGTGGGTGTGCTGTGTGCCTTCGGTATCCATGAACCCCTGCCCCCTGACCAACCAGGTCGCGCCCTTACGCACCGTCAATCTAGTGCCGACGGCAACCGGACGTCAGTCACCGCCGCGCTCCGCGGCACGCACCCGGTGATATCCGGACCTGCTCCCCGCACCGCTCGGCGGCCCGCCCGCCGTGGCCCGGCGGGACGCCTGCCCCCCGCTATGTCCGTCGCGGACAACGACTCGCCCCCACTTCTCCCGAACGGAACATGCCACCCCCTGCCCACCACCCCTAGCCTGCGAAGTGAAGAAGCGTCCGGAATACCCCCAGGAGCCCCCCATGACCGCAATCCCGCAGGAGCGCCGCGTCGTCACCGCGATTCCCGGCCCGAAGTCGGCAGAGCTGCAGGCCAGGCGTACCGCCACGGTCGCCGGTGGCGTGGGCTCCGTGCTGCCCGTCTTCACCGCGCGCGCGGACGGCGGCATCATCGAGGACGTCGACGGCAACCGCCTGATCGACTTCGGCTCCGGTATCGCCGTGACGTCGGTGGGCGCCTCCGCCGAGGCCGTCGTACGCCGCGCCTCCGCGCAGCTCCAGGACTTCACCCACACCTGTTTCATGGTCACGCCGTACGAGGGCTACGTCGAGGTCTGTGAGGCGCTCGCCGAGCTGACGCCGGGCGACCACGCCAAGAAGTCCGCGCTGTTCAACTCGGGCGCCGAGGCCGTCGAGAACGCCGTCAAGATCGCCCGCGCCTACACCAAGCGCCAGGCGGTCGTCGTGTTCGACCACGGCTACCACGGCCGCACCAACCTCACGATGGCGCTGACCAGCAAGAACATGCCGTACAAGAACGGCTTCGGTCCGTTCGCCCCCGAGGTCTACCGCGTCCCGGTCGCCTACGGCTACCGCTGGCCGACCGGCGCCGAGAACTGCGGCCCCGAGGCCGCGGCCCAGGCCATCGACCAGATCACCAAGCAGGTCGGCGCCGACAACGTCGCCGCGATCATCATCGAGCCGGTGCTCGGCGAGGGCGGCTTCATCGAGCCGGCCAAGGGCTTCCTGCCGGCGATCGTGAAGTTCGCCAACGACAACGGCATCGTCTTCGTCGCCGACGAGATCCAGTCCGGCTTCTGCCGCACCGGCCAGTGGTTCGCGTGCGAGGACGAGGGCATCGTCCCCGACCTGATCACCACCGCCAAGGGCATCGCGGGCGGTCTGCCGCTCGCCGCCGTGACCGGCCGCGCCGAGATCATGGACGCCCCGCACGGTGGCGGCCTGGGCGGCACGTACGGCGGAAACCCGGTCGCCTGCGCCGGTGCGCTCGGCTCCATCGAGACGATGAAGGAGCTCGACCTCAACAAGAAGGCGAAGCGCATCGAGGAGGTCATGAAGGGCCGTCTGGCCGCCATGGCCGAGAAGTTCGACATCATCGGCGACATCCGTGGCCGCGGCGCCATGATCGCCATCGAGCTGGTGACGGACCGCGACACCAAGGAGCCGAACGCGGCCGCGGCCGGCGCGCTCGCCAAGGCGTGCCACGCGGAGGGCCTGCTGGTCCTGACCTGCGGCACCTACGGAAACGTGCTGCGCTTCCTGCCGCCGATCGTCATCGGCGAGGACCTGCTCAACGAGGGCCTGGACATCATCGAGGCGGCTTTCGCCGGAGTGTGACCTGTGAAGAAAGGGTGGGGGGCCAATGGCGGGATGGGGATCCTCCTGTCGGTCCCCCACCCCCTGCCGTACGGTTTCTGCAGATGAGAGAAACACCCCGCTCGCAGGAGACTGCGGGCGGCTCCAGGTCGGAGCCCCCCCTGCCCCGCCCTGGTCGTGCCTTCGCGCACGCGGCTGGAGCCTTCGGCTCCGGAACTCCTCACCGATCGGACGGCCGCCCGCCCCACACCCCCCGGGGCGCGCGGCAGCCCGGTCAGGGCGGCTGCCCCGGAACTACCCCCCCTGTTCCGGGGCAGCCGTCCTTCCTCTCCAAGAGCCCCGGGCTCTTCGCCCTCTGCGGGCTCTCCGGACTCCTCTTCGCGCTGATCACCTGGCAGGTCGCCGCCGCCGGCCCCCAGCGCGGCCGCCGACGAGCGGATCGGCGGGCCCTCGTGGGCCACGGCCCCGTCCCCCTCACGGAATTCCTCGCCGATCTCGGCAACACGGCGGTCGCGCTGCCCGTACTGGCCGCGGCCGTCGTCTGCGCGCTGTGGCAGGGCGGCCGGGGCGCGCTCGCCCGCGCGACGGCGCCGTGCTCGCCATGGCGGCGGTGCCCGCGCTGGTCGTCCCGCTCAAGTCCTGGATCGCCCGCCCGGGCCCGCTCACGCAGGACACCGGCTACTACCCGTCCGGGCACACGGCGACAGCGGCCGTCGCCTACTGCGGCGCGGCCCTGCTCCTGGGCGCGTACGTACGCCGCCACCGGTGGTGGCGCCGGCCCTCGCACTCGTGCTCGCGCTCGCCACCGGCGCCGGCCTGGTCCTGCGCGGCTACCACTGGCCGCTGGACGTCCTGGGCAGCTGGTGCCTGTGCCTCGTGCTCCTTCTGCTCAGCCACCGTCTTCCGGCGCGGTACGCACGGCCGCTTCGCGCCTCCCGGGATCCGTCGGCGCCGGACCGGTGAGCGTGCCCGGCCCGTCCGGCAGGACGGGCGGGCACGGCGGGGATCATTCCCCGGGACCGGTCACTCAGCTGTCGAAGCCGAGTCCCAGCTTGTCCATGGCCTTCAGCCACAGGTTGCGGTGGCCGCCGTTGTCGTCCGACCGGGCGAGCGACCACTTGGTGATGCCTATGCCGGCCCAGGCGAAAGGTTCCGGCGGGAAGGGCAGCGGCTTGCTGCGGACCATCTCCAGCTCCGTACGCTCGGTCCGTCCGCCCGCGAGCAGGTCGAGCATGACGTCCGCGCCGAAGCGGGTGGCGCCGACGCCCAGGCCGGTGTACCCGGCGGCGTACGCCACCTTGCCCGCGTGGGCCGTGCCGAAGAAGGCGGAGAAACGCGAGCAGGTGTCGATCGCGCCGCCCCACGCGTGGCTGAAGTTCACGCCCTCCAGCTGCGGGAAGCAGCGGAAGAAGTGCTCGGCCAGCTTGAGGTACGTCTCCGGGCGGTGGTCCATCTCCGCGCTCAGCTTGCCGCCGAAGGGGTAGACGGCGTCGTAACCGCCCCACAGGACGCGGTGGTCGGCGCTCAGCCTGAAGTAGTGGAACTGGTTGGCGCTGTCGCCCAGCCCCTGGCGGTTCTTCCAGCCGATCGAGGCGAGCTGGTCGTCGGTGAGCGGCTCGGTCATCAGCGCGTAGTCGTAGACCGGCACGGTGTACGGGCGGACCCGCTTGACCAGCGACGGGAAGATGTTGGTGCCGAGCGCGACCCGGCGGGCGAAGACCCGGCCGTACGGCGTGCGCACGGCCATCCCGGCGCCCGCCGACGCCAGGTCCAGGCCCCGGGTGTGCTCGTAGATCCGTACGCCCAGACCGAGGCACGCCTGCTTGAGTCCCCATGCCAGCCTGGCCGGGTTCAGCAGGGCGACGCCCCGCCGGTCGAGCAGCCCGCCGACGAAGGTCGGCGAGTCGACCTCGGCGCGCACCGCGTCCCGGTCGAGCAGTTCGAGATGGTCGGCGAAGCCGAGCCTGCGGGCCTCCTCGTACGTCTCCCGCAACTCTTCGAGCTGGTGCGGCTCGGTGGCGACGTCGATCTCGCCGGTGCGCTCGAAGTCGCAGTCGATGCCGTACGCCGCCACGGCCGCCTCGATCGCGTCGAGGTTGCGCTCACCGAGCTCCTCCAGCTTCGCCAGTTCGCCGGGCCAGCGGGAGATGCCGTTGCTCAGGCCGTGGGTGAGGGAGGCGGCGCAGAATCCGCCGTTGCGGCCCGAGGCGGCCCAGCCCACCTCGTGCCCCTCGATCAGTACGACGTCCCGTCCGGGGTCGCGCTCCTTGGCGAGGAGCGCGGTCCACAGTCCGCTGTATCCGCCGCCGACGACGAGCAGATCGCAGCGCTCGTCGCCGGTGAGGGCGGGCCGCGGTGCGGGCTTTTCGGGATCGTCCAGCCAGAACGACACCGGCTTCGCGCCGGAAAGGGATTGTGCGGCACTACGCATGGCAACTGGGGCCATGGTTTCCAACTCCTTCAGGGCTTACTGGGGCTGTGCGCTTTTCTTCCGGCGGCTCGCGACGAGCTGACCGCCGAGAACCATCAGCACGGCGACGGCGAACATGGCCGTGCCGATGACGTTGATCTGTACGGGCGTGCCGCGCTGCGCCGATCCCCACACGAACATCGGGAAGGTGACGGTCGAGCCCGCGTTGAAATTGGTGATGATGAAATCGTCGAAGGAGAGCGCGAAGGCGAGCAGCGCTCCCGCCGCGATTCCGGGCGCCGCGATCGGCAGGGTCACCCGTACGAACGCCTGTACCGGACCTGCGTAGAGATCACGGGCGGCCTCTTCCAGGCGCGGATCCATCGACATCACGCGCGCCTTGACCGCCGTCACCACGAAGCTCAGGCAGAACATGATGTGCGCGATGAGAACGGTCCAGAAGCCCAGCTCTGCGCCCATGTTGAGGAAGAGCGTCAGCAGCGAGGCGGCCATCACGACCTCGGGCATCGCCATCGGCAGGAAGATCAGCGAGTTGATCGCGCCACGCGCCCGGAAGCGGTAGCGGACCAGCGCGAAGGCGATCATCGTGCCGAGTACGGTGGCACCGGCCGTCGCCCAGGCGGCGATCTGGAGCGAGAGGGAGAGCGAGCCGCACAGGTCGGCGACGCCGCACGGGTCCTTCCACGCGTCCAGGGAGAATTCCTGCCAGGCGTAGTTGAAGCGGCCCTTCGGGTTGTTGAAGGAGAACACCATCACGACGATGTTCGGCAGGATCATGTAAGCGAGCGTCAGCAGCCCGGCGATGACGACGAGATTGCGCCGTATCCAGCGAAGCACAGACATCAGACCAGATCCTCCGTCCCAGACTTGCGGATGTACACGGTGACCATGGCCAGCACGATCGCCATCAGGATGAAGGAGAGCGCGGCCGCCGTCGGATAGTCGAGCACCCGCAGGAATTGCGACTGGATGACGCTGCCGACCATTTTCGTGTCGGTGGATCCGAGGAGTTCCGCGTTGACGTAGTCACCGCTCGCCGGAATGAAGGTGAGCAGCGTGCCCGAGACGACACCGGGCATGGAGAGCGGGAAGGTCACCTTGCGGAAGGTGGTCGCCGGGGTGGCGTAGAGGTCGCCGGCCGCCTCGTGCAGTCTGCCGTCGATGCGCTCCAGGGAGGTGTAGAGCGGCAGGATCATGAAGGGCAGGAAGTTGTACGTCAGGCCGCAGACCACGGCCATCGGCGTGGCCAGCACCCGGTCGCCCTCGGTCCAGCCGAGCAGGCTGGTGATGTCCAGGACGTGCAGGGTGTTCAGCACGTCCACCACCGGGCCGCCGTCCGCGAGGATCGTCTTCCAGGCGAGCGTACGGATCAGGAAGCTGGTGAAGAACGGCGCGATGACCAGCACCAGGACCAGACTGCGCCACCGGCCCGCCTTGAAGGCGATCATGTACGCGAGCGGGTAGCCCAGCAGCAGGCACAGCAGGGTGGCGGTGCCGGCGTACAGCAGCGACCGTACGAACTGGGGGGAGTACTCCGTCAGCGCGTCCCAGTACGTCCAAAAGTGCCAGGTGACCTCGAAGCCCTTCTCCAGCGAGCCGGTCTGCACCGAGGTCGACGCCTGGTAGACCATCGGCAGCGCGAAGAAGACGATCAGCCACAGGATGCCGGGGAGCAGCAGCCAGTACGGTACGAGCCGCTTGCGGGCGGAGGCCTTGCGCGGGGCGGGCGGCTCCTCGGCCGGTGCGGGCGCCAGGGGCGGCGCGTCGGTGACGCTCACGCGCTCTCCTCCACCGTCTCCACGCCCGCGTCGCCCACTGTCCCTGCGAGCATGGACTGGTCGGCGTCGAGCCCGAAGGTGTGCGCCGGGTTCCAGTGCAGGACGACCTCGGCGCCGGGCACCAGCCGCGTGTCGCGCTCGATGTTCTGGACGTACACCTCGAAGTCGGAACAGGCCGGGCTGTCGACGATGTACTGGGTCGAGACGCCGATGAAGCTGGACGCCACGATCCGACCGGTGATCTTGTTGCGGCCGTCCGCGACCGTGCCCGCGTCGTCGGCGTGCGCGACCGAGACCTTCTCCGGGCGTACGCCGACGAGCAGCTTGCCGCCGCTGCGGGGCTGGGACGCGCACCGCCCGCCGGGCAGGCGCAGCTTGGAGCCGCCGCAGGTGACCACGGTCTCCCGGCCCGCAGCCTCGACGACCTCGGCCTCGATGAGGTTGGACGTACCGAGGAAGTTGGCGACGAACGTCGTCTTCGGGTTCTCGTAGAGGTCGGCGGGGGCGCCGAGCTGCTCGACGCGGCCGCCGTTCATCACCGCGACCTGGTCGGCCATGGTCATGGCCTCCTCCTGGTCGTGGGTGACGTGCACGAAGGTGATGCCGACCTCGGTCTGGATGCGCTTGAGCTCCAGCTGCATCTGACGGCGCAGCTTGAGGTCGAGCGCGCCGAGCGGCTCGTCGAGGAGCAGGACCTGGGGGTGGTTGATGAGCGCGCGGGCCACGGCGACGCGCTGCTGCTGGCCGCCGGAGAGCTGGTGCGGCTTGCGGCCGGCGAAGTCTCCGAGCTGGACGAGGTCCAGCATGTCGTCGACCTGCTTCTTCACGGACTTGATGCCGCGCCGGCGCAGACCGAAGGCGATGTTCTCGAAGACGCTGAGGTGCGGGAAGAGCGCGTAGCTCTGGAAGACGGTGTTGACCGGGCGCTTGTACGGCTGGAGGTCGGTGACGTCCTTGTCGCCGAGGAAGACCGTGCCGGTGGTCGGGTCCTCAAGACCGGCGATCATCCGCAGGGTGGTGGTCTTGCCGCAGCCGGACGCGCCGAGCAGGGCGAAGAAGGAACCCTGCGGAATGGTGAGGTCGAGCGGGTGCACGGCCGTGAAGGAGCCGTAGGTCTTGCTGATCCCGGAGAGGCGGACGTCGCCGCCTTCTGTCGTCTTCTGCGTCATGGGGTGTGGTCCCAGGGGTGTCGAGAGGGGGGCGGGAGCGGGAGCGGACGGCGGCTCAGGCGCCGATGAGCTTGGCGAACTTCTCCTCGTACGCCGTCTCTTCCTTGCCGCTGAGCGAGCGGAAGGCGTGGGACTTGGCGGCCATCGCCCTGTCGGGGAGGATCAGCGTGTTGGAGGCCATCGACTCGTCGATCTTCGCCAGCTCCTCGCGCACGCCGTCGACCGGACAGACGTAGTTGATGTACGCGGCGAGCTCGGCGGCCACGGGCGGCTCGTAGTAGTAGTCGATGAGCTTCTCGGCGTTGGCCTTGTGCCGTGCCTTGGCCGGGACCAGCAGGTTGTCGCTGGAGGTGATGTAACCGGCCTCCGGGATCACGTACTTGATGTCCGGGTTGTCCGCCTGGAGCTGGATGACGTCACCGGCCCAGGCGAGGCAGGCCGCGAGGTCGCCCTTGGCGAGGTCCGCGGTGTAGTCGTTGCCGGTGAAGCGGCGGATCTGCTTCTTGTCGACGGCCTTCTGCATCCGGGCGACGGCCGCGTCGTAGTCGTCGTCGGTGAACTTCCCCGGGTCCTTGCCCATGTCGAGCAGGGTCATCCCGACGGAGTCGCGCATCTCGGAGAGGAAGCCGACCTTGCCCTTGAGCGCGGGGTCGTCCAGCAGCCGGCCGACGCTTTCGATCTTCTCCCCGCCCGTCGCCTTGGCGTTGTAGGCGATGACGGTGGAGATGCCGGTCCACGGGTACGAGTAGGCGCGGCCCGGGTCCCAGTCGGGAGAGCGGAACTGCGCGGAGAGGTTGGCGTACGCGTTCGGCAGGTGCGCCGGGTCGAGCTTCTGGACCCAGCCGAGCCGGATGAGCCGGGCGGCCAGCCAGTCGGTGACGCAGATCAGGTCGCGTCCGGTGTCCTGGCCGGCCGCGAGCTGCGGCTTGATCTTCCCGAAGAACTCGACGTTGTCGTTGATGTCCTCGGTGTACTTGACCGTGATCCCGGTGCGCCTGGTGAACGCCTCCAGGGTGGGCCGGCTCTTCTCGTCCTCGCTGACGTCCATGTACTCGGTCCAGTTGGAGAAGGCGATCCGCTTCTCCTCGGCCGAGTGGTCGTCGGAGGCCGGCGCGCCGCCCTCCCGCCCGGCGGGAGGGATGCCGCACGCGCTCATCGTGCCCAGGCCGCCGACCGCCAGCGCGCCGACGCCCGAGGCGCGCAGCAGCGAGCGGAGGGTGAGGGGCGCCCCTGCCGGTGCTCAGGCTGCGGCGCACGGCGGCCACCTGGGCCGCGGAGAGGCGGTCGGGCTCGTACTGCTCCATGCGTAAGTGCCCTTTCGGGTGGGTGGGGCCGCTGGTCGTGCGGCGCAGTGACTAAGTGACTACCGGTCCCCGAAGATCGTGCGGTGCCAATCCTTGCGGGCGACCGCGGTGTTGTCGTACATCACATGCTTGACCTGCGTGTACTCCTCGAAGGAGTACGCCGACATGTCCTTGCCGAAGCCGCTGGCCTTGTAGCCGCCGTGCGGCATCTCGCTGATGATCGGGATGTGGTCGTTGACCCAGACGCAGCCCGCCTTGATCTCGCGGGTGGCGCGGTTCGCGCGGAACACGTCGCGGGTCCAGGCCGAGGCGGCGAGGCCGTACGGGGTGTCGTTGGCGAGCCCGATGCCCTCGTCGTCGGTGTCGAAGGGCAGCACGACGAGGACCGGGCCGAAGATCTCGGCCTGGACGATCTCGCTGTCCTGCGGGGCGTCGGCGACGAGCGTGGGACGGTAGTACGCCCCCTTGGCGAGGTCGCCGGCGGGCGCTTCGCCCCCGGTCACCACCCGGGCGTACGCACGGGCGCGCTCGACGAAACCGGCGACCCGGTCGCGCTGGGCGTGGCTGATGAGCGGACCGAGGTCGGTGGAGGGGTCGAAGGGGTCGCCGAGCCGCACGCTCTCCATCAGCTCGGCGACGCCCGCGACGAAGGCGTCGTAGAGCGGGCGCTGGACGTAGGCGCGGGTCGCGGCCGTGCAGTCCTGCCCGGTGTTGATGAGCGAGCCGGCCACCGCGCCGTGCACCGCGGCTTCGAGATCGGCGTCGTCGAAGACCACGAAGGGCGCTTTGCCGCCGAGTTCGAGGTGGAGGCGCTTGACGGTGGAGGTGGCGATCTCGGCGACGCGCCTGCCGACGGCGGTCGACCCGGTGAAGGAGGTCATGACCACGTCCGGATGTCCGACGAGGTGCTCGCCGACGTCCTTGCCGGCGCCGGTGACGATGTTGATCACACCGTCCGGGATGCCGGCCTCCTTCGCCGCCTGCGCGAACATGACCGAGGTCAGCGGCGTGATCTCGGCGGGCTTCAGAACGATGGTGTTGCCCGCCGCGATCGCCGGCAGGACCTTCCAGGCGGCCATCTGGAGGGGGTAGTTCCAGGGGGCGACGGACCCCACGACACCGATCGCCTCACGCCGTACGTACGAGGTGTGGTCGCCGGAGTACTCGCCGGCCGCCTTGCCCTCCAGGTGGCGGGCCGCGCCCGCGAAGAAGGCGGTGTTGTCGACACTGCCCGGCACGTCGAACCCGGCGGACAGCTTGATCGGCTTGCCGCACTGGAGCGACTCGACGTACGCGAAGTCCTCGGCCTGCTCGGCGAGTACGGCGGCGAAGCGGTGCATCGCCTCGGAGCGCTCCCCCGGGGTGGCTCCCGACCAGCCGGGGAACGCCGCGCGCGCGGCCGCGACCGCCGCGTCGACGTCGGCGGTGGACGCCAGCTCGTACACGTAGACCTTCTCGCCGGTCGCGGGGTCCACGACGGCGTGTGTCCGGCCCGAGGTGCCCGCGCGCAGCTGTCCGGCGATGTACTGCGCACCGTCCGCGAATCGGTCCTGCACCGGGAAGCGGTTGACCATGACGCTCTCCTCCGCCGTTCTCCCCGCTCAGCGGGTGTCGGCGTAGCTCCAGCTGGATTTGAGTGCCGATCCTGACAGAGGCACACAAGAGCAACAAGGGATTCCGTTGTTGCCTTTTGGTTACGCGACGGAATCGGTCGACCATGTGTCGCGTCGAGGAGGAAATACCGTACGGAGTGTCCGTGGCGCGCGCCGAATCGGCGTGGCATGGCCGCGTTACCGGACGAAACCCCAGGTGAAGCGGGTGTCTGCGGCGCTTTCCCCTCCCCGCGCCGGCCGGGCGCCCCGAACGCCGGACGCGCGATTCTCCGGGTGAGAATCCGGCCCGCAGGGTCGTCCGGGGGTGGTACGGGGGAAAGGAGAACCGG
>RHMC01000075.1 GCA_003719395.1 Streptomyces altiplanensis
TAACGCTTACTCGTGTTGCTCTTCTGACTCACTACCTGTGACTGCTTCCTCCGGGACTACCGTCCCAGTATCAGACTGTCCAGGTCACAGGGGGAACCTCACTACCGTCCGCACCCCGTACTACGGACACCGCGAACTGCCCGGGCACTATCAGCAGTACAACCGCGACCACGCCCGCCTGCGTGCATCCGGCGAGCGCGCCTTCGCCCTACTCAAGTCCTGGCGCCTGCTGCGAAGGGCACGCTATTCGACCAACCGTGTCGGCCGCATCGTCCGCGCCGTTCACACCCTTCTAATCTGCGCAAACACAGGATGAAAGAGGCTCACTGAGCCGGATAGAACTGCTCGGCCCACTTGCGAAATGCCCCGATCGGCCGTCACCCCGCGCGATTCTAGGCGGATTGATATATCGCTTCCCATGCCAAATGGGCACGTCTTGACTCAGAAGTCGCTTCGCCGAGAAGAGGCCCAGTCGGGAGGCGGTCTCCGACAGAGCATCGGTCGCCGCCCTCGGGAGTCGGCTCAGCGGCGCCCGGGCCGCGTCCATCGTTACTCTGGTCCCGACCAGCATCTCCGATTCCCACGGCGCCAGGGCGCGGATGCCGACTGCCATGTCGTGCTGCAAACGGTACTGCGGCACACGGAACACCAAGTGGTAGAAGCCTAGACCGTAGAAGGAAATCGTTCCCTCGGCGAGGACTTTCCCAAAAGGAGTCGCCCGGGTAAGGTGCATTGTGTAAGAATACCGGTACCGGTCCAGGACTGGCTCACCGATGCACTCAGCCTCGGCGAAAGCGTGCAGGGCCTGCTGATGGCGCAGGTCCACGCCGTTCTCGGTGATTTCCTGGGGGTGGGTCCCCAGTCGAATGCGGGCGAACTTCAATCCCGGCGCTTCCAGCACCGGCGGGATCCGCCAGTGAGGCGCCTCGTCGGCGTCCGCTCCCACCCAGACATAGATCCCGCCGTTGACCTCGTCCGACGGCAGCACGACGAGTTTGTCCCGAACCGGCTGCCCTGTGTAGCCGGGCCCCACCCGCGCGACCGCACCGTCGACATCGAAGGCAAACCGGTGGAACGGGCAGACGATGCTCTCGCCGTCCACCCAGCCTCCGCAGCCCAGGTGCGTGCCCAGGTGAGGGCAATACGGCCTCACGACATTCAACCGCCCGCTTCGCGTCCGATAAACGACGATGTCCTCGTCCATCAATCTCAGCGTCAGGACCGCGCCAGCTCTCACTTCCCGTGACGGAGCGAGCATGAACCATCCCGTGGGATAGGGCAGAGGCGCATTCCCATCACCGTAGGGAGCCTTCGGAGACTGACTGCGGGAATGCCGATGCCATCGCGCCATGCAGCATCATCCCTTCTGGCCTTCTAGACGTATCAACCGGACGCCGGCCGTATTGTTCAGGCCCCGGACTTCTTGTCCCGAGAAGTACTGCCCACTCCGGCCGACGCAATCCCACACACGGAGAGTGGAGATCGGATAATAGCCCGATCGGCTTACTGATCGTTGTTCCCGGCGTACCGCTGTGCCAGGATCAGCAACCGTTCACCGGGTTCGCTGTGCCCGCTCTCCCACGTGACCTTCGAACAGACTCCGCGATGTGGTCGCGCGGCCCCTTCTGCGAAGGAGTAGTCATGACAGCTGTCGCGGACATCGATACGTACGAAAAATTTGCGGACATCCTGCCGGGCGCAAACGATGCCAAACCTCCCGGTTCGGGAGCACTGCTCCTTCTCCCCAGCGCACGACCGGCCTACCCCTTCCCGAGCGGTACGACTGATGAAAGACATCTCACGTGACTTACGAGTCAAGCCGCGACGGCCAGATCTACCGCTGAGGAGGTGAAAGCATGCTGTTCGTCGAAGAGCTGTATGGTCTGCAGGCAGTGGTAAAGCTGGCCGATCATTCGGTTGAACAGGTGCCGCTGGGCCTGGGCGTGCCAGTCTCCGCGCTCACGCCGTCGGCGGTAGCGCGCATCGGCTCCAGCCGAGGCCCGCAGTGCGGAGAAGGCCTAGAGAAATCCGGCGGCGATCAGCCGGTCGTTCTTGATGAAGCGGCGGCCGACGTAGCGTTTTTTACCCGATGCGTGGGTGATGGGCGCGGAGCCAGCGTATGCCTTGAGTGCGCGGGCGTCGGCGAAGCGTGTGCGGTCGTCTCCGATCTCGGCGAGCACCCGGGCGGCGAGCTGTACTCCCAGGCCGGGGAAGCTGAGAAGGATCTCAGCGTCCGGATGCCGTCGAAAACGCTCCTCCACCGCCGTCGCGAGTTCCTCGGATGCCAGACATGCAGCGTCCAACTGTTCTATCGGTGCGGACAGTTGGTGGCCCATAGCATCCTCGACTGCCTGCGGGTGGTGGGCGTAGTCGCCGCGGAAGACGGTGCGCAGGCGGTCGGCCTCGGCGTCGATACCGCGAGTGCGCCCGGCGCGTTTGAGTGTGGCCCCCAACTGGGCCGGGGTCAGCTTGGCGGCTCTGGCCGGGGTCGGGGCCGCGGTCAGCACCGCGCGGGCTTCGGAGCGGGCCAGGCCGTACTGCTTGCCCAGGAAGGCGTCCAGGGCTGCGGGGTAGCACTCGCGCAGCAGCGAGCGGACCTGGTTGACCAGCTGCTGGCGACTCCAGACCGCGTCCTGCTGAGCGCGGGCGAGCACGGTGATCGCCTGGGTGAGATCGCTGTCGGCATACAACTGGCGGTGGGCGGGCTGGTCGGTGCGCAGGATGTTCGCCAGGACCAGGGCGTCGCCCGGGTCGGACTTCTTGCGGAAGACGCTGTGCCGGTCACGGTAGCGGGCCGCCGCCAGCGGGTTGATCGTGTAGATCGACCAGGCTCCGTTGTTCAGGGTGGCCACCAGCAGGCCCCGGTTAGTCTCGATCGCCACCGGGATCGGCTTGTCAGCGGTGTCGCCGTGCTCGGCGAGCAGGTCCAGCAGCGCCCGGTAGCCGGCCTCGTCGTCGGTGATGCAGTGTTTGGCCAACAGGGCCACGTCGTGGGACTCGGCCCAGTCGATCCCGCAGAACACGGTCATGCAGTTCCTCAATCTCTTGCCGTTTGCGCAGGTGGTGAGCCTGTGCGGGCTACACGGCGACCTAATTCCAAGACTCTTCGGTCCGCCATCTCACTAGCCGTTCGCGGCACCAGCGCACCGCAGGGGCCTCCGTCTTGTGCAGAGCTCGACGGCTCGGGAAGAAGCGAAGAGGTCACCCTGCGGCGGGCTCACACCACAACGATCTACGTGCGGGAAGCGTGGCTGGGTTCCCCAGTGACCCGAAGACGCCGGGCGCCACCGTTCTTTCATAAGGCCACGTGGGCGCCCGGAACCCATAGGGGTCATCCCGGCGCCCACGTGGCCACTACGAACCCAGCTCACTTGAACAGTCCAGCAGCTCACCCACGAGCCGATCTGGAACCACTAGTCACGAATTAGGAACCGCCTGTGACAACCGGGACCCCCGAACGCCCTTTCCGCGACACACCCGTTCCGCCCGTTCCCCCAAGTACGCCCATCGGTACCCGGCTGCGGAGCACGCTGGTGCGCCACGGGTACAGCCTCCTCATTCCGCTGGTCCTGCCCGCGGGCAGGGTGTTCTCCGTCGCGCGCTCCTCGTACACCGCCTGCCGGCGGGTCCTGCGCCGCCGCACGCCGCATGACGGGCGGGTCGCGGGACTGCAGGCGACCGTACGGCGACACGCCGGCGAGCGCGCGGAGCTGCTCTGCACCGGCACCAAGGAGTGGCAGTCGGTGAGGGTTCCCCGCGCGCACTTCTACAAGCGGAGGGCTCACCCCGTCGGCCTCGGCCTCGACGCCATCCTCCGTCTGGACGCCGAGCGCCGGGTCATCCGTGTGGAGCCCGGCGTCACCATGGGAAGGCTCGTCCGTCATCTCGTGCGCCGGGGCTGGACCCTCCCGGTGGTGCCGGAACTCGAAGCACTCACCGTCGGCGGCCTGACCATGGGGTTCGGCATCGAGACCTCGTCCCACCGACACGGCCTCTTCGCGGACGTCGTGGAGAGTTACGAGGTACTGCTCGGGACGGGTGAGGTGGTCCGGGCCTCCGCCACTGAACACGCCGATCTGTTCCACGCGCTGCCCTGGAGCATGGGGTCCCTCGGATTCCTGGTGGCGGTCGAACTCCGCATCGTCCCGGCCGCCGCATGGGTCGAGGTGCGGTATCGCCCGGTGGCCAACCTGAAGGACACCTGCCGGGACATCGCCCGCCTGGCCGACATGCCGGACGGTCCCGCGTTCGTGGAGGGTTTCGTATGCGGGCCCGATGAGGGCGTCGTCGTGACCGGTGAGTTCGCCGACCGCCCGGCTGGGAAACGGAACCACGTCGGCCGGTGGTACAAGCCGTGGTTCCACGCCTACGCGCGAAAATGCGCGCGGACCGGCGGCCGCGTCGAGTATGTTCCGTTGAGGCAGTACTACCACCGCCACAGCCGGAGCCTGTTCTGGGCCGGCGAGCTGCTGGTCCCGTTCGGCAACCATCCCCTGTTCCGCCTGCTGTTCGGCTGGATGATGCGTCCGGACATCGCGTTTCTGAAGCTCGCCGACACCGACCGGAGGCGCAGCCACACCGTCGCGCAGGAAGCGCTCGTGCCCGCGTGCCATCTGGAGGGCCTGATCCGTCACTGCCACGAGGTCTTCGAGGTGGACAAGCTGTGGATCTGTCCCGCACGCCTGACCCGCCGGGAGCCACCGGGCCTGGTGGGCCCGAGCCCCGACCTCGCTCCCGGGCAGGGAATGCTGTTCGTGGACGTCGCCGTGATCCACGACGTGCCCCGTCCGGTCCGGAAGGGAGAGCCGTGGGATCCGCGGGACGCCACCCGCCGTTTCGAAGCGTGGGTAGGCGAACACAATGGCTTCCAGGCGCCATACGTGGCGTCCGAGCTCACACGTGAAGAGTACCGCGCGATGTTCGATTGCCGGCTGTACGACCGGGTACGGCACGCCTACGGCGCCGAGGGCGTTTTCGTGGACGCCTACGAAAAGGTCAGCAGCCCCGTATGACGTTCGGCTCGCCGATTCGACAGGCCCGCGTGACGTCGGGCCTGTCGAATCGCTCGTCGCACAGGACGGTTAACCTCAATACAGGAGTGTCAATTTAACGGCCCTGTCTCACATTCGGTGGTGACGGAGAGTCGTGAGGGTCGTTGACATTCCTGTGAAGGATGTCAACGAGCTTGTGCAGACGGTCTTTTCGGGCCTGTTCCCGCTGGTCATAGAGGAGGTCGCCGACGAGGGCGAGCAGATCGTGGTGCGAGCTCGGACGCCGACGGAGGCCGCGGTCTGCCCGGTGTGCGGGGCGCCGTCCGGGCGAGTGCACGGATACCAGCTGCGGACGGTGGCTGACGTGCCGGTCGATGACCGCCGGGTGGTGGTCCGTGTGCGGGTGCGGCGTCTGGTGTGTCCCACGCGCGGCTGCCGCCACACCTTCCGCGAACAGGTACCCGGAGTCCTGGAGCGATACCAGCGCCGAACCGCCCGCCTGACCAGACAAGTCAAGGCCGTGGTCAAGGAGTTAGCGGGCCGGGCGGGTGCACGCCTGCTGGCGATACTCGCGGCGGGTCTGTCGCGTCACACGGCCCTGCGCACGCTGTTGCGCATCCCGTTGCCCACGGGGCGGGTGCCCCGCGTGATCGGTGTCGACGACTTCGCTCTGCGTCGGCGCCACCGCTATGCCACTGTGGTGATCGACGCCGAGACCCATGCGCGGATCGACGTGCTGCCCGACCGCACCGCCGACACCCTCGAGGCGTGGCTGCGCGAGCGTCCCGGCATCGAGGTTGTATGCCGCGACGGCTCCGCGACCTACGCCGAGGCCATCCGTCGAGCCCTGCCCGACGCGGTCCAGGTCGGAGATCGCTGGCATTTGTGGCACAACCTATGCGAAGCCGCCCTGAGTGAAGTGAAGGCGCACAGCACCTGCTGGGCCACCGTGCTGGACGCGCCCCTCTATACCGGGCCCCGCGCGCAGACCACCCTCGAACGCTGGCACCAGGTCCACGACCTCCTCGACAAGGGCGTGGGCCTGCTCGAGTGCGCCCGCCGCCTGCAACTTGCCCTGAACACCGTCAAGCGCTACGCCCGCGCCGACCGGCCCGAGCGGATGCTCCGCGTCCCCAAATGCCGCGTTGGCCTCGTGGACCCCTACCGCGAGCACCTGCGCAAACGCCGGACCGAAGACCCCGCGGCTCCCGTCCAGCACCTTTTCGAAGAGATCAAAACCCTCGGCTTCACGGGTTGCCTCAACCTCCTGCACAAGTACATCAACCAAGGCCGCGCGGACGCCGAGCGCAGCCACGTCTCCCCCCGCCGCCGGCTCGCGCGAATGCTGCTGACCAGGCCCGACAACCTCAAAGCCGAACAACACGAGCTCCTGGCCCGGCTCACCGGCGTCTGCCCGAAGATGACCCAAGTGGCCGCCAGCATCAGGGGCTTTGCCCCGCTCCTTAAGCCACACGCCGACAATGCCGACGCGCTCACGCATTGGATCGCTCAAGTCCGAGCAGCCGACCTGCCTCATCTACATGCCTTCACTCGGGGCCTGGACCGGGACCTCGACGCCGTGGTCGCCGGGCTCACGCTTCCGTACAGCAATGGCCCCACCGAGGGCGTCCACACCAAGACCAAGCGGATCGCGCGCCAGATACACGGACGAGCAGGCTTCGCCTTGCTTCGGCACCGCATCCTCCTCGGATAGCAGCACGCTGCGTCACCACCGAATGTGAGACAGGGCCGTTATTTTTACGGTCCCGTTAACCTGTACTTATCCGTTCACGTAGACGGTCTGCGCTGATTGCCGTCCCCATCACGCTCGCCGGAAGGCACGTCCCTGCACCAGCCGCCCGTAGAAGTTGAACCAGGTCCGTGCCTCCCGGTCGTCGTCGAAGGGGAAGTCGGCACCCAGTTGACGGGCGACGCTCAGCCCTGAGACCAGCGCCAGCTCCTGGCTGTTGGCCAGGGTGTGTGCTCCGCAGTACCACGTGCGCCGTTTGCCCTGGAGACGGGGAAACAGAGGTGTGAGGATGTTCATGTGCCGCAGGTCGTAGGCCACGTGCTGGAACCACTCACGGGCCACGACGGTGTCCGGGTCCACGGGGCGCTCCGGGTTGTAGGTCACCAGACAGTGACGGCCCGTCTCCCGGATCCAGGGTTGCTGGTTGTGCATCAGGTAGGTGATCTCGTAGTTGTCCGGGCGGGTCCCGTACTGGCGGATAAAGTTGGAGCGGGACGCCAGCATCTCGTCGGCGGAGTCGGCCGGGAGGACGGAGGTGTCACTGTGCACCACCGCGTGGTTGTGCAGCTCGCTGTTGTAGCGGACCCTGCCCAGCAGCGCCCGTTCCCAAGCCGAGGGGCGGTCCAGCGCCAGAAGCGACTGGTTGGCGTTGCAGGCCATCACCACCGTGTCGAAACGTTCCTCGCTGCCTGCGGCGTCACGGATCGTCACGCCGTGTTCGTCGCGCAGTACCGCGGTCACCGATCTGTCCAGGTGCACCCTGTCCCTGAAGTCGGCCGTCATCTTCCGGTAGATCTCGCGCGTCCCGCCCCGCCAGGTCACCATCGGCGTGGACGCCTCGATGTCGAAGAAGTCGAAGTAACGGGCGAACAACGCGGCGGGCATTTCGAAGATGTCGGTGGCCAGGACGAAATTGACGCTGATCGGCTTGAGGATCGCGTAGCGGAAGCCGGTGGAGATCCCCCACCAGTCGAGGACCCGACGCATGCTGACGTACTGGAAGGGATTGGCCGCGGCGGCCGCCCAGGACGGACGCCTGCTGAGGGTGTTCCAGGCTCTGAGCACCCGCAGCATGCGCAGGAAGGCGTCGAGGTCCTGGCGGTAGTGGCGCTTCAGGGTGCTGTCGCGGTCGTGCGCGTACTCGCCGCCCTGGTACTCCACGGCGTAGGAGAAACGGTTGGGCACGGTCTCGATGCCGCACCATCGCAGCAACGCGCTGAAGTTGTGGTAGACCCCTGGGACGAAGGAAGTCACGGCGATGTCGACCGGCAGAGGTGTCCCGTCCTCCGTCGGCAGGTCGACGGTGCAGCCGTTTCCGCCCAGACGGCCCTTCGTCTCGAATACATGCACAGTGAATTTTTCGGGATGCCGGTCCAGTGCCCAGGCCACGCCGAGCCCGGCCATTCCGGCACCCACCACGCACACCCGCTGGGGTCTCGCCACCATTGTGTCGCCTTTCGTATCAGGACTGTTTGTCGGCACGTCGCCGCTTTGCCCGTGCGTTTCGTGGCGCGCGCGGGGCAGGGCTCCTTCGCCTTGCCGGGTCCGACCGGCTGAGACGCCGAGCGCACCGGGGTGCCGCGGAAGCCACCAATTGGCCCGTCCGGCGAGTCGCATCACCGCCGGGGCGAGCAGCATCCGGATGAGGGTGGCGTCGATCAGGACCGCGAGCGTCACGCCGACACTGGTGACCTTCAGAGGCTTGAGCTCCGAGGTGGTCATGCCGGCGAAGACGACGATGATCACTGCTGCCGCCGAGGTGATCAGCGGTCCCGTACGGCACAGGACGGCGGTGACCGCCGCGTTGTTGTCGCCGGTGCGGTCGTACTCCTCCCGGGCACGGGAGAGCAGCAGCAGTTCGTAGTCCATCGACAGACCGAACGCGACGCACAGGACCAGCAGCACCTGCACCAGGTCGGTGTATCCGGTGACCGTGAAATCGCCAACGAGCCACCGCAGGTGCCCCTCCTGGAAGATCCACACCACGGCGCCCAGGGCGGCCGAGAGGCTGAGGAAGTTGAGGAGCAGAGCCTTCAGAGGCAGCAGCAGGCTGCGGGTGGCCCACAGCAGCAGGCACAGCGACGACCCCGCGACGACCACCAGAACGATCGGCAGGCCGGCCTTCAGGGCCTGTTCGGTGTCGGCCTGCAGCGCGGCGGCACCGCCGAACAGAGCGGGAGCGGGGGGCCGGACGGCGCGCAACCGGTCGAGCTGGCGCCGGCCCTCCGTCGAACCCGGCGCCGCCCGGGTGGCCACCGAAAGCCAGGTGCCCGCGGCGGATGCCCGTGCCGCGCCGTCCGGAGTGTCTCCGGTCCGGTGACCGGACCGGTAGCGGCCAGTGGCGGCAACCACCTCGTCCACGCTCGTGACCGTCGACAGATTCCGCGCGTACGCGTCCAGGCGTGCGTCGTCGGGGGCCGCCGCCGGCCGGGGAGGACGATCACCGGCTGGGCGGCCGTCGGCGTCCCAGTGGCACGCCGGATCTCGTCGGCGGCCTGCCGCGCGCCGGCGGAGGTCGGCAGCGCCCGGTCGTCGGTCAGCCCGAAGGAGACGCGCAGGAACGGCAGCATGACCACGGCCAGCAGGCCGGCGGTGATGAGGGCGACCGGCAACGGACGGCGGTTCACCCGCCGGTTGAGCCCGTCCCAGAACGCGGTGGAGAGCCGGGACGGCCGTCGTCCGGTCCGGTTGATAATGCGGGGGCCGAGGCAGGACAGACCCGCAGGCACGATCAGCAGGGCACCGACCGCGACCAGGAGGACCGTGACACTGCCTGCCAGTCCCACGGAACGCAGCGGAGTGGAGGGGAAGAGCAGGAAGGCGGCCATGGACAGGGCGACGATGAGAGCCGACACCGTGACGGTGCGGCCCGCCGTCCTCATGGTCGTCCGCAGAGCGGCCCGGGTGTCCGCCTCACCGTGCAGCTCCTCCCGGTGGCGCAGGACGAGGAAGAGGCTGTAGTCGACCGCGAGGGCGAAGGCCAGGGCGGTGGCTATGCCGGTGGCGAAGACCGAGATGTCGATGACGGCGCTGAGTGCCTTCAAAACAGCCTCGGTTACCAGGACGGCGCAGGCGCCGACAACGGCGGGCAGCAGGGTCCAGAGCCAGGAGCGGACGACGATCCGGAGCAGCAGGATGATCGGCACGGCGGTGATCAGCTCGGCCCGGACCTGGTCGCGCCGGGACAGCTGGGTCAGCTCCCACGCGACCGGCGCGGTCCCTGTGGCCCGCACCACCAGGTCTCCCTGTCGTTCCGTCAGACGCGGGGCGAGGTGCCGGTACGCCTTCAGCGCGTCGGTCTCCTTTTCGCGCAGTTTGGCGACGATCAGGGCGGTCCGCCCGGTGCGGTCACGCAGTGCGGCTTCCTTCGTTTGCCAGTAGGAGCGGACGTAGACCGGGTCGGCGCCGCGCACGACGGCGGTGAGTCTTCGCCCGGCCTGCTCCGTCACCGGAGCGTCGATGCCGTCCGGCGCGTGAACGGTCAGGACGAGGTCGGCGCTGCCCGCCCGGAAGTGCCGGGCGAGGTAGCTGTCGGCGCGTACCGCCTCTGCGTTCGGCGGGTACCCGGCGCCCGCGCTGAACCGCTCCTGGGCGCCCTGCCCGGCGAAGACCGCCACGCCGGCGGACAGGAGCGTCAGCACCAGCACGAGCAGGCGGTGCCGGGCGCTCCAGCACCCGAGCGTGACCAGGACGCCGTCGGCCTCGCCGGCCGGGCGGGCGGCGTCTATGACGCTTCCCGGGCACCGAGCCACCGTCCCAGCGCCCAGACGGGGAAGTACTGGGCGTAGAGCCGGTAGTCGAGCATGCCCGTGCCGAAGAACACGCCGTTCACCGACGTCTGCTCCCATGCGCCGTCGGGACGCTGGGTTCGGCACAGCCACTCCACCCCGCGGACCACGGCCGGGTCCTCGGGACCGTCGGTGTCCAGCAGCGCGAGCAGGGACCAGGCGGTCGACACCGGCTGGCTGCGGGCGTGCTCGGCATACCGGTTCTCGGTGCAGCCGCGATGGTGCTCGCCCCAGCCGCCGTCGGCCCGCTGCACGCCGCGCAGCCAGTCGGCGGCCCGCCGCAGCCGGGGATGGCCGGCGGGCAGACCGGCGGCGCGCAGCCCCCGGACGGCGAACCAGGTGCCGTAGATCCGGTTGACGCCCCAGGCGGCGGGCCAGGAGCCGTCCGCCGCCTGGCTGCTCATCAGGAAGGCGACCGCGCGCCTGCGGGAGCGGTCCACGCCGGACGAGAGCGGGCCCAAGACGTGCGCGGGCAGCCCGGCGAAGGCGGTCAGCGCGGAGGCGGTGCACTCCACGTAGGAGCCCTCGACCATGCAGTTGGAGAACATCTCCGACGGGTTGAGCGCCTCCAGCCATCGGCCGCCGCGCCGGCGCTCATAGGTGCCGAAGCCGCCGTCACGGTTCTGCCGCTCCAGCAGGAAGCGCACTGCACTGCGCAGGTCCCCATCCGGCAGGCGCTCCGTTCCAGGCACGGTCCGGGCGGCGTGGGCCAGCGCGGCGAGGGCCTCCGCCGTGCAGTCGCTGACCGGCCAGCGGTGCCCGCCCTCGGAGAAGCACCAGCCGCCGAGGGCGGGCGAGCGTGCGGTGACCTCCGGCCGGGGGATCTCCGCGGTGACCTGCGCGCCGCGCAGGAAGCCGGCCGCCCGGCGCACCCCGTCGGCGAGAGCCGGTTCCGGCTCGCGCCCGGCGGCCTGCCCGGGTGCCCGATCGGCGGCCTGCCCGGCGAGAAGCGCTTCCATGGTGAAGGCGGTGTCCCAGGTCTGGGAACGGGCCCCCGCGTACCGGGTGCCCCCCGCCTCGTCGGTCCAGCCCCAATACGCCTGGGCGTCCAGTGCCCGGGTGACGGCAGCGGAGCCCGGTCGTGCCGCGTGCAACACCAGCACGTCGAGCAGCGCGTTGACCGGGGAAAGCCCCAGTTCACCGGTGACCAGTTGTTCGTGCTCCACCCTCCGCAGGCATCGTTCGAGGGCACGCCGGCGGAGCGGCGGAGCGGGCCGCAGCTCGTATCCGGACAGCACCGTGTTCACCGCGCGCAGCAGGAGCCCCGCCGGCCGGTGGACATCCGTACCGGCGGAACGGCGATCGCGTGGCAGGACGTCCGAGCCGAACAGCTCCTGCCGCAACCGGACGCCCAGCGGCCCCTGGTCGGCCTGGAAACGGACGCCGTAGAGGTAGGCCATGGCCTGGTAGACGGAACGGGTGTGGCAGTAGAACCGGTCCGGATGCACCGGCGCCCGGCCTGGCAGCAGGAACATTTCCGGCGGGGTAGGGGGCACACCCCGGTAGTCGTACAGACCGATCAGCGCCAGCCAGAACTTCCCCCAGGCGGGCACCGCGCGGGCACCGCCGGGCAGGGTGTGCATCCACGCGGCGGCACGCCGGCACAGCGGTCCGTCGGCGGGTACGCCGAGCAGCCGCAGGGCGACATAGGCGAGCACCGTGCAGTAGAGGGAGGGCTCTGAGGACTCGGAGTGCTGGCCCCAGCCGCCCTCGCCCGTCACCGTGGCGCGGTAGTGCCGGATCATCGCCTCGCGTTCGTGCGGGTGTGACGGATGACCTGTGACCGCGCGGACGATGACGTACTGGGAGAGAATCATGGTGTTCCACACCATTTCGCCCTCCCAGCAGCCGTCGGGCCGCTGCTGTGAGGCCAACCGGTCAGCCGCGTGGCGGTACGCCGTCCCGGGCGGGAGGGTTGGCGGGATCGCCGGCCGAATCGGAGGGCTCGGAGGACCGGCCATCCCGGCGGGGGCTCCGGCGGACCAAGTCGGCGTTCTCTCGGGCAAGGTGCTGCTCCCACTTGCGGATGGTGAGGTCCTGGAAGAGGTGCACGGCCGGGTTCAGCTCGACCACGGGCGAGGTGAAGTTGCGTTCGTAGCCTTCTTGTTCCGCTTCCACCGCGGTGCCGTCCTGGCGCAGCAGCGGACGGACGGCGAGGGCTCCGGCGGCTTTCATCAGTGGCCCCATCAGTGGCCGGGGCACGCGTGCCCGGGCGCCGGGGATTTTCAGCGCGTCGAAGTAGAAGAGGAAGAAGACCCGGGTGGTGGTCCGGTCCATAGGCAGCACGAAACACCAGTGCTTGATGCCGCCCCCGGTGTCCGACCGCTGGTAGGGGTACTCGTACACGAGGTCGATGCTCGTGGTGTCCACCCGGCGCCGGTCGACGAAGCGCCCGGTCAGACGCCCGCCGCCGATCACCGTGTCGTAGCCGAGCCGGACGGTGTCGCCGACCGTCTCGCAGTGCGTCAGCCGGGCGTCCCAGAAGGGCCGGTACTTGCGGTGCAGATAGGCGTGGGTGAAGTCGCTGACGTTGTCAATGATCATCGAGTGGTGCGCCCGCCAGGTGTAGTCCGCGTCGATCCGCGCCCAGGGCCGCGGCCCGTCGAGTTCGGGGATGTCCGGGACACGCCGTTGTTCCGCCATCGCCGGGTCACCGGGGAACAGCCAGATCAGGCCGTGGCGGGCGGTGACCGGATAGCTGCGCACCCTGACCTCGGGGCGGCGCGCCCGAAGAGGTCGTGGGCGTAGTGGACGACCCGGCCGGTGCCCTCGTAGGTCCAACCGTGGTAGGTGCACGTCAGGTGGCAGCCGTCGACCTGTCCGCGGCTCAGGGCGAGCTGGCGGTGGGCACACCGGTTCTCCAGCGCCCGCAGCGTGCCGTCCTCGCCCCGGTACAGGGCGATCGAACGTCCCCAAAAGCGGGTCTCGACTACGTCGCCCGGCCGCACCGCGTGCTCGTACTCGACGGCGTACCAGTAGTCGGGATCCAGGCCGGCGGCACGGGCCTTCTGCCGCTTGTTACGGGCGTCGGCGAAGTCCGGGGGGCCCGCGGCGGGGCGTCCGGCGGGTGTGGTCGGTCGCTGGGAACTCAAGAGAACGCCTTTGCGGTACGGACGGGACGGGTCGGGGCGGGGCATCTGCGGTAACGGATCAGGCAGGGTGCCTGGGGAGCCGGCACGAAGGTCGAGTAATCGGGTGGGTGGGGCCCCGCGCCCAGCTCCAGCTCGTAGCGACGCAGCAGCACGCTCCAGATGGTCTTCACCTGCTGGTAGGCGAACGCCATGCCGACACACCGGTGCTTCCCGCCGCCGAAACCGATCAGGGCGTACGGCACCGTGTGCTCTTCTCTGCCGGGCGCGTACCGGTCGGGGTCGTACAGATCGGGGTCGGAGAAGACTGTTGGCAGCCGGTGCGAGACGGCCGGGGAGACCATGACCAGGGTTCCGGCGGGAACCACATGCCGGCCGTGCCGGAAGTCGCGCAGCGCCTTGCGGATCAGCACGACCAGCGGCGGGTGCAGGCGCTCGGCCTCCCTCACGCACCACTCCAGCCGCTCCATACGGCGCAGCAGCGGCACCGTGAGCGGGCCGTGCTCGCCGACGGTCTCCTTCTGTTCCGCGAAGAGTGGGGGCAGGTGGCCGGGGTGGGTCAGGAGCAGCACCCCCGTCCAGGCCGCGAGGACGGCGCTCGTGTGCTGGCCAGCGAAGATCATGCCGATCAGCAGGCCGATGACCGTGTCGTCGGGAAGCGAGGCCCCATCCGGGGTCCGGGCCGCCAGGAGGGTGGCCAGCATGTCCTCGGATTCCCCGCCGCGCGGGGTACCGGGGAGGCTGCCGGTGCTGCGGCGCTCGGAGATGACTTCGGCGAGCGCGCGGCCGATGGCAGCGCGCGCCCGGTCCCGGCGCCGGAACGCGGGCAGCGGCAGACCGGGGTTCAGCAGACCGGCCAGCCGGATCCCGGCCTCCAGGTCCCGGTACAGGTCCGGCAGGTCCGGGCCCAGGCGGTGGCTGACCTCGGGGCCGAGCAGACAGCGGGTGGCGATCCTGACGGTCAGTTCGTTCATCGTCGCGACGAGGTCTGCCGTACCACTCTCTCCCCAGGCACCGAAATACGCCTCCGCCTCCTCCTCCATGACCTGCGCGTGGGCACCCAGCCGGCGTGAAGTGACAGCAGGCAGCAGATGGCCGATCTGGCGGTCCATCTCCTCCGGTTCCGCGTCGTAGGCGACCCCCCGGCCGAACACCGGTGTCATGAAGCGGTACGCCTCCCGGGGGCTGAGTACCGATTCGTCGGCGCGGAACACCGCCTCCTGTGCGGCCGGGCCGCACAGGAACACCACGGGCTGCCCCAGCAGGGTGAAGGCGAAGATGTCTCCCGCCCGGTGGCGGGCGCGGCGCAGGAAGTCGACGGGGTTGTGGCCGAAGGCGAGGGCATGTCCCATCCAGGGCAGGCGCACGCCGCCGAGCCGGGGCGGCGCCTCCGGCCGGTCCACCGAGTCCCCACGGAGGCCCCCGGTCACTGGGTGCTCACCGCGAACGACTCCTCGGCGGCCGTCCGCCGGTTGCTCCGCGAAGCGACGGCGATCCGCCGCCCTCCGCTGATCAGACGGCGGCGCACGAAACAGGCATACGCCTGTTCCACGGCCGAGGCGATGTCGGTGGGCCGGTATCCCAGTTCACCGACGGCCCGCGAGCAGTCGGCCCGTCGCTGCGAGCGCAGGAACCGGACGGCCGCCGGCGTGAAGCGGCCCTGCCGGTGCGGTGCCAGCACGGCCCGCAGGGGCTGCACCAGTTCCGCGGCCCCGGCCATCACCGCGCCGGGCACCCGCAGCGACGGCGGGGCCGACCGCAGACGGCACTGTAGAGGTCCATCATCTCGTCGACCGTCCGGAACTCCGTGGACAGCAGGTACTTGCGCCCGGCCCTGCCGTGCCGCATGGCCAGGACATGCCCATCCACGACGTCCTGGGCAGAGACGAACTCGAAGCCGCCCGGCAGATAGGCGCGCAGCCGGCCCGCGGCGAAGTCGAGCAGTACGCGTCCCATCCGTGACGGCCGGTAGTCGTGCGGCCCGATGATCGCGGTGGAGGCGGCGATCACCACGTCGAGGCCCGCCGCGGCGGCGCGCAGGCACTCGTGCTCCACGAGAACCTTGCTGATGGTGTAAGGGGTGTGCCGCGCGAACGGGTAGAACGGCAGGTCTTCGGTGCTGGGCCGGCCGAAGGCATAGTCGCCCGTAGCGCTGAACGACCCGGTGACCACCACCCGAGCGATCTCGTGGCGCCGGGCGGCGTCCAGGACGTGGCGTGTGCCGAGGACGTTGGTCCGATAGATGTCCCGCCGGCCACCGGAGGTCGTGGAGACCTGCGCGGCGCAGTGGTAGACCCGGTCGCAGCCGGCCACCGCCCGGGCGGTCGCGGCCGGGTCACGCAGGTCGCCGAAGACCCGCTGGACGGCGAGCCCTTCGAGGGCCTCCGGCTGCGCGGAGCGCTCATCGGAGACCAGCACTCGCACCTCCTCGCCGTCGGCCAGCAGCCTGCGGACAAGATTGGCGCCGAGGTGTCCGCTGCCTCCTGTCACCAGTAGCACGGGCCGTCCCCTTAAGTTTTTTCAGACATGCGCGAATAAATCGCCGAAAAGGAATGTATGTGAACATAATGCGCGAATAGTTCCCTTGTTTCCATGACGACTCGCCTGCCGCCCGGCTGACCGGCCGATACCGTCTGGCTGGCCCGCCCCGTCCGTCCCGTCCGAGAAGTGAGCCGAGGAAGAGAGGAGACATGGTGGACTCGGCCGATGTGGTCGTCGTGGGAGCGGGACCGGCCGGCTGCGCCTGCGCTCTGTCCTTCGCCCGCCGGGGAGCCCGGGTGCTGGTACTGGAAGCTCAACGGGCCCCGGTCCGCCGCCTGGCCGGGGAGTGGATCCAGCCCGCCGGCGTAGAAGCGCTGCGCCGGCTCGGTGTGGACGTGCACCGGGACGGCCCCGGAACGGCCAACCACGGTTTCGTCATGCACCCCGGGGACGGCAGTGCACCGATCGCCCTGCCCTTCTCCACGGGTGAGGCGGTGAGCCTGCCACACGCCGAGCTGACCGCGCTGCTGCGCCGGGCCGCGGCCGGCCACCCCGCCGTCGAGCTGCGCACGGACGTACGCGTCCTGGCCGCCGAGGAGTCCGGCCTGGTACGCACCTCCCGCGGTTCCATGCGCGGGGCACTGGTTGTGGGCGCCGACGGCCGCGCCTCCGTGGTCCGCACCGCGCTCCGCGCCGAACGGACGGACCGTACCCCCTTCTCCTACACGGCCGGACTACTGCTCACCGACGCAGTCCTGCCGCGCGAACAGCACGGCCACGTCGTGCTCGGTGGTCCGGGACCCGCACTCGCCTACCGGCTAGACAGGGACACTGTCCGCCTCTGCCTGGACGTGCCGCCGGCCCGGCCGCCGGCCCCGGCCCTGCTCTCCTACCTGTGGCACGGCTACGCCGATGCCCTGCCGGCGGGCCTGCGTACAGCAGTGGCGGAGCAGCTACGGGCCGGACGGGTGCAGTGGGCGGCCAACTACTTCCAGCCCCACGCCTTCTACGGCAGCGGTCGCCGAGCCCTGGTCGGGGACGCGGCCGGCTGCGTCCACCCGCTGTCGGCGTCCGGACTCACCTCCGCCTTCCTGGACGGCGAGTGCCTGGCCCGCTCGACCGACGTGGCCGCCTACGCCAGACAACGGAGTGCCGCATGCCGGGTTTCCGACCGGCTCGCCGCTTGTCTGCACCGCATTCTCACCGACCGCTCTCCCGCCACCCGGGCGCTGCGGCAGGCCATGTTCACCGTCTGGCGCGTAGACGAGCGGCGAAGGGACCGCATGCTGCGGCTGCTGGCCATGACGGAGCTGCGCCGACACACGTTCGCCACCGCGTTCCTCCATGTGCTGACCCGCGCGCTGTCCTCGTCCGCACGGAACGCGGTGATCGACGGCCAGTGGGAGGAACTGGTCCGGGAACTGAACGGATTCGCCGGCTGGCTGCAGTGGCTCGCCCAACTCCGCGCGGGTGTCCCGGAGTCCCCGGGCGGTGTGCACCGCGCCGTGGCCTTTCTCGGTCCGTGACGCCGGTCCCTGAGCCCTCGGTGTGCGGTCTCCTGCGCCCAGGTACGTCACACGGCGCCGTCGATGGGCCCGCTCGGCGCGGAGCCCGCGTGCGGCCGGGGTCGTGCGGCGCGTGCCCCGGCCGCCCTTTCCTCACCGCGGAACCTGAGGAGGATCGCCCGGAACGCGTACCGGGCCAGGAGCAGGTTGCCCAGCAGCCAAGGCAGGTTCGGTGCGTAGAAGATGAAGTAGTTCCAAGCCCCCCTCTCGGGCATGTTCTCGTGGCCGCCGACCACCGCGCGCCAGAAGTACAGGACGACCGAGTAGGTGACGTACGAGGAGACCACCAACTGGAGCGGGTACCGGTAGGGCCGGTTCCGCAGTACACCCACGGTAACGCCCGCCGACAGCACCTGGGTCACCGTCAGATGAATGGTCTCCAGGGCAAATGGGAAGTACACGTCCCCTTCGCCCGCGTAGGCTCTGTCGCCCGCTCCGTAGATCTGGAAAAGCCGGGCGAAGACGTCGCGCCGGCCTCCGATGTCCTGGAAGTGCAGGACGAAGTACAGCTCCAGGGTGAAGGCGAGAAGGAAGGAGAACGCCAGGAACCCCAGCGTGATCCTGTCCTCGGTACTGCGGCGGCCCATGCGCTGATCCTCTTCCGGTCGGCTCCGGGTGGTCTACGGCAGGAGAACTGGACGGAAGAGGGCTAGTACACAAAGGGAACCAGGCAGTATCTGACCCTCCGGCAGTACCGGTCCCACAGCTCGCCGTACTTGGCCCGGCAGCGCCGGTCGTCACGGCGCGCGCGGTGGACGAAGAGCACCGCCAGCCACAGCGGTACCAGATACGGCAGCGGCGACGAGGTCCCGCAGAGCGAGGTCCAGGCCGCGTAGACGAGGAACTCGCCGGTGTAGTTGAGCTTGCGCCCGATTCCCCAGAAGCCCGATACCAGCAGCCGCCCCTCCAGGGCCCGCGCCGGACGCCCCCAGAT
Organism: Streptomyces altiplanensis; assembly: GCA_003719395.1. Classification (GTDB taxonomy): domain Bacteria; phylum Actinomycetota; class Actinomycetes; order Streptomycetales; family Streptomycetaceae; genus Streptomyces; species Streptomyces altiplanensis. The sequence continues at coordinate 18,599 of RHMC01000075.1, forward strand.
GTGGGTGGCACCTTTCTGCCGGAACCGGTGCTTCTGCGAGTTCGCCCCCCGGAAAACCCAGAAGCCCAGCAGGAAGACGCCGGTCGACAGGAGAGCCTGTCCGGTCCCCAGCGGCTCCCGCACGTCGATCAGGACGTGACCCGGCAGGCTGTAGAAGAAGGGAACCAGGACGAGGTCACCCCACACCAGCATCCAGCCGAAGCGCTCGGACATGACGTCCCAGGTGAAGAGCATGCCCTCCTCGAACTGGAAGAAGTTCGCGATGTAGACGAAGAACATCACCTGGTAGAGGATCATCCGCTCGCTCAGAGAGCCCTGCTCCAGTCCCTGCGCCGCTGCACACGAGACGTTGAACAGGAACAGCCCGATCAGGGAGGGGCGGTACGCGAACATCTTCAGGTCGACGCCTGCCAGCTTGGGATTGAGCCGTACTCCCAGGAAGTAGTCCACGGCCGCCGGCCGCGCGCCGGGTCCGCGGCTCTGCCTTCCGTCCGCCAACAGCCATACGGCGACGATCAGACTGAAGACATTGGCGACCACGAACAGCGCCTGCCAGTGCCGGACCGGGTAGGCCAGGGCCGCCGGCCGGACCACCGCGATGCCCAGCACCGCCACCACGCACAGCGCGAAGAGCAGTATCCCGTTGAGGCGGTACCGTTCGCGCCCGCCGTCGGCGAGGGGGGCGCCCTCGGCCCACCGGCCCGGAAGGCAACGTGTGCCGAGGAACAGGACCCCCAAGAACACCGTGAAGAGCACGGCTGCGGTCAGCCCTTCCCCGAGGACAGGAAGCACGGTCTCACACCTCGCAGATACTCTGACACGACGATCGCCTGGAAAATGGACCGGCGGCGCCCCGGCCGCCCGGCCGGCCGCGCGCACCCGGGAAGCCCGGCCGTCCGGCCAAAACACGTTCCCGGATCACGTCGTTTTGCGTGCCTCCCAGTAACCGACGAGGAACGCCCCCTGCCGGGCGGCGGCACTCACGGCGCGGATCCCGCGCTGCATGAACCGCAGCAGCGGTGTGACGTCCTCGCTCCCGTCGAGCAGATCGGCCGCCTCGTCGAGCAGCAGCCACACGGGCTCCAGGCTGCCCTGCTCCGAGGCGTCGGCGACCCGTACGGGTTCCAGCCCGGCGTCGCGCAGATGGCCGGCGAGGTCCTGGGGCGTGGAGAGATAGGTCAGACAGTGGTGGCGGCAGATGGGCTCGATGAACCGGGATGTCTCCTCGTCACCGAGGCCGTCGGCGGCCAGCCAGTCGTAGCCGAGGTAGACGCCCCCCGGCTTCAGCACCCGGGCGGCCTCACGGTGCACCCGCTGCTTCTCTGGCATATGGACGATGGAGTCGAAGCTGTAGACGGCGTCGAAACAGGCGTCGGGAAACGGCATGTCCAGCGCGTCGCCCTCGACGAAGTCCGTCTGCCCGGTCAGCCCCTGCTCGGCCGCCCTGACCCGCGCGCACTCCACCCGCACGCGGGTGAAGTCCAGGCCGGTCACATGGGCGCCGGAGTGCGCCGCGACGGTCAGTGCCGGGCCGCCCACCCCGCTGCCGATGTCCAGGGCGCGGGTGCCCGGCCGAAGACCGGCCCGGTCGGCCAGACGGTACTGCGCGGCCCGCTGCGCCTCCGCGAGGGTCTGGCCGTCCGAGAAGGGCGGGAAGTGGTGCGACTCCCCCCAGCCCGAGCGGTACACCTCGTTGACGAGCTCGAAGTAGCCCGTCACCATCTCCACGTAGTTCCGCTCCCGGCTCTTCTGGTCGGAAACGAATTCCTGGAGTCTCGTCAGTCGGGTCGCTTCACTGGTCACGGCTGCTTTTCCTCTCGACTGCGGCGGCGCCCACGGGCTGCGCGGCGGAGTAGAACTGGCGCGCCCAACGCCGGTAGAGAGTGATCGGTCCGTCTCCTTGTGCAAGGGGCGGGTGCGGGATGTAGCTCTTGTGGGCCCAGACGGGCACGTCGAGAGCGAGCTGCGACGTGAACGCCGGGCGCGCTGCCGCGGTGAGCAGGGCGGCGAGGGAACGGAACCGGCGCGATGCCGGCGGAAACGACTTGCCGCCCGCGTCGGGTCTCACACCGACACGGGCACGCAACTGCACCTGGTGCGGCCCGGTCGCGGTCCTGGTGACGAGACTGCGCAGCGTGATGCCGAACTGGGGAAAGTACGTGTCGACGACGTTCAGCCCCAGCCCCCACAGCCGTGTGCTGATCTCCATCCGCAGAAGCAGTCCGGGAAGAAAGCCCTTCGCGCCGGCGAGCACATAACGTGCCCGATGCCCGTCGCTGGAGAACGACTCGATCTCCTCCACGCCCGTCAGGCCGTGGATATACCGGAAATGCCCGAGGTCGATCCCGTTCTCGACCGTGTCCTGCGGATGGGTGGCAAGAAGGCGCGAACACTGCATGGCATACGGGAAGGACTCCAACAACGCCGGCGGAACATCCCACTGGGGAGGAAGCCCCTGCGCGCTGTACCAGACGAAGACCAGCCCGTTGGTCTCTGTGGTCTCCCAGGTCCCGAGGCGGGCGCGCGGAGGCCGCTTTCCGTACCCCGTTGCCACACAGACGCCGGTCCGGTCGAACGCGAACCCGTGAAAGGGACAGACCAGCCGCTCACCCACCACGCGCCCGCCGTATCCCAGATGCGCGCCCAGATGCGGGCAGTACGGTGTCACGGCCTGGGCCGCACCGCCGCGTGTCCGGAACAGCACGACGTCCTCGTCCATGAAGCGCGCGCGGATCACCTTTCCCGCCCCGAGATCGCTGCCAAACGCGACGGCGGCCCAGCCGTCGGGGTACGGGAGAGGGAGTTCCTTGCTCATGGAAGCCACGTGGGTCGACACCTCCGGTTGCGCACAGCACCACGCGCAAGCATCACGGAGCCCTTGACCACAACCCCGGCGACACGCTCACCGGCTCGTCCGGATGGCCCATGCAGACGCCCGGCGGTCATCGCCCGGTTGCCGGAACGACAGCCGCCCGGTGCGTTCCGGACGAACGCACCGGGCTTTCCCGACGTGTGTCCGGTCGTCGTTCAGGCAGCCTTCTCGGCGAGTCCGGCTGCATCGAGGGCGTGCTCCCCAGGGCCGAGGAGGACCCGGGGCGCAACCGGGAAGTTCGGCGATGGCCGTGCACCCCCCGGGCACGGTGGCGCGGGCCGTCATGCCCGTGGTGGTCAGCTCCCACGACAGGGCCGCCGTGGGTGCTGTCACGTTGTTGGGTGCGTGAATGCCTGGCGATGTGTCAGGGTGCGGTGGTGCCGGGTTCCGGGCCTGTGGTCAGGTCGTGGTGGGTCGGCCGGCGGCGCCGGTGATCTGGTCCCGGATCGTGAAGCGGACGGTCATCTCGGCTCGACAGCCGGATGCGGGTATCGGATGGCGGCCGGGCCGGAAGTGGGGCGAGATGCCGCTGGACGCGGACAGGAACCGCTGTGCTCCGCCCACGGAGTGGAAGCCTTTCCTCGCTCGTTCGCGCTGCCTCGCTGGCCGGTGGCTGTTCTCCGTCCGGTTGTTCAGGTACTTCGACTGCCGGCGCTCGACGCAGGGCACGCCCTCGCGGTGGGCTGCGCCGTAGGAGCGGAGCTTGTCGGTGACGATCACCCGCGGTACCGTGCGGGTCTTCTTCAGGAGGCGGCGCAAGAAGCGCCCGGCCGCGGCCTTGTCCCGGCGGTCCCGCACGAGGATGTCCAGGACGTCGCCGTCCTGGTCTACGGCCCGCCCCAGGTACGTCTGTTCCCCATTGACCTTGACGAAGACCTCGTACAGGTGCCATTTGTCACCAGGCCGAGGCTGTCGGCGGCGCAGCGCACCTGCGTACTGCTGCCCGAACCCGGCGCACCAGCGGCGCACCGTCTCGCAGGAGACGACGATCCCGCGCTCGAGCATGAACTCCTCGACCTCGCGGAACGACAGCGGGAAGCAGAAGTACAGCCACACGCAGGGGGAGATGACCTCGACCGGGTACCGGTGCCCCTTGTACGACAGCGACGCGCTCCCCACGGACGACCCCTCCCAGCTTGATCAACCAGAAGATCATCCCACCGGTCAGCCAACGTGACAGTGCCATCCCGAGGCAGGAGCCCCAGGACCTGCTCGACGACGACGATCGCTGGCGGCTCCTCCAACGCTGCCTGACCGACGATGCTCTGCCCACGGACATCCGTACCGGCGGCGCGATCACCCTGCTCTTCGGTCCGTCCACCGAACGTCTCCGTCATCTGACGTCTGAGCATCTCAAGTTCGGCGATCCGGCGTCGTCGAAGGACACGTCAACCGGATCAAGATGCTCAAGCGCCAGATGTTCGGACGCGCCGGCTTCGCACTGCTCCGCAAGCGGGTCCTCCTCGCCCTCGGCCCGCCACCGCCGAACCCATTTATGAGCGGTCGCCCGCGAAACCCCCATCTCGGCAGCGACATGGGCGACCGGACGGCCGGACGCGACACGTTCGACCAGCAGACGCCTCCCGAAGACCGTCAGCCGGGCATTACGGTGGGACACGAAGACCTCCGTGTGGTGCGTTCCTAGACAGCTCCACCACACCGGAGGTCTTCGCCTTTGATCAAGACCCCCGTGTCAACAACGCTCGTGGTCAATACACCGCCGCTCACACGTCCCCGTGAGGTCCCGGGGTACCTTGATCTCGACCGGTCCGACATCGGTCAGCACCGCCTTTGAGCGGGTGCCGTTGCGGCTGTTGCCGCTGTTCCGGCCGGTCGCCTCGTGCTTGTCGTAGCCGAGGTGATCGGTGATCTCGCCCTCCAGGGCGGACTCGAGCACCCGCTTGGTCAGCTGCTGCAGCAGCCCGCCCTCGCCGGTCAACTGCAGGCCCTCGCTCCGGGCCCGGCCCACCAGCATCGCGATCAGCTGGTCATCCGCAACCTGCGGAGCCTGAGCCGCCCCGGCAGTTCCGACCTGCTCCAACTCCACGCTCTGATCCGTCACTTGGCTTCTCCTCCTTACTGGGCGGATCAGCCGTTATTTTTACAGTCCCGAACCTCGCGCGGCCGGTGCCCGTGCCCCGGCGGCAGGGGTCGCTCCGGCGCAAGGGCGTGCGGTCCGCCTCTCCCGGCGGCTGCGGAGGGGGCAAGACTCACACGACGGACTCGTGCTCGCTGACATAGGGCATGGACGGTTCCAGGCCGAGGTCCTGGGGCAGGAGGGACGCCATCCACGCGTCGTGCCTCACGCCGTCCTGGATGATGCGCGAGCGCAGGGTTCCCTCGTGGGTGAAGCCGACCTTGACGGCACAAGCGAGCGATCCGCGGTTCGCCACCTCGCCGACGCTTTCGATGCGGTCCAGCCCCAGCTCGGTGAAGGCCCACCCGGCGATGGCTCGGATCGCCTCGGAGGTGTACCCCTTGCCCCGGTGGGCCGCGAGGGTCCAGCAACCCATAGACGCCATGCGCTCGGATCGGCCCACCCAACTGAGTCCGAAGATACCCATAGGACCCACAAGCTCCCCCGTCTCGCGGACCCGCACCCCGAAAAGGTAGTTGGTGTCGTCGCGCCAGCCGTCGGGGCAGAAGTAGTGGATGAAGTGCGCGGCCTGTTCCCGCGTACCGGGACTCGGCACGTTGGTCCAACGCCGTATCAGCGGGTCCTTCCACGCCTCGACGAACGTGTCGACGTCGGTGTCGAGCAGCATTCCTATGTCGAGGCGGTCGGTGACGATGTGCGCGGGCTCCATCGCATTGCTCCTTTCAAGATCTGGCTGTCAGGTCGTGTGCGACCAGGCGTGCGTACCTGCCGTCCGCCGCCATGAGTTCCTCGTGGGTGCCCCGCTCCGTGATCCGCCCTCGGTGCAGCACCACGACGAGGTCGGCGTCCCGGACAGTGGACAGGCGGTGCGCGATGCTGATGCGGGTCCGGCCCGCGACGGCCTCGCAGAGTGCCGCCTGTACCTTGTGCTCGGTGCGCGTGTCCAGCGCGCTCGTGGCTTCGTCGAGGACGAGCACGGCCGGGTCGCGGAGCAACGTCCGGGCGAGCGCCAGCCGCTGCCTCTCACCTCCCGAGAAGCGGTAGCCGCGCTCGCCGAGGACCGTGTCGTAGCCGTCCGGCAATTGGACGATGGTGTCGTGTACCTGCGCAGTACTCGTGGCACGCAGGATGTCGTCGACGGTGGCGTCGTTCTTCGCGAAGCGGAGGTTCTCCCAGATCGACGCATGGAAGAAGTGGGATTCCTGCGACACCACGCCCACGGTCCGGGCCAGTGACGCGAAGGACACGTCGCGCACGTCCACACCGTCGATCAGAACGCGGCCCTTGGACGCGTCGTAGAGTCTCGGCAGCAGGTAGCCCAGTGTCGTCTTCCCCGATCCGGTCTCCCCCACGATCGCCACGTGCATGCCCGCCGACACGTTCAGGTCCACGTCTTGGAGGGCCGGTCCGGTCCCTGCCCCGTCGTACGCGAAGGTGACCTGCTCGAACCGGACGTGTCCGCGCGGTGCATCCAGCACGACCGGCTCGGGCGCCTCCGCGATGTCGGGCTCGAGGTCAAGGTAGGCGAGGACCCGCTCGAACAGCCCGAGCGACGCCTGCACCTGCACCCCGGTGGTAAGGAGTCCGGCGGCGGGCCACAGCAGGGCCTGCTGGAGGGCGACGAACGCGACCAGTGTGCCGAGGGACGCGGTACCACCGACTCCCGGCACCACCCCGGCCACCCAGTACAGCAGGGCGGGTACGGAGGCCATCACCATGCCGATCAGCGAGAGCCGCCACCGGCCCGCCACCGCCGTGCTCACCTCGGCCTCCGCCAGACCGGCCGACGCACCGCGGAACCTGTCCGTCAGAGTGGGCGCAGCCCCCATGGTGCGGCTGAGGAGTATTCCGCCGACTGAGAGGGAGTCACCGATCATCCCCGCCATGGCTGCCATGCGGCGTTGCTTCTCACGCGTCATGTCGAGGCGCTCCTTGCCCACGTGGTCGCTGATCCACGCGAAGAGCGCGAGCATGGGGAGGCACACCGCCGCCAGGCGCCAGTCGAGCACCAGCATGGACGTGGAGATCGCCAGGACGCTGGTGAGATGGGAGACCAGAGAGGTAGCTGCCGTGGTCACGGTGGACTGTGTACCGCCCACGTCGTGCAGGATCCGGGACTGCATCTCTCCGGCGGAGTGGTCGGTGAAGAACCGCAACGACATGCTCTGCAACCGCGCGTGGACGCCGGTCCTCAGGTCGTGCATCACCCCCTGTCCCATCCTGGTCGAGATCAGGGTCTGCCATGCGTCGAGGGCGTTGGTGACGACGGCCACGGCGACCATGCCGAGCGCTAGCACGGTCAGCAACCCCGGGCGCTGCTGCGGCAGCGCCACGTCCAGGATGCCCTTGAGGAGGAACGGCCAGGTGATCGACACCAGGGCGTCCACGACCAGGAGGAGGACGAGCAGCCACAGGCTCCGGCGGTAGGGCATGAACAGACCCGCGATCCGGCGCCACGGCCTGTCCGGCCGGGCCGCCACGGTCATCGCTCGCCCCCTGCCGGCGCGCTCAGAGCTTCGGCGATCGCCGTCTGCCAGGACATCGGCAGGCCAGCCCGGTTCCAATGGAAGACGATGAGGAAGGCGGCTGCCTCGCGCGGGCCCACCACAGCGTGCCGGGTGCCGAAGTACTCCTCGTGCCAGCGTGCGCAGGGCGTGGCCACCGCGGTCTTGTACTCCTCGATCCGCGCGAGGGTGCGGTCGTCCGCCGCCCGTGTCAGCCCACCGGGCCCGGACCACGCGTCACGTAGGCCGTCCGCGATCCGCTGCCAGTCGTCCGGCACGGTGTCACCGAACGCGCGGCCGGCCCGCCGGCGCAGGACCTGCCAGACATGGCCGTCTTCCCAGCCCACGATGCCCAGTGCGTCGAACAGGACCCGGATCATCAGCAGTGATACGGCCCATGCCGGAGCCTGCTCCTGTGTCGAGCCGTGGTGACGCGCCCAGTACAACGAGTCCGCCGTGAAGATGCGGTGGACGAACCCCATGGAACTCTCACCTCCGAATAGATGCGACTCGGGCTCGTAGAAGGCGCGGCCCCAGCTCTCGACGTGGCCCTGCAGGCACAGGCGCTCCCACTCCGTCACGGCAACCTCGTCCAATTCGTCCTCCCGGCCGGCCGGCACAAGAAGCGCACGCGCAGGACCGGTCCTTTGCGTACGAAGAAGAAGTCCTCGGCGGCGTCCGCGTCCAGGTGGGCGACGGCAAGTCGGGCAAGCCGGGTATACACCTCACCAATGGCCGCGGGGCGTGTCTGCAGCCGGTACTCCAGCCAGCGCACCGCATCGGGTGCGCAGATCGCCGCACGACCGCCATCGAGGAACCGCCGCGCCACCCGTGCGAACTGCGAGCTCCCGTCCGCCGTGTCGGCTTCCAGCAGATCGGCGACACGGCGCAGGAAGGCGGGCAGCCCGTCCGCTGGCATCAAGGGACCGGGAAGTTGAAGACTGGGAAGCTCGTCCATGATCACGTCCCCTTCCCTCATGCCACCATCAGGGCGGCTTCCCACGGGACCCGTGGCTCCGGGCCCGCGTACGTGTCCAGGGCCAAAGCGATGCCCGCGGCACCCTCCAGGAGACCGGGATAGTCCCCGCCGGCTACCGATCCGCGTACGGGAACGACGTAACCGAACGGCCGCCCGGGATCGAAGGTGCTGAGGAGCATTTCCACGAGTGTGTCGCGCACCGGTACGACCAAATCCGCCAGCGGCCCGTCGGTGAAGAAGCGCAACATGGTCAACATGCCTGCCGTCCCGTGGCACAGTCCCTGGTCCCGAAGACGCCAGTCCTCAATCGGGGCGCGTACCACTGCACGTACCGAGTCCTCGGCGAGTTGCGTCCAGCCCGATTCGTCGAAGGCCTCACCGGCCAGTTGGAGGGCCCTCGAGACTCCTGGTGCGGCGTAGCACCACGCCGCGCGCCGGGGGGCGGGCACCGGTGCGCCCCGCAGCCACTGCTCCCGCGAGACGTGGTCCGCCCAGCCGATGCCGTACGCGTCGGTGTACGCGGCGCGGCGCAGATGGGAAACGATGGCCGAAGCCGCCCGGCGCTGCCCCTGCACGCGCACCCCCTGCCGGAAGGCCACGGACAGCAGTGCAAGGGGGCCGGCGATGCCGTGCGCGAGCCCGAGGTTCAGATGCCCGTGCTCCTCGACATCGGGTGTGACGCGAGCGGTGAGCGAGGGCGGGCCGTCGCACCACAGACCCGGCAGAGGGCCGGAGGGCGTCGGCACGGTCCCGGCCATACGCACGAGCGCGGCCAGCACTTCTTCGAGCGGGGCGCGCAGGGTGTCGCCGCGCAGCAGCATGTAGCGGCCCATGCCGGCCAGCCCTTCGACGGCGTCGTACCGCACCATCCCGCCGATCGGCCGCTGTCCGATGTCCCGGCACAGACGTGCGGCGTGCTGCGCCACGGTCCGGTCGAGGGACGCCAGGGCGCCGGTGTAGCCACCGGTGACCCGGTGCGCCATCTCCAGGCCGAAGGCGAGGCCGGTCAAATCGCCGACGATGCCGTAACTGGGGCGGCGCGACCGGCCAAGCAGGTCGGCGGCCCGGCTCAGGTGACGGTGCGCCGCGATCGCGAAGCCACGGTGCCGGTTCGCCCTCGTGGTGCACAGCACGGCGAGACCCGCATGGCCCCGTCCAAAGGAGACCGGTCCCCAGGCGAGGGGTTCCGACGCAGGTGCGCCGGGCACACCGGCCAGGGCGGCCACCTCGACCGGGTCGAGGAGGCGCTCGGTGAGGAGGTCGGCTAGCTGCCCCGCGCGGTCCCGGTGGCGCGGCGGGAGAGCCGTCGTCCCGGGCGGGTGCGCCAGCGTCTCAGGCAGGTGGGTCATTGTCTCGGGCAGGCGGGTCATCGGGGCCCCTTCGTTCCGCGGCCGTCCGCGAGGTGGGCTCGAGCGACGTGGCCCAGGAGCATGCCGGCCTTGCGCTCGGCAGCCACGTCTGCGCCCACCAGGCGGTTGTGCTGCATGTGGAGGAGCGACAGCACGGCGAGGTCCCGGCGGCGGGTGCCGGCGGCGCCATCGCGCAGCGCCTGGAGCCGGTCGCCGAGCCGGGCCACGGTCCCGGACCCCTGCCATGTCTCGTGCAGTCGGCGCAGCCCCAGGACCTGTTCCAGACGGGCCGCCGTCGCGCCCGGCCGGACCAGACGCATGGCCTCGTGCACGTCCTGACGTGTGACCGTGCCGTCGTTGCTCCGCGGGAACGCGGTCGCGGCCCAGCGCAGCCAGTCCCAGGAGCCGAGCGACTCCAGCAGCAGCGCGTGGTTGGCGACGATGAGCTGTGCCCGGGGCGCGGCGCACCTGCCGGTGCCGACCACAGTGAGCTGTGCCAGGGCCAGCTGGCTGTCCAGGCAGAAGACCGGCTCGGCGGCGGCGAGCGCCTCGGGCCCCCCGTAGCGGGCGACCTCGGGTTCGTACGCCGCCAGCGCGAACTGGCGGATCAGGCCGTCCTTGCGCAACCGTTCCAAGTGTGCGCACAGCCGGGTACGCACGTCTTCGGCGGCCTGTGCGGAGGTGGGCAGCAGCCGCAGGCGGACCTGCGGCTCGGGGGCGTAGTACCGGCTGAAGAACCACTGGTCCAGGTCGGGAGCGACCTCGCGTACCAGCCGACCGAGGGCGCCGATGAGCTGGTCGTGGGACTCGGGGATGGCCAGCAGTTGGGCGTACAACCAGGCACGTCCCGGCGAGTGCATGGGGACGGCGCTGATCACGGGTGGGCTGTCGCGGTAGGCGGACTGGTGGGCGTCGTGCGTACCGCGCTTGCCCGAGAGCGGTACGACCACCTCGTTGGCCCTGCCACCGGACCATCCGTACGATCCGAGATCGCCCGGGCTCTCCGTCACGGTGACCGATCCGTTGCCGAGGTCGCGGCGGAACATCTCCCGATGGAGGCCGTCGGTCAGGTCGAGTTCGTACACCTGGTCCGCCCGGGCGACGCAGACGCGGCCCGGGACCTTGTACTCCCGACGCCAACGGTCGAGGGCGGTGTTCCATCCGGTGCGGGCCGAGGCGTTCTCGCGGAGCTCGGGTCCGGGATTCCAGGTAAGCGGGGAGAGGATTACCCGCCCCATGCGTACCCTCGGCAGCCAGGGCGAGGCGCCGTACCCGGCCCAGTCCCACAGCTGGAGCCTTTTGGTGCGTCCGGTGTGCCGCAGGTCGTTGAGGAGGCGGGCGAGGTTGGGAGCCTGGTCCTCCAGGTTCAGCTTGTGCGGGAGCACGGGGTGCACTTCCCGGCCCGTTTGGGCACACACCAGCCGCAGCCGCTCCTCGTCGGCGACCACGAGCAGTTCGCGCCAGTCGATGGACGTGACGGCGGTGGTGTGGGGGAAACGTCCGATCGCGATCTCGTAGGGCGCCAGGAGCGGGACCTGGGCGACGTTGAGGCTCCGGGCGGACCGGGTGCGGAAGGCGAGCTGCGCGGTGATGCCATCCCCGTCACTGCCACCGTCTCCGCCGGTCCGGGCATGCGACATGAGTCGGCCAACGCCCTCCTCGATGCCCGCGAGGCCGGCGAAGCGGCCCATCGACGCGCCCGCGGTCGCCGACCCGAGCATGGGAGACACCAGCAGCAGGAAGTTCCCCCTGTCCAGGTCCACGACGGAGTCGGACAGCAGTTGCAGGCAGAGCTCCAGCGACGGCGGCGGCTCGGCGGGGCCGGTGGTCAGACGGCCGACGGCTTCCTCGTCGAGGACGATCTCGCGGTCTGGACGGAGTATGCCCTTCTGGACGAGGTCGGCGACCACGGCTTGCCGGTACGGGTCGACCGTGTTCTTGACGATGCCGGCCTGGAGCAGCAGGCGGCCGTTGCGCGCGGCGCGCGGGTTCTTGTAGCCGACGGGGAACCCCAGGCCGCTGTGCGGGGCAACGAGTTCGGGCAGTCGGGCAGCGCCCCCCTCTCCATAGCGCTCCACAAAGGCTTCGTAGTAGGCGCGCATCTCCGGGTGGAGGCGGCCCTCCGGCGACATCCTCCACAGCGCGGCGGCGCACTTCTCCACCTCGCGCAGGACGGCCCGTGGGAGTGTGACGTCCGCTCCCACGCGCAGATCGACCTGTGCGACGGGATGCGTGCTCTCACCAATCCGGCGGGCGGCCGCGACCGCCCGGCGCCAATGCTTCGCGCCGGAGCCCACCGGCTCGTCGGTGTACTCGATGAGGGCCTCACGAACGTCGGCGAGGGCGGCACGTTCCTCGGGGACCGCGGCGAGGAGGCTGAGCGTGCGGTCGAGGAGGGCCTCGTCCATGGCCCGAGCCGCGAGTTCGGTGAGGAGCACCTCGCTCCGGACCAGGCTCAGTAACAGGTCATCGAGGGTGCTCACCGGTACCTGGGGGAACTCGGTGCCGGCCGCCTCCAGCAGCGCCGTGTACGTCACGGGGCGCCGGGCTGCGTTCAGGATCCATCGCAGGACACGGGTGTGACGCAACGAGACCTCCTGGCCCGCGTGTCCGGCGCGGGCGCTGTCCGTCCGGGCGGACGCGGTGACGTACGGCAGGACGAGCCGCTCCCCCCTGGTGGTGCAGAGGTCGTTGGCGACCACCTCCAGCCTGTGGCGGATGGCCGGGACCTCAAGCCAGCGCGTGACCATGTCGGCGAACCAGCCCGCGTCCAGCCGGGTGGCCTTGCGGTCGTGGGAGGACCAGGTGACCTGGGCGCGGGGGCCCACCTCGACGGGCGCCACCCCTGCCTGCAGCCCGAAGGGCGTCGGCCGGCTGGCGCTCCGCAGTGCGTAGCGCGTGAGGGACATGGCTGTGCTCAACAGCCGTTTGCGCGGCACGGCGGCGCCGCTTCCGATTTTCTCCGCCGTGGACATCAGAGATCCGCTGGATATGTCCACCGCTTCACACAGATCGGCGCGCCCCAGCATTTTCCGTATCGCGGAGAGAAGGTCCTCGTCACCGGGAATTTCCGGCCCGAAGCAAGGTGGAGAATCGCGTACGTCTTCGTTTCGTGGTTGGGCCGCCAACCGCAGAAGGAGAGGGCTGGTGGCCTCGAATTCATGGTCTGTCTTCATTGCCCGCGTTCCCCGCTGTGAAGTCTCGTTCCGTGCTCGGCCGCTAGGGCCGCCGCCCGCCCGCGGAGCTGCGGGCGGGCGGCGGCAGAGTGCCGACGGTGTCGGCCTACCGAGCTCAGGCGCAGCAGATGGGGCCCATCATCTGGTTCACCGCGTAGTGGCCGGAGGTGAGCACTGGCCCCTCCGGGCAGGTGACGTTGGTGAAGCCGGCCTCCGGAGCCAGCGGGCCGTTCGGGTCACCGGTGACGGCGAGCTGGATCTCGAGGTCGAATTCCGAGAGGTCAGCGGTCGCGGCGTCGTCGAGCAGCATGGCGGCAGTCATAAGTGAACTCCATGTTAGAGGCGCTTCGGAAATCTGCTTCTCCGTCGCTTGCGGAATCAAGTTAGATCGCCGATCCCGGCATCGTCAACTGCAATTTTTTTCGTTTTTCAGATCGAAAAAAGGCATACCGAGGCACCGTATCCAATAACACTTGAACACGGTTTACAGGTGGGGATTAATTCATACGCCGGTTCCGTACCGCTCGCGCGACGGAATGCGCTACGAGCCTCCGGTGCCACACCGTCCGGCCGACCGTGGCTCTGCCGTCACTGTCCTACCCCCCTTGGCCGTTCCCGCGCCCCCTGCTTCGATCCACACCGCCGGTATCGTCCTGGTCGGGAACGTTCGCCGCCGGGTGGTCGGCCGCCGACACTTCGGCTACCGGGTGACGGTGGGCGGTGTTGGCGCACTTGGTTTCCATACCTTGCCGCCCACGCGGATCACTGCACATTCTGGATCACCTGCAAGATCAAGCATTGCGAGAGGCAGCAGAACGTACATATGCGCACAAACCGGGATGACAGCGCGCTCACAACCGAGCCTGCTGCACTGAGCGCGCGGCTATGCGGATGAACGCGGCGGCGGGCCGGACGGGGCGCAGCGGGCCGCGTGGCCTGCCAAGCCCGCGGTGTCGTTGATCGGGATCGGGATCGCGAGGATTGCGCAGGATGTGGAGGGCAGCAGCGTACGCGGCGCGTCGGAGGGGGCCACCGCCGTGAGCCGAAGCGGAGAAGGTACTGCGCTGATTGCTCGGGTGACGCCGCAGATGGGCACGCAAAAAAAGAGCGGCTCGGACGTCTCGCGCACCCAGGGGTCCGATGGACCGTAGTCTGCGGTGTCATGGCTCATGCAACTCATGCAAGTCGAAGGCCACTTGCGCTTACAGGGCCAATCCCCAGGGATTGGTCCGGCGATGGAGTCAGTTCCTCTCCCCTTCCCCGGAACCTCGTCGCCCACCTCGGCCACTTGTTGGCCGGGCGCGGTCCGCTGAAGTGCTGGGCAGACAAGGCCTACCAGGGCGCCGACCGTCACGTCCGCGTGCCGTTCTGGGGCCGCCGGCTCAAGCGATGGAAGCGACGCCACAACAGCAGCCACGCCAAGATCCGCTGCCTCGTCGAGCAGGCCATGGCCTTCCTCAAGGGCTGGCGCCTGCTCCGAAAACTCCGCTGCAGCACCAACCGCATCACCGAGATCGTGAAGGCCGTCCTCGTCCTTCAACTCGCCTCAACCTGAGGTTGAAAAGCCTCAGCATTAAGGGCAGTCTGTCCCGTACGTTGCCTTGAAGGACCTTTCCGGGACGCCATTGTTCATCTGCATAGTGGAGTAAACCTCGTGTTGCCTTCCGCACCACTCCAAGTACGGGACACTCGGTGCGAAACAAGCCCGACGCTGTCCACCAGGGAGGGGGGCAGCGTCACAATAGAAACCGGCTACGCCGCCATTGATGGTGTTTGGCTCAACGAGTCCCATAATGTTGGCGACCTTGGTTCCCTTGTTTGACACGATGAGGGCGGCTTGAGCGGAGGTACCCCTGCCTCCTGAGATGATGCAAGTCTGAAAATGAATGTTCTGCGAGAGATACGAGATGCTTGTTACTCCGCAATGCCAGCTTGAACTGGTCGTGAACGTCTGCCACTCACCATACGCCTGTGCTGATGAGCTAGAAGCGAAAACAAGTCCGAGAGACCCTGCAGCGGCAGTGACAAATTTGGCAACGCGACCGAACTTCACGAAGTAATCCCTCTGAGAGTAATGGCCATGGTCACTCGAACCATGGTGCAGTGAGGCAGGGCTGGGCGGCCAGCAGTACGTGAACAGGCAGGGCAACGCCTTCTGACTGCAGGCCCGGAACCACCCTCCTCTACACTGGCGGGTTGAACAACACCGGTTCCCGCATGACAGTCATAAACGGGAATGATCAATCAGGGGATGCAGTGGAGCTGCGGGACATCGAGATCTTCCTAGCCCTCGCGGAGGAGCTGCACTTCGGCCGGACGGCCGAACGGCTGCACATCTCGCAGGCGCGTGTCAGCCAGTCGATCCGACAGCAGGAACGCCGGCTGGGCGGCGCCCTGTTCGACCGCAGCACCCGTACCGTCGCTCTGACCCTGCTGGGCCAGCGCCTGCGAGACGACTTGAAGCCTGGCTTCGGGCAGATATGCGCGGCGATGGACCGGGCGGCCGCGGCTGCTCGTGGCGGCTGCGGAACCGTACGAGTGGGAGCGATGGG
>RHMC01000076.1 GCA_003719395.1 Streptomyces altiplanensis
GTGAGGAGCGCGGGAGGCGGGTCATCGGTACAGCTCCTTCGCGATGATCGTGCGCTGGACCTCGGTCGCGCCTTCGTAGATACGGGGGGCGCGGACCTCGCGGTAGAGGTGTTCGAGGAGGTGGCCGCGCTGGAGGGCGCGGGCGCCGTGCAGCTGGACGGCCGCGTCGACGACGTACTGGGCGGTCTCGGTGGCGAACAGCTTGGCCATCGCGGCGCGGCGCGGGACGCCGGGTGCGCCCGCGTCGTAGGCCGAGGCGGCGGCGTACACGAGCAGGCGCGCGGCTTCCGTGCGGGTCGCCATCTCGGCGACCCGGTGGGCGACCGACTGGAGGTCCTTGAGGGGACCGCCGAAGGCGGTACGGCTCGCGGTGTGCGCGAGAGCGGCGTCGAGGGCGGCCTGGGCCATGCCGACGGCGAAGGCGCCGACGCTGGGGCGGAAGAGGTTGAGGGTGTCCATGGCAACGCGGAAGCCGTGGTCCACCTCGCCGATCACATCGGCGCGGGTGACGGGGACACCGTCGAAGGCCAGGGCGCCGATGGGGTGCGGCGAGAGCATGTCCAGCGGGGTGCCGGTCAGCCCGGGCCGGTCGGCGGGGACCAGGAAGGCGGTGACGCCGCGGGCGCCCGCTCCCTCGGTGGTCAGGGCGAACACGGTGTAGAAGTCGGCCTCCGGCGCGTTGGAGATCCAGCACTTCTCACCGGACAGGCGCCATCCGTCCCCCTCCGGTACGGTCGTGAGCGAGAGCGCCGCGGCGTCCGATCCCGCGCCCGGCTCACTGAGCGCGAAGGCGGCGACCGCCCTCCCCGCGGTCACCTCGGGCAGCCAGCGCGCCCGTTGTTCGTCCGTGCCGGACCTGGCCACCGGGCTCGCTCCGAGCCCTTGCAGGGCGAGGGCGGTCTCGGCCTCGGTGCAGGCACGGGCGAGGGATTCGCGCATCAGACAGAGGTCGAGCGCGCCGGAGCCGAACAGGCGCCGCAGCAGGCCGTGTTCCCCGAGGGCGGCGACCAACGGGCGGTTCACCCTGCCCGGTCCGCCTTTCTCCGCGAGAGGACGCAGATGGTCGGCGGCCAGCGCGCGCAGTCGCTCGCACCACTCCTGCTGCTGAGGTTCCAGCGCGAATCCCGGCATGTCCTCGCACCTCACTTTTATCGCGGACCGTTGACTGTCGTCACCCAAACGATACGCTCAGGAGGCGACAAGGGGGCGATCCCGTCATGGAGCTGAAGACCTCAGCGCACGTCGATACCTTTCCCCGCGACCGGCTGCCGCCGGCCCATCAGTGGCCGCGGCTGCTCCTCGACCGTCCTGAGCTGCGCTATCCCGACCGCCTCAACTGCGGGGCGGAGCTCCTGGACCGTACGGTCGAGCGCTTCGGCCCGGACCGGCCCGCCTTCCGCACCGGCGCGGGCGAGGTCTGGACGTACGGCGAACTGCTCGGCCGCGTCGACCGGATCGCGCACGTCCTCACCACCGACCTGGGCGTCGTGCCCGGCAACCGTGTCCTGCTGCGCGGACCCACCACACCGTGGCTGGCGGCCTGCTGGCTCGCGGTGATGAAGGCGGGCGCGGTGGCGGTGACGGTGCTGGCGCAGCAGCGGGCGGCCGAGCTGGCGACCATGTGCGAGATCGCGCGGGTCAGCCACGCCCTGTGCGACGTACGGGCCGTCGACGACCTCGTGAAGGCCGAGGTGCCGGGGATGCGCGTCATGGCGTACGGCGGCGACGCGCCCGACGACCTCCTGCGGGCGGCGGAGGGCAAGCCGCCCCGGTACGACGCCGTCCGGACGTCGGCCGACGATGTCGCGCTGATCGCCTTCACCTCGGGGACCACCGGGCGGCCCAAGGGCTGCATGCACTTCCACCGCGATGTGCTGGCCGTCGCCGACACCTTCTCGCGCCATGTGCTGAAGCCCGGGCCCGACGACGTCTTCACGGGCAGTCCGCCGCTCGGTTTCACGTTCGGGCTCGGCGGTCTGGTGATCTTCCCGATGCGGGCGGGCGCCTCGGCGCTGCTGCTCGAACAGGCGGGGCCCAGGCAGCTGCTGCCCGCCCTCGCCGAGCACCGGGTGTCGGTGCTGTTCACCGCGCCGACGGCCTACCGGGCGATGCTGGACGACGTGGGCGCGTACGACCTGCGCGCCCTGCGCCGCTGCGTCTCGGCCGGCGAGAACCTGCCCGCCGCCACCTGGCAGGCCTGGTACGAGCGCACCGGGCTGCGCATCATCAACGGCATCGGCACGACCGAGCTGCTGCACATCTTCATCTCGGCGGCGGACGAGGCGGTCAGGCCGGGCACGACGGGCGTGCCCGTGCCGGGCTGGGAGGCGCGGGTGGTCGACGGATCGGGCCGTCCCGTGCCCGACGGCGAACCCGGGCTGCTGGCGGTGCGCGGGCCCGTGGGCTGCCGCTACCTCGCGGACGACCGCCAGACGCAGTACGCGCGAGGCGGCTGGAACCTCACCGGCGACACCTACGTCCGCGACGGCGACGGCTACTTCCGCTACGTCGCCCGCGCCGACGACATGATCATCTCGGCCGGGTACAACATCGCGGGACCGGAGGTCGAGGACGCGCTGCTGCGCCATCCCGATGTGGTGGAGGCGGCGGTGGTGGGACGGGCCGACGAGCTGCGCGGCCAGGTGGTGGTGGCGTACGCCGTGCTGCGCGACAAGACCGTGCGCGGGGAGGCGACGGCGGCGCGGCTGCGCGACTTCGTCAAGGCCGAGCTGGCGCCGTACAAGTGTCCGCGCGACATCGTCTTCCTGGACGCCCTCCCCCGCACGCCGACCGGCAAGCTCCAGCGCTTCCGGCTGCGGGCGGCCGTAGAGTGATCACGTGGCCGAGCAGCACACCCCCCGTTCCCTGATCGTCTCCCTCTACGGCGCGTACGGACGCACTCCCGGCGCGGGCGCGGAGTCCGTGCCGGGAGAACCCATGCCGGTGGCCGAGCTGATCCGGCTGCTGGCCGCCGTCGGGGTCGACGCGCCGTCGGTGCGCTCGTCGGTCTCCCGGCTCAAGCGCCGCGGGCTGCTCGTGGCCGCCCGTACGCCGGAGGGCGCCGCCGGTTACGCGCTGTCCGGCGACGCCCGTCAGCTCCTCGTCGACGGCGACCGCCGCATCTACGACCGCCCCGCGCCACGGCTGTCCGACGGCTGGGTGCTCGCCGTCTTCTCGGTCCCCGAGGCCGAGCGCGCCAAGCGGCACGTGCTGCGCTCCCGCCTCGCCCGTCTGGGTTTCGGGGCGGCGGCGCCAGGTGTGTGGATCGCGCCGGCGGGGCTGTACGAGGAGGCCCGGCACACGCTGGAGCGCCTCCAGCTCGCCCCGTACGTCGATCTGTTCCGCGGGGAGCACCTCGGCTTCACCGCGACGGAGGAGGCGGTGGCGCGCTGGTGGGACCTGGCGGCGATCGCCAAGCAGCACGAGCAGTTCCTGGATCTGCACGAGCCGGTGCTGCGGTCGTGGGCGGCGCGGGACGGCGCGGCGCCGGATCCGCGGGAGGCCTACCGGGACTATCTCCTGGCCCTCGACTCCTGGCGCCGCCTTCCGTACGCCGACCCCGGCCTTCCGGCCGAGCTGCTGCCGGCGGACTGGCCGGGGGTGCGCTCGGCGGAGTCTTCGCGGGGCAGCACGCCCGGCTGCGCGACGCGGGCGCGGAGTTCGTACGCGGCGGCGGTGCCTGACCGGAAAGCGGGTGACGAAAAGCGGGTGACGAACCCCGGCGCCGCCCGGCAGCATGGGGCATGACCTGGACCTTCAGCGAAGACCTCGACGAGTACCTGGCCGCCGCGGGCGCCGCCGTCGCCGCCCGGCCCGCGGAGAACACGCTGCTGCTCACCGTCGCCGGGACGCTGAGGCGGCGCGGCAGCGACGCGTACGGCGAAGGCACCCCCCGGTACGGCTGGTGGCGCGGCGCGGACGGCCGGGTGGACCGGTGCGCTGCTGTGGGACGCGCCACACGCGATGCTGGTGGGGACCGTGCCGGCGGAGGCGGTGGCGCCGCTGGCCGGGGCGTGCCTGACGTTCGGCGGCCCGGCGGTCAGCGCGGAGCGGGGCACGGCCGAGGCGCTGGCGGCCGAATGGCGTCGTACCGGCGCGGAGGTCACCACCGTGGTGGAGCAGCGGCTGTACCGGCTCGGGGAGCTGACCCCGCCGGACCCCGCGCCGCCGGGCCGCGCGCGGGTGGCGGTCACGGCCGACCGGGAACTCCTGGTGGAGTGGGCCGATGCCTTCCACGAGGACATCGGCACCGGCCGTACCGGCCCGGGGGCCGAGCGGGCGGTCGACGACCGCATCGCCTACGGCGGCCTGACCCTGTGGGAGCACGACGGCGTCCCGGTGTCGATGGCGGGCGTCTCCCGCCCCGCCGCGGCGCGGTGCGTCTCGCGCGGTCTACACGCCGCCAAAGTGGCGCGGGCGCGGGTACGCGGCGGCGGTCACGGCCGCGGTGAGCGGGGCGGCGCGGGACGCGGGGGCGGGTGAGGTGCTGCTGTTCACGGACCTCGCGAATCCGACGAGCAACGGGGTGTACCGGCGCATCGGCTACCGCGCGGTGGCGGACCGGGTGGAGATCGCGGCGGTGGGGTAGGGCGCGGGCCCACCGTCGCCGGTACCGCGGCGATCGGGGCGGACGGGCCGCCCGGGCCCGCGGACGGCCCCTGTGCACGGGGGTCACGCACTCGTGGTGGAGCCGGGGCGGACGATCATCAGGACGACGACCGCCCAGAGCACGTTGAAGATGCCGGTGAGCATGGTCAGGCGGGCCGCCGTGGAGCGCGCCGCTTCCTGAGCGGGCGCGTCCTGGGCCAGGGCGAGCAGCGCCGCTGGCCGGGCAGGACGGCGAGCGCGGCCCGGCTGCCGGCCGTGCATCTGGCCGGTGCCGCGACCGTCGCCGCGCTGCCCGCCGCACGGCTGACGCCGTCGTCCGAGGCGGGCAGAAATCCGGGGTCGTCCCGCGGCGGGTTTCCGGCACACCCGGTTCAGATCCCGTTCAGCCTCGGGCTCGGCGCGTCCGTGCGCCCGGTCGGCGGGGTCCGGCTGCGCCCGGTACGGCAGGGGCCACGGCGCGCCCGGGCCCGTGTAGCCCTGCTCGGCCGCCGCGTGGAGCGTCCAGTGCGGGTCGTAGAGGTGCGGGCGCGCCAGCGCGCACAGGTCCGCACGGCCCGCCAGCAGCAGTGAATTGACGTCGTCCCAGGACGAGATCGCGCCGACCGCGACGACCGGCACGCCCAGGGTGTTGCGGATGCGGTCGGCGTACGGCGTCTGGTACGAGCGGCCGTACTCGGGGGCTTCGTCGGGCACGACCTGCCCGGTCGAGACGTCGATCGCGTCGGCGCCGTGGGCGGCGAAGGCGCGGGCGATCTCCACCGCGTCCTCGCCCGTGGTGCCGCCGTCCGCCCAGTCGGTGGCGGAGATGCGGACCGTCATCGGCCGGTCGTCCGGCCAGACGGCCCGTACGGCGTCGAAGACCTCCAGGGGGAAGCGGAGGCGGCCGGAGAGGGAACCGCCGTACGCGTCGGTCCGCCGGTTGGTGAGAGGGGAGAGGAAGCCGGAGAGCAAGTAGCCGTGGGCGCAGTGGAGTTCGAGCAGATCGAAGCCGGCTTCGGCCGCCCGCAGCGCCGCCGACACGAACTGTTCGCGAATGACGGCGAGTCCGTCCGCGTCGAGTTCGCGCGGGACCTGGTTGACGCCCGCGCGGTACGGCAGCGGGGAGGCGGCGGACACGGGCCAGTTGCCGTCCTCCAGCGGCTGGTCGATGCCCTCCCACATCAGCCGCGTCGAGCCCTTGCGCCCCGAGTGGCCGAGCTGGACGCCGACGGCCGTGCCCGGTGACTGCCGGTGCACGAAGTCGGTGATCCGGCGCCAGGCGGCGGCCTGGCCGGGGGTGTAGAGGCCGGTGCAGCCCGGGGTGATGCGTCCCTGCGGGCTCACGCACACCATCTCGGTCATGACCAGGCCCGCTCCCCCCAGGGCCCGGGCGCCGAGGTGGACGAGGTGGAAGTCGCCGGGGACGCCGTCGAGTGCCGAGTACATGTCCATGGGTGATACGACGACCCGGTTGCGCAGGGTCAGACCGCGCAGCCGGAAGGGGGTGAACATCGGGGGTGTGCCGGGCGGCAGCCGAAGTCGTCCTCGACGGTCTCCGTGAAGGCCGGGTCGCGCAGCCGCAGGTTGTCGTGGGTGACGCGGCGGCTGCGGGTGAGCAGGCTGAAGGCGAACTGCCGCGGCGGCTGGTCGAGATACGTGCCGAGTTCCTCGAACCAGCGCAGGCTGGCGGCGGCCGGCCCGCGCGCTGCGTGGAGGCGACGACGGGGCGGCGCTCGCTCTCGTACGCCGCCAGGGCGGACGGCAGGTCGGGCTGCTCCTCGACGCACGCGGCCAGTGCGCAGGGCGTCCTCGACGGCGAGCTTGGTGCCCGAGCCGATGGAGAAGTGGGCGGTGTGGGCGGCGTCGCCGAGCAGGACCGTGTTGCCGTGGCTCCAGCGGTCGTTGACGACGGTGCGGAAGGCGGTCCAGGAGGAGGAGTTGGAGCGCAGGGGGCGGCCGCCGAGCGCGCCGGCGAAGAACGCGGCGCAGCGCTCCGTGGATTCGGCTTCGCCGCAGCGGTCGAGACCGGCGGCCCGCCAGACCTCCTCGCGCATCTCGACGATGACGGTCGACGCGTTCTTCGTGTAGGGGTAACCGTGGAGCTGCATGACGCCGTGTTCGGTCTCGGCGGTCTCGAAGCGGAAGGCGTCGAAGGCGAAGTCGGCGGCGAGCCAGATGTAGCGGCAGCGGTGGGTGGTGACGCGGGGTGCGAAGACATCGGCGTACGCCGCACGGGTGAGGCTGTGCACACCGTCCGCGGCGACCACCAGGTCGTACGCCGCGGAGAGCTCGGCGGCGGCGGGCCTCCTCGCGGACGCGCAGGCCGACGCCGAGCGAGCGGCAGCGCTCGTGCAGGATCTCCAGGAGCCGCGCGGCCGAGGGCGGCGAAACCGTGGCCGCCGGAGGTCAGGGCCCGGCCGCGGTGGACGATGTCGATGCCGTCCCACCGTACGAACTCGTCCTGGAGCGCACGGTGGACCACGGGGTCGGCGTGCTGGATGCCGCCGAGGGTCTCGTCGGAGAGGACGACGCCGAAGCCGAAGGTGTCGTCGGGGGGCGCCGCGCTCCCAGACGGTGACCTCGCGCGCGGGGCCGAGCCGCTTGAGGAGAGCGGCGGCGTACAGCCCGCCGGGGCCGCCGCCCACCACGGCCACGCGCAGCGGCCGGCACATCGTCAGCGCCCCCGCCACTTCGGGGGACGCTTCTCGGTGAAGGCCGCGTGGAACTCGGCGTAGTCGTCGCCGTTCATCAGCAGTGCCTGGGTGGCGGCGTCCAGCTCGACGGCGGCGGCGAGCGGCATGTCGAGCTCGGCGGTGAGCAGCGCCTTGGTCTGCGCGTACGCCAGGGCCGGGCCGTCGGCGAGGCGCCGGGCCAGCTCGGCGGCGCGGGTGTCCGTCTGCCCCTCGCCCGTCATTTCGCTGATCAGGCCGATCCGCTCCGCCTCGGGGGCGCGCACCGGCTCGCCGAGCATCAGCAGCCTGGTGGCGTGCCCGAGCCCGACGACGCGAGCGCAGCAGGTACGCCGCGCCCATGTCGCCGCCCGAGAGGCCGACCCGGGTGAAGAGGAAGGCGAACCGGGCGGAGGGGTCGGCGATCCGGAAGTCCGCGGCGAGGGCGAGGTCGGCGCCGGCGCCCGCCGCCACCCCGTGCACGGCGGCGATCACCGGGAAGGGGCATTCGCGCAGCGCCCGTACGACCTGCCCGGTCATCCGGTTGAAGTCGAGGAGCTGCGCCGTGTCCATGGAGAGCGTGGCGCCGATGATCTCGTCGACGTTCGACCGCCCGAGCAGAAGCCGCGGCCCTCGCCGCCGAGGACCAGGGCGCGCACGGCGCGCTCGCGGGACAGCTCGGCGAGGAGGTCGCGCAGATCGGCGTACGCGCCGAAGGTGAGCGCGTTGAGTTTCGCGGGCCGGGCGAGAGTGACGGTGGCGACGCCGTCCTCGACGGTCAGCCGCAGATGGTGCCACTGCTTCGTGCGGGGAGCTGAGCTGGGAAAGGGGCTCATGGGGCGGGGCTCCTTCGGCCGGCGGCCTGCTGTCTGTGCCGTGCGCTCGCGCCTGTGCTGCCTGTACCTGCCACTCGAAGGTATCACTTACCTGTGACTGTCGTCACGAGAACGCGATATCCCTTGCGGGACCAACGTCCCGGCCGGCCGGGGCGGAGGTCCCGCGCCCGGTGGCCGGGCAGCACTGCGCACCACGTCCTCGGAGTCCGTATGGTTTAACGAACGACTGCTTGCACCCCGGAAGGGGCATTACGCCGTGCTGGAAACCGCACGTCCCGCCACCTGGCGCGTCACGCTGCCGCACACCACTGCCGCAGTGCCGATCGCGCGTGCCCTGATCCGTACCGCTCTCTCGGACACCTCGGCGCCGGAAGCCTCCGCGGACACCACCGACACGGCGGAGCTGCTCACCGCCGAACTCGTCGCCAACGCCGTGGAGCACACGAGTGGGGAACAGCCCATAGAGCTGGTGGTGGAGCTGTCGCCGGCCGGCTGCCAGGTCGAGGTGCACGACCGCGACCCGGGGCCGCCGGGCCACCTGGAATCGGCGGCGGACATACGGCCGCCCGACCCCTGGCAGGAACACGGCCGCGGGCTGCTGCTCATCCGCATGCTCAGCTCGGCCTGCGGGCACCGCCGCACCGAGTACGGCAAGGCCGTCTGGTTCACGCTTCCCGCGCTGCCTGTCCCCGCGTACTGACGAGGCGGGAGTGGCGGCGGCCGTAGAGGGCGTACACCAGCGCGCCGGCCACCAGGAACACCGCGAACTGGACCCAGGTCGTCCAGCCGGTCCCGTACATCAGGTAGAGGCAGAAGGCCACGCCCAGCACCGGGCTCACCGGGTAGAGGGGCACCCGGAAGGAGCGCCGCAGGTCCGGGTTGCGGCGGCGCAGCGCGACGACGGCGACGTTCACCACGGCCATGACCGCCAGGGTGCCGATGGTCGTCAGGTTGATCACGACGTCGAGCGGCACGACGGCGGCCGGTACCGCGAAGACCGCGGCGACGATCCAGGTGTTGGCGACGGGCGTCGAGGTCTTCGGCGAGACGTGCTCGAAGACGCGCGGGACGAGGCCGTCGCGGGACATCGACATCAGGACGCGGGTCTGCCCGTACATCACGGCGAGGACGACGGACGCGATGGCGACGACCGCGCCGAAGGCGATGACGCCGCCACCGAGCGTCGAGTCCGTGACCCGGTTGACGATGAGCGAGAGCGCGGCGGGCTGCGAGGCGACGTCGGCGGCGGACATCGCGCCGATGGCGGCGATCGCGACCAGGCAGTACAGCAGCGTGACGATGCCGAGACAGATCATGATCGCCAGCGGTACGTTCCTGCGCGGGTCCTTGACCTCTTCGCCGGCCGTGGTGATCGCGTCGAAGCCGATGTACGAGAAGAAGGCGAGCGAGGCTCCCGAGGTGATGCCCGCCAGGCCGTGCGGGGCGAACGGCGAGAGGTTGTCCGAGGTGAAGGCCGTGAACGCGATGGCGCAGAAGAGGATCAGTACGGCGATCTTCACGACGGCCATGACGGCGGTGGCGCGGGCGCTCTCCCGGACCCCGCGCACCAGCAGCAGCGCGGCGAGCAGTATCACGACGACGGCGGGGATGTTCACGACGCCGCCGTCGCCGGGCGGGCTGGAGAGCGCGGCGGGCAGCTGCCATCCGACGAGGCTGTTGAGGAGCTCGTTGAGGTACTGGGCCCCAGCCGACGGCGACGGCGGAGACGGACACGCCGTATTCGAGCAGCAGGCACCACCCGGTGAGGAAGGCGACGCGCTCACCGAGGGCGGCGTAGGCGAAGGAGTACGAGCTGCCGGAGACCGGGATCGCGCCGCCGAGCTCGGCGAACGAGAAGGCGGTGAAGACGCAGGTGATCGCGGCGAGGACGAAGGAGACGACGACGGCGGGGCCCGCTTCGGCGACGCTGTCGGAGAGGCCGACGAAGATGCCGGTGCCGACGATGGCGCCGACGCCGAAGCACACGAGCTGGAAGAGCCCCATGGTGCGCTTGAGGCCGTGCCCCTCAAGGTCCGCGCCCGATTCGGCGACGAGCTGGTCGGGGGACTTGATGCGCTGCATGGGGTGGTTCTCTTCTCTTGCGCTCACAACGAAATGGGGTCCGAGCGTGCGAGCTCGGACCCCACCAATCGGCGACATACTAGCCGCCACCGCACATGTTCACCCAAACAGTTGTATAGCTATTCCGGACCGGACATGGTAGCGACGAGCACGGCCTTGATCGTGTGCATACGGTTCTCGGCCTCGTCGAAGACGACCGAGTGCGCCGACTCGAAGACCTCGTCGGTGACCTCGAGCTCGGTCAGACCGTACTGCTCGTGGATGTCGCGGCCGACCTTGGTGCCGAGGTCGTGGAAGGCCGGCAGGCAGTGCAGGAACTTCACGTCCGGGTTGCCGGTGGCGCGCAGTACGTCCGTGGTCACGGCGTACGGGGAGAGGGCCTCGATCCGCTCGGCCCAGACCTCCTTGGGCTCCCCCATCGACACCCAGACGTCGGTGGCGACGAAGTCGGCACCCAGGACCCCCTCGGCGACGTCCTCGGTGAGGGTCACGCGGGCGCCGCTCAGCTCGGCGGCCTTGCGGGCCTGCGCGACGATGTCGTCGGCCGGCCAGTAGGCCCTGGGCGCGACGATGCGTACGTCCATGCCGAGCAGGGCGCCGGTGGCCAGGTAGGAATTGCCCATGTTGAAGCGGGCGTCCCCCAGGTAGGCGAAGGCGATCCGCTCCAGGGGCTTGGCGCAGTGCTCGGTCATGGTGAGTACGTCGGCGAGCATCTGGGTGGGGTGCCAGTCGTCGGTGAGCCCGTTGAAGACGGGGACGCCTGCGTACGCCGCCAGTTCCTCGACGGCGGCCTGGCTGTCCCCGCGGTACTCGATGCCGTCGAACATCCGGCCCAGCACCCGCGCCGTGTCCTTGACCGACTCCTTGTGCCCGATCTGGGAGCCGGAGGGGTCGAGGTACGTCGTCGACGCGCCCTGGTCGGCAGCGGCCACCTCGAACGCGCAGCGGGTGCGGGTGGAGGTCTTCTCGAAGATCAGCGCGATGTTCCTGCCGCGCAGCCGCGGCACCTCGGTGCCCGCCTTCTTGGCCGCCTTGAGCTCGGCGGCGAGGTCGATCAGGCCGCGGAACTCCTCCGCGGTGAAGTCCAGCTCCTTGAGGAGGTGGCGGCCTGCGAGGTCTGTCGCCATGGTGGCTGCTCCTGAGTCGGTCGCACATGCGGGCATTGGAAGCATATACGAATGAGCGCATCACTATACAGCGTCGCGTTCGACCGGGCAGCTCATGCACCGGGGACCGCCCCGCCCCCTGCCCAGCTCGTTCCCCTTGATCTCGATGACCTCGATGCCCTGCTTGCGCAGATGGGTGTTGGTGGTGACGTTGCGCTCGTACGCCACGACCACGCCCGGCTCGACCGCCAGCACGTTGCAGCCGTCGTCCCACTGCTCGCGCTCCGCCGCGTGGACGTCCTGGGTGGCGGTCAGCACCCGGACGGAGTCCAGGCCGAGGGCGGCCGCTATGGCGCGGTGCATGTGCTCGGGCGGATGGTCGGTGACCTTCAGCTCGCGCTCGCCGTCCCCCGGTTCGATGGTGTACGAGCGGAGCATGCCGAGCCCGGCGTACTGGGTGAAGGTGTCGCCGTCGACCATCGTCATCACCGTGTCGAGATGCATGAACGCCCGGCTCTTGGGCATGTCGAGCGCCACGATGGTGGTGGCGGAGCCCGCCTCGAAGAGCCCGCGGGCGAGCATCTCCACGGCCTGCGGGGTGGTGCGCTCGCTCATTCCGATCAGGACGGCGCCGTTGCCGAGGACCAGGACGTCGCCGCCCTCGATGGTGGAGGGGTAGTCGTGCTGACCCTCCGACCAGTGGTGGAAGTCCCCCGCCTCCGGACTCCTGAAGAGCGGGTGGTGCTTGTAGATCGCCTCGAAGTGGACGGTCTCGCGCTGCCGGGCCGGCCAGCGCATGGCGTTGATGGACACGCCGTCGTATATCCAGGCGGAGGTGTCCCGGGTGAAGAGATGGTTCGGCAGCGGCTGGATCAGGAAGTCGTCCAGGTCCATGACGTGGAAGCGGACCGAGGTC
Organism: Streptomyces altiplanensis; assembly: GCA_003719395.1. Classification (GTDB taxonomy): domain Bacteria; phylum Actinomycetota; class Actinomycetes; order Streptomycetales; family Streptomycetaceae; genus Streptomyces; species Streptomyces altiplanensis. Next base: position 12,197 of record RHMC01000076.1, read on the forward strand.
GGCTCGGGGTGGCGCGCCAGGAACTCCCGCTTCGTCATGCCGCCGACGAGCGCCTCGACCAGATCGGTCACGGGCAGGTCGTCGAACGCCTCGCGCAGGTGGCCGGTGGCGAGCGGCCCGTACTCCTTCTCGTCGAAGACCCGGTCCAGGACGAGGTTCCTGGCCGCCGGGATCTCCAGCGACTCGCGCAGCAGATCACCGAAGAGGTGCACCACGACGCCCCGGTCGCGCAGGACGTCGGCGAATCCGTCGTGCTCCTGGCGTGCGCGGCGCACCCACAGCACGTCGTCGAAGAGCAGCGCGTCCTTGTTGCTGGGGGTGAGACGCTTCAGCTCCAGATCCGGTCGGTGGAGAATGACGCGGCGCAGCCGCCCGGCCTCGGAATCGACATGGAATCCCATCCCCCCATCCTGACCGAGCGCGGCCGGGCGCGCGGCCCTACGGGGAAGTGCGGTCGTCCGGAGCGCCGTCACGGTGACGCCGCGCGGCCGCCGGAGGGGGGAGCACCGGGTGCCTCGCGGGGGCGTGCCCGTGCGGCCGGGGGGCCGGCCGCCCCCTGCGCGACAGGGATCCGCATCGCGCAGGGGGCGCACTTCAGGTCACAGCCGCGGGTCGACCGGCTCCGACTCCAGTGCCAGGACCGCGAACACGGCCTCGTGGACCCGCCACAGCGGCTCCCCCTCGGCCAGCCGGTCCAGCGCCTCCAGGCCCAGTGCGTACTCGCGCAGAGCGAGCGAGCGCTTGTGGCCCAGGAACCGGTTGCGCAGCTTGGCGAGCTGTTCCGGGCGGGTGTACTCGGGACCGTAGATGATCCGCAGGTACTCGCGGCCGCGCACCTTGATGCCCGGCTGCACGAGCCTGTTCCTCCCGTCCCGTGCGAGTGCCTCGACCGGCTTGACGACCATGCCCTCGCCGCCCCGGCTGGTCATCTCCAGCCACCAGTCGGTGCCCGACCGGACGGACTCCGGGTCACCTGTGTCGACGATCAGCCTGCGGGTGGTCTGGAGCAGTGCGGTCGGGTCGTGCTCGACCAGCCGGTCCAGCCAGGCCAGCTGCTGGTCGTGCGGTACGCCCGCGAGCGAGCGGCCCTGGACGGCGAGCAGCTGGAACGGTGCGAGCCGCACGCCCTCCAGCCCTTCGGTGGGCCAGCAGTAGCGCCGGTACGCGTCGGTGAACGCGGCCGCGTCGGCGGCCCGTTCGCGCTGCGTCGCCTGCAGGCCGTTGACGTCGACCCCGCGGGCGGCCGCCCCTTCGAGCGCCGCCAGGGCGCCGGGGAAGACGGCGCGCGACGCGGCGCCCACGGCGGCGTACTGGTGGCGCAGCAGTCCTGACGCCTTGAGCGACCAGGGCATCAGCTCCGCGTCGAGCAGCAGCCAGTCGGTCTGGAGCTCGTCCCAGAGACCGGCCTCGGTGACGGCGGTGCGCAGCCGGTGGAGGATCAGCTCGGTGATGGTCTGCTCGTCGAAGAAGGGGCGGCCGGTGCGGGTGTGGACGACGCCGGTCGGGCCGTCCACACCGAACCGCTCGCGTGCCGTGCCCGCGTCCCGGCAGACCAGCACCACCGCCCGGGAACCCATGTGCTTCTCCTCGCACACGACCCGCGCGACACCGTCCGCCTTGTAGCCGGCGAAGGCCTCGGCGGGGTGCTCCAGGTAGCCGTCCACCGCCGACGTGCCGGTCGGGGACATCGTCGGCGGCAGGTAGGCGAGCAGACGCGGGTCGACGGCGAAGCGGCTCATGACTTCGAGCGCGGCGGCCGCGTTCTCCTCGCGCACGGCGACCCGGCCCATGTGCCGCGTCTCGACGACCCGGCGGCCGTGCACGTCGGCGAGGTCCAGCGGACGGCCGCCCTCTGCCCCGTTCGATGCGGCTCCGCCGGGCGCCTCGGTGGTGAGCGGCTTGGCCGGCTCGTACCAGACCCGCTCGGCCGGTACGTCGACGATTTCGCGCTCCGGCCAGCGCAGCGCGGTCATCCTGCCGCCGAAGACCGCGCCGGTGTCCAGGCAGATGGTGTTGTTGATCCAGGAGGTGCCGGGCACGGGCGTGTGGCCGTAGACGACGGCGGCGCGGCCGCGGTAGTCCTCGGCCCACGGGTAGCGCACGGGCAGGCCGAACTCGTCGGTCTCGCCGGTCGTGTCGCCGTACAGCGCGTGCGAGCGGACCCGGCCGGAGGTGCGGCCGTGGTACTTCTCGGGCAGTCCGGCGTGGCACACGACGAGGTTGCCGCCGTCGAGGACGTAGTGGCTGACGAGCCCGTCGATGAACTCCCGCACCTGCTCCTTGAAGCCCTCGTCCTCCTTCTCCAGCTGCTCGATGGTCTCGGCGAGTCCGTGCGTGTGCTGGACGTTCCTGCCCTTGAGGTAACGGCCGAGCTTGTTCTCGTGGTTCCCGGGCACGCACAGCGCGTCGCCGGAGGCGACCATGCCCATCACCCGGCGCAGCACGCCCGGGCTGTCGGGACCGCGGTCGACGAGGTCGCCGACGAAGACGGCCGTACGCCCCTCGGGGTGCGACCCGTCGACGTAACCGAGCTTGCCCAGCAGGGTCTCCAGCTCGGAGCGGCAGCCGTGGACGTCGCCGATGATGTCGAAGGGGCCGGTGAGGTGGGTGAGGTCGTTGTAGCGGCGCTCCAGCACGACTTCGGCGGCGTCGACCTCCTCCACGCTGCGCAGGACGTGCACCTTGCGGAAGCCCTCGCGCTCCAGGCTCCGCAGCGAACGGCGCAGCTCGCGCCGGTGCCGCTGGATGACGTGGCGGGGCATGCCGGCCCGGTCGGGGCGTACGGCGTTGCGCCCGGCGCACACCTCCTCCGGCAGGTCGAGGACGATCGCGATCGGCAGTACGTCGTACTTCCTGGCCAGCTGGACGAGCTGCTTGCGGCTCTCCGGCTGCACGTTGGTCGCGTCGACGACGGTCAGCCGGCCGGCCTCAAGACGCTTGCCCGCGATGTAGTGCAGGACGTCGAACGCATCACGGCTCGCGCTCTGGTCGTTCTCGTCGTCGGCGACCAGGCCGCGGCAGAAGTCGGAGGAGATGACCTCGGTGGGCTTGAAGTGCCGGTGCGCGAACGTGGACTTGCCGGATCCGGTGGCACCGACCAGGACCACGAGGGACAGGTCGGTGACGGGCAGCGTGCGGGTGGTGGTGCTCATGCGGCTTCCGCCTCCTTCTCGTCCTGTCCGGTCATCGTGAACACCGCCATCTGGGTGGGCGGTCCGACCTCGGGGTCCTCGGCCCCGACGGGGACGAACTCGACCCCGTACCCGTGCCGCCGGGCCACCTGCTCCGCCCAGGCGCGGAACTCCTCGCGCGTCCACTCGAAGCGGTGGTCGCCGTGGCGCGCGTGTCCGGCGGGCAGGGACTCCCAGCGCACGTTGTACTCGACGTTCGGCGTGGTCACGAGCACGGTCCGCGGACGCGCCGAGCCGAACACGGCGTACTCCAGGGCCGGCAGCCGCGGCAGGTCGAGGTGCTCGACGACCTCGCTGAGCACGGCGGCGTCGTACCCCTTGAGCCGCTTGTCGGTGTACGTGAGAGAGCCCTGCATCAGCTTCACGCGCCCGGCCTGCCGCTCGCCCATGCGGTCCAGCTTCAGCCGCCGCGAGGCGACGGCCAGCGCGCGCACGGACACGTCCACCCCCACGATCTCGGTGAACTTCACGTCCTTGAGCAGCGCCTGCACCAACTGGCCCTGCCCGCAGCCGAGGTCGAGCACCCGGCTCGCCCCGGCCGCGCCCAGCGCCCGGAGGATCACGTCGCGCCGCTGCACGGCGAGCGGCACCGGCTTGTCCTCCGTGTCGGTCGTCTCGTCGACGGCGTTGTCGATCTCCTCGACCTCCAGGTCGTCGGCCTCGGCGAGACGCACGAGTTCGAGACGCTCCATGGCCTGCCGGGTCAGCCCCCACCGGCGCGACAGGTACCGGCTGGTGATCAGCTTCTGTTCGGGGTGCTCGGCCAGCCAGCCCTCACCCGCCCGCAGCAGCTTGTCCACCTCGTCGGGCGCGACCCAGTAGTGCTTCGCGTCGTCCAGCACCGGCAGCAGGACGTACAGCTGGCGCAGGGCGTCGGCGAGCCTCAGTTCCCCTTCCAGCACGAGCTGTACGTACCGCGAGTCGCCCCACTGCGGGAACTGCTCGTCCAGCGCCACCGGCTCGGCCCGCACCGTCGTCCAGCCCAGCGGGGCGAACAGCTTCGTCACCAGCTCGGCGCCGCCCCGCGCGGGCAGCGCGGGCACCTCGATGCGCAGCGGCAGCGGGGCCGCCGCACGCTCGGGACGGGCGTTGCACACGCCGTGCAGGGCGGTCTTGAAGACCGTGCTCAGCGCGACCGCCAGCAGCGACGACGCCGCGTACGGCCGGTCGTTGACGTACTGCGCGAGCGCGGAGTCGGGCGAGCCGCCGCGTCCCTTGCCCTTGCCGCGCCGCACCAGCGCCACCGGATCCACCTCCAGCAGGAGCGCGGCCGTGCACCGCTCGGCGGACGCCTCGGGATAGAGAACGTGCGCCGTGCCGTGGGAAGTGGAGAACGTCTGCGCCTTGTCGGGGTGCTTGTGCAGCAGAAAACCGAGGTCGGTCGCGGGACGCTCCTGGTTGCCGGTTGTGCTGATCGTCAGGAACACACATCCGAGTATCGTCGGCCGGGCCCGCCCCGACCACGGGTTTAAGCGTCCGGCCCGACGCCCCGCTCCAGCTCGGCGATCTCCGCCGCCCGACCCGGCAGCAGCCGCCGACCAGCCGGGCCCCGGACGCCCGCCACTCGCGCACCCGCGCCGGGTCGTACGTGCCCCCGCCGCGCCAGCGCCTGCCCCGCGCGTCCCACTGCTCGCCGCTGTTCGGGTAGACGACGACCGGCTTTCCGGTCACCGAGGCCGCGAGCTCCACGGCCGCGTCCGCGTCGCGCGGCTCGCAGCAGTTGACGCCCACGGCGATCACCTGGTCGCTGCCCGCCGCGAGGGAGAAGGCCGCGTCCAGCGGCTGACCGGCCCGGGTCTGCCCGCCCGCGACGCTGTACGACAGCCAGACCGGCGTCCCGGACCCCTCGACGGCCCGCAGCAGCGCCTCGGCCTCGTCGGTGTCGGGCACCGTCTCCAGCGCCAGCACATCGGGGGCCGCCGCGACGAGTGCTTCGACCCGTGGCCGGTGGAAGCGCTCCAGCTCCCGCACCGAGAGCCCGTACCGCCCCCGGTACTCGCTGCCGTCGGCGAGCATCGCCCCGTACGGGCCGACCGATGCCGCCACCCAGACCTCCCGGTCCGCGGACTCCCCCGCCGCCCGCGCCAGTTCGACGCTGCGCGCCAGCAGCTCCGCGGCCCCGGCCGGCCCGACGCCCCGCCGGGCGAAGCCCTCGAACGTCGCCTGGTAGCTGGCGGTGATCAGCACCTGTGCGCCCGCCCGCACATACGCCGCGTGCGCCGCCGTGATCTGCTGCGGCCCGTTCGGCGAGCAGCCGCGCCGACCACAGAGTGTCGGACAGGTCGCAGCCCTGTGCCTCCAGCTGGTTGGACAGACCGCCGTCGAGGACGACGGCCCGCCGGCCGGCGGCCTCGAGCGCGGCGGCAAGCGGACGGGCGGGTTTCACGGTGGGACTCCTGAATCGGTCGGCCGTACGGGTCAGTTCAGCTGGGGCAACACCTGCGAGGAGATCAGTTCCAGGTGTTCGAGGTCGTCCAGGTCCAGCATCTGGAGGTAGACCCGGGACGTTCCGATCGCGGCGTACTGCCCGATCTTGTCGACCACCTCGGCGGGCGAGCCCGCCAGCCCGTTCGCCTTGAGCTCGTCCACGTCCCGCCCGATGGCCGCCGCCCGGCGCGCCACCTCCGCGTCGTCCTTGCCGACGCACGCCACCAGCGCGTTGGAGTACACCAGGTCGTCCGCCCTGCGCCCGGCCTTCTCGGCGGCCGCCCTGACCCGTCCGAACTGCCGCTCGCTGTCCTCCAGCGAGGCGAACGGGATGTTGAACTCGTCGGCGTACTGCGCGGCCAGCCGGGGCGTGCGGACCGCGCCGTGCCCGCCGACCAGCACCGGCACCTTCGCCTGCGCGGGCTTGGGCAGCGCGGGCGAGTCCGTCAGCTGGTAGTACGTCCCGTCGTAGCTGAACGTCTTGCCGGCCTCCGTCGCCCACAGCCCGGTGACGATGGCCAGCTGCTCCTCCAGGCGGCCGAACTTCTCCTTCGGGAACGGGATACCGTACGCCCGGTGCTCCTCCTCGAACCACCCTGCTCCCAGCCCGAGTTCGACCCGGCCGCCCGACATCTGGTCGACCTGCGCGACCTGGATGGCCAGCACGCCCGGCAGCCGGAACGTGCCCGCGGTCATCAGCGTGCCGAGCCGGATCCGCTTGGTCTCGCGGGCGAGCCCGGCCAGCGTGATCCAGGCGTCGGTCGGCCCGGGGAGGCCGTCGCCCGGCCCCATGCGCAAGTAGTGGTCGGAGCGGTAGAAGGCGTCGAAGCCGAGGTCCTCGGTGGCCTTGGCGACGGTGAGCAGGGTGTCGTAGCTCGCCCCTTGCTGGGGCTCGGTGAAGATTCGAAGATCCATACCTCCATCCTGCACCGTCGGACTGCCGCCAACCCCACCTGCCGCACCCGGCCCGCACCTGCGCCTGCACCGCCGGGCGAGCTCCCGCCGGCCGGGCCGGGCCCGTCAGAACGGCTCCGCCGCCGAACCGCGGGCTGCGCTGCGGAGCCTGTCCTCCTCCCGTACCGCGAGCCGGCGCAATATCCCGCGCACCCGGTCGCTCGACTCGTCGGCGGCGTACGATGGCCTCGATGCACTGCCAGTAGAGCGCCTCCTCGTCCGTGGCACACGCGACCCCGACGAGCGCGATCCCCACCTCCCCGAGCAGCCCGCCGAGCCGGACCAACGCCGTCCGCGCGTCACCCACTTCGGAGAGCTGCGCGGCCCGCGGCCGCGCGTCCGGGGGCAGTCTGACGGCGTCGTCCGCCCCTCCCGCGGGCAGCGCGGGGAGGTCGAGGACTCCGCAGCCCCGCCCGCCCGTCTCGCTCAGCCCCCGCGCCTCGCCCCTCAGCTCCGCCGGGCCGGTCAGCGCCAGCCGGCGCCGAGCGCCTGCGTCAGCGCCTGTGCCTGCCAGGCCTCCGCCAGGATCTCCGGTGCCGACCGGCTCTGCGCGAGTGCGTACCGGCTCTGCCCGATGAGCCTCACCGCGTCCATGCGACCGCCCCCGTCCCCTGCCATGGCCCGCATCTTTCGCGTACCACTTCCCTGTCCACTACCCAGAGTGAAGGCATGGGGCCCGGAAAGCCAGAGCTGTGGCGAAATCTGTGGACACAAATGCGATTTTGGATATGCGCATCACTCCGGAGAGTGACGATCCATGGTTTCCGGCACCGGAAAGCGCAGTTCGTTCCGGTCGATCTTCGCCGCCAGCGCCGCCAGCACATCGATCCCGAGCACCTCACTGAACTGCAGCAGATACGCGAGGACATCGGCGACCTCGTCCGTCACCCGGTGCGCGGACCGCGGATCCTCCATCACCCGCCCCGACTCCTCGGGCGTCAGCCACTGGAAGATCTCCAGCAGTTCGGACGCCTCCACGCTCAGCGCCACCGCCAGGTTCTTCGGCGTGTGGTACGGCCCCCACCCCCGAGCCGTCGCGAATTCGGCCAGCCGCCGCTGCAGTCCCGCTACATCGAGTTCAGTCACGGCCCCAGGTCTACCACCGTCAGACCGTCCACTTCGCGCGCGTACGAGGCCTCCGTGACCGCCCCCACCAGCCTGATGTGCCCTCCGGCGCAGACCGAGGCCGCCAGCGCCACCAGTTCCCTCATCTGCCGCCCGTCCATCGACCGGTCGAAGCCGTCCGCGAGAACCGTCAGCGCCTGCATCGCCGCGGGCACCTCGGCGACGGTGTCCACGGCCAGCACCCCCGGCCCGGTCAGCAGCACGAGCGCGAGCGCCAGGTCCCTCAGCTCACCGTCCCCGAGCCGCCCCACGGGCGTGGCCCACGGACCGCCCCGGTCCACCAGCGCCCGTACCTTCCCGTCCGCGAGCTCCTCCACGGCCAGCGCCTCCACCGGCCCCGGGCACCCCGACCGCACCGTCGCGGCCAGCCGCGCGTGACGCTTCGCGCACTGGTGGCGCCGTGCGCCACAGCACCTCCGCGAGGTTGTCGCAGCCGCGCCGCAGCCGGGCATCGCCCAGCGCCACCGGCTCCCGCATGCGCGCGGGCTGCGGGTCGCACGCGAACACCGACCGCAGCGCGAGAACCACCTGTTCCGCGGCGGCCAGCACCCGCAGCTGCCCCGCCGTCTTGCCGGCCACCCGCAGCGGCAGCAGTGCCGTACCCAGCCGGTCGCCGGGCAGCGGCGCCCGTGTCACCGGCGCCGTGCCCGCCGTGTACCAGGCCGCCTGCACCGTGCTGCGCCCCGGATCGTGCAGCGCGGTGGTCAGCAGCGTCTGCCCGTCGCAGGTCAGCCGCTCGCCGACGACGCGCAGTTCGGGTTCGGCCTGTACGGCGAGATCGAGGCCGTCGGGGCCCGCGGGCCCCTCCACGGTGCAGCCGATCCTGAAACCCCGCCGCCCCTGGGCGTCGGGCCCCGTCCGCTCCGGCACGCATCCCGCCGGATCCCGGAACACCTCGCCCAGCGCGGCGCCCCCGCCGAGGCGGGCCAGCGCGTCGTACACCTCCAGGACGCTCGACTTGCCGCTGCCGCTGGCGCCCGCGAACAGGGTCACCGGGCCGAGCGGGAAGGTCGCGCCGCGGTGCGACCTGAAAGCCGAGAGCCGCAGTTCGGTGACCGTGGGGACGCCACGGTCGTCGGCCGGAGGTCCGGGGCGCTGCCCCGGGGAGAGCACAGTCATGGCCGCGACGGTACGCAGTCCCGTACCTGACGAACCGTTACCTCTGACGGACGTTCCTACCTTTGAGGGACTGCGGCCACCTCGGCCCCCTCGACCTCCATGCCGGCCGGCGACAGCAGGAAGACGTTCCGGTCGACCCGGTGCATGCCGCTGCCGAGCCCGAAGACCACACCGCTGCTGAAATCGAGAATGCGCTTGGCCACATCGGCGTCCGCCGCGGTCAGGTCCAGGAGCACCGGTACCTGCGCGATCAGGTACTCCGCGACCTCACGGGCGTCGGAGAACACCTGCACGCGCAGCACGATCATCCGCCGGTGCTCGGCGGCCTCCTGCTCCTGCGGCATCGTGCGGTGATCGACCCTGGAGGGCCACTCGTTCCTGCTGCGCAGCGGCACGACCTGAGCGAGCCCGGCCCACTGTTCATCGGTGACGTCGTACCTGCTCACCGGACCACTCCGCTCACGTGCTGTGTCTGCATCCGGACATCTTCCCGCGACTCACCCGTTCGGCCCAACAGCGACACGGGCCGGATGACGGGACTCACACCGGCGTGGCGGTTTCCCGTACGGAGGACAGCGGGCGGGCGGTGGCCGGAGCGGGCGGGCCGGGCCGGTTCACTCCTGCCGGCCCCCGGCCTTCCTGGACGCGCGCAGGAGCAGCATCGATGCGACGGCCAGCACCACCAGGACGATACCGGCAGCCACGTCGAAGACCTGTGCGCCGTCGAAGACCACGGTGTTCTGCAGGCTCAGCAGCCAAGGTGACGCGATGAGCCAGGCCCCCGCCACCAGGACGACCAGGTCGGACCACATTCCGAAGTGCCACTTGAACCGCATCAGGGCGACGAAGAACACGATCAGCCCCACGGCCAGCTCGCTGCGGTGAATGTCCTTGGCCGAGTCGGGATAGCCCACGACCCAGGGGGCGACGAACAGAGCGATGCTGACCAGCACCATCAGCAGCCCGAGGAGCTGTTCACGCTGGTCCCGCCGGAGAGAGCTCTTGGTGCCGGACGGCACGGACGCGCGTGAAGGCGACGAAGGGTTCCCGACATTCATGGTCCACTCCTCATATCGGCCGGGCCGGCCGTCCGTGCCGCCCCGGCCGGCGGGGTGGCACCGGGGCGGGGCCTGCGGTCTCGTTTGCTCCTCGTCCATGCCGCCGTGGCGGACACTGCGCCGTGGAGCGGCGCCGTCATCGCGACGAGGTCCGGTACGGCGGGCGGGGGACGGTGGCGGCAGCCCCGGCCCGCACCGCTGCCACTACGGCGTCGTGCAGGTTCCGGCTGTCGGTCTCCGAAGGGCAGGGGGTGGGGCTGCCCGACATGGTGAACCAGTCGGACGCTCCGCTGTACTGGACAGCGATACGCGCTTCCCCGCCCGCCCACGTGGTGTGCACGGTGAGGTCACCCGTCAGGACACCCGCCTCGTCGGTGAGCACCCCGCCGCGGCCCGACAACACCCCGAGCGTTGTCCATGAAGCCCAGTCCATATCCTCCAGCTTCACACCGGCGGCCCGTATCCGCGACTGACGACGGCAGCGGTACGCATCCTGTGCGGCGTACCGCCGCCGGCTCCGCGTCCCCGGTCAGCTCGCTGTGATGCCGCGGTCCGTGCGGTGGCCGTTCCCCGGGCCGGCTTCCTCCAGGTTCCGGAGCCGTGCTTCCACGCGGCCGTTCACGATGCGCGTGTCGAACGCGGGCTGGGGGGCGGTCGCCGGGCCGCCCACGTTCCAGCCGTCGGACAGCCGGAAGGTACTGCCGTGCCAGGGGCACCGGACGCATCCGTCGACGATCTCCCCCTCCGACAGGGCCCGGCCATGTGGCTGCACTGGTCGGCCAGGACGTGTACGGCCCCGCCCGCCTCGCGGACGACCATGACCGGCACCTCGTCCATGTGGCGCCGTACCGGTCGGCCCACTGGTACGTCGGTCACCTCGCCCAGGCTGTGCCAGCCGGGTTTCACCAGGTGAGGGACCTGTTCGGCGTGGTTGGCGCCGGCGGCCTGGCGGTAGGCCATGTGGCCGCCCAGGGCGCCGCCGACACTGATGAGGGACAGTCCGGCGAATCCCAGGGCTTTCCCGCGGCCGTGACGGCCGCGGGAACGCGCGGCGAAGGAGCCGGCATAGAGCGCGACCGCGCTGATGTTGGCCATGGCGTGGACCAGGCCCACGCGCATCTGCGGGCGGCGCAGTTCCGCCCAGTCGGCCCAGCCCGCCACCGCCGCAGGCAGCGCGGCCGTCAGGCCCACCCCCACCAAGGGCGCCGCGCCGCCCGTCGCTGCCCGGGCAGCAGGTCCAGGACCGCTGCGGACATCCAGGTGCCGATGGGCACCTGCACCATCAGAGGATGCACCGGATGCCCCAGCCAGCGCCCGTGCAGGGCGTCCCGGCCACGCCCGAGCGGCACCGCACGCACAGCCCGCCGCACGGCGTCGATCAGTCCGTCGGCTTCGGGCCGGCGCTCCAGGCGGTCCACGGCGGACAGAATCCGGCCGGGGCCTTTCCTCGACGTATCCATGAAACCCATGTAACCCACGCGAAGCCGTCGGAAACGGGCCGAGCGGGCGAGCGGGTCACGGGGATCCACGGGACACGTGGGGCGACGGGCAGGGGAATGCCCTCAGACAGCTGACGCCGGGTGGCGGATCCCGGAGCCCCGGAAGGGGGGAGGAACCCGCGCCGGCGTCGAGCCGCCTGAGAGCGGTGGACCGGCGAGGGGCGGCTCAGCCGTCGCTGCCCATGGCCTTACGGACGGCGTCCTTGGTGCGGTCCATCAGCGCGGCCACCGGACCGAGCGCCATGTTGCCGCACCGGACTGCACTCCTGGGTGGGGCCGGGTGGGGGCCATGGCTTCGGCGGCCTTGACGCCCTTGGCCATGGAGGCGAGCCTGGCCGCGTCGGTGCTGCGCCGGATGTGGGTGAACTCGTAGCGTTCCTCGGCGCGCGCGTGCTCCTGGACGTCGGCCCGCAGGGCGATCAGCCGGGGCAGGAACTTCGGATCGTCGGTGTCCATGTCGTCGAGCGCCGCGAGCGTCTCCTTGGCTTCCCGCTCCTCCGTCAGCCGGTCCTCGACGACCTGCTCACCGCCCGGGATATTGCGGCGGGCGAAGGGATGGACCACTTCCTCCTCGGCGGTCTCGTGCACGGCGAGGAGACGTACCAGGCGGCGGAAGGCGTCCTTGCGTGCGTCACCCGTCGACTGCTCGACCTCGTCGAAGAGATTGCGGATGTCTCCGTGCTGGCGCATGAGCAGCGCCACCACATCGGTGTCGGCCGCGTGGTCGTCACCGGCCTGCGGAGTGTGCATCTCAGTCATGCCGAACCTTCCGTCAGCTGTTCTCTCGCATGGCGGGATCGGGGTGCTCGCCCTCGGTCTCCAGCCGGTACTCGCGGCCGAACATGGCGTCGTGCTGGGTGATCACCTGCTCGCTGGGGGGCTCTTCGCCGCCGTGGATCTGCTCCTGCATCTGCTCGAAGCGCTCGTGCGCGTCGCGGACGTAGCCGGCGCCCAGTGTCGTCAGGTCCATCTGGGTGCCGAGCAGCTCGCGCAGGTACGCCTTGTTCGGCTCGAAGGTCAGGACGTTGGGCAGCTGCGGCGCGAGGATCTCCGCGGGATCACGGCCGTCGTGGCGTCGCATGAGGTCGCAGGCGATGTGCAGGTGTTCGAGCTCCATGTTCAGGTGCAGCTCCCAGATCGCCTTCACCCTGGGGTCGCTCTCCTGTTCCATGAAGGAGTAGTAGAGGTAGCACTCGTTGTACTCGTGATTGACGAGCTGCTCCCACCACGTCTCGCCCGGGTCGACGAGCGACTCGTAGTGGGTGACGTGCTCCTCCTCGATCAGCCCGATCTCCTGGTAGAGCTGACGGGCGATCGGCTCCATGTAGGTGGGGCCGGTGTTCATGTAGAAGTTCATCGTCTGCTGCTCCGCCGACAGGACCGTCAGCGCGTGCAGCTTGGACAGAGGGTCGGTCCGGGTCCGGTCGTACGGGTCGCGGACGTTGTCCACCGGGTTCCGGTGGTGGTACTTGGTCGGGCGGCCCGGAATGACCTCCGTCAGACCGTCGACGATCGACTCCGCCTTGCGGTGCTCGATCATCTCGTACAGGTTGGCGTACCGGTACAGATGGTCGAAGTCCTCCAGCACGCCGAACTGATAGGCCTGCTTGAGGTACGGGTCCGGCTCCATCCGCGCGATCCACGCGGTGAGGTCGACCGCGACCTGCTCGTAGGCGATCGTCGTCTCCAGCACCGAAGACACCCCGGGCAGAAGCCAGTTCACGACTTTCTGCTGCTGCGCCTCGATGTAGCGGGTCCTCGCCAGCTGCCTCTTGATCTCCGGATCGACGGTGTGACGAGCGAGCTGGTGGCTGAACAGGATCGCCTCCACCTCAATCCCGTTCATCGTGATGATCCGGCACCGGGTGTACGGATCACAGTGATCGGGGTCGATCGGCTCGACATTCAGTTCCCGCCAGTTCCTGAGCTGACGGTCCAGCGGGATACCGCGTTGCTCCAAAGGATTGAACGTCATCTGCGCCTCCTTGACGAACCGGTTTCGAACTGCCGGAGTACCCCGAGGGACCTGGTCCACACAGAGCACGACAGAACGCTGGTCATGCTCCGGGCGCCACGGGCCTCGACTGCGGCACCGCGCGCCGGAGCCGGCGCACTCTCACCCGTCCGGGCCAGCCGCGTCGCGCGAATCCATGCCCTCGGCGGGGCGGCGCGTCCGAGTGCAATTTCCACACCGTTCAAGGGCATTGAGATATTAGATGTCTATTGTGAAACCTGGTTCGGCAGCGCGCCAATGCGGTGTGCAGTGCATAAAGTTTGGGATAGCGACGAGGGGGTACTTCGCCGCGCGACCTGCCCACGCATGAGCCCATAAGGATTCGTATGGCCACGTCGACCGAGCCGGTCGCCCCCGTCCCCGTAGCAGAACGTGGCGTGGGCCGCGTAGTGGTGAACTGGATCACCACCACGGACCACAAGAAGATCGGGCATCTTTATCTGATCACATCGTTCATGTTCTTTCTCTTCGGCGGGCTGCTGGCCCTGGCGATGCGGGCCGAGCTGGCCGGCCGGGTATCCAGATTCTTTCGAACGAGCAGTACAACCAGGCATTCACCATGCACGGCACGGTGATGCTGCTGCTGTTCGCCACCCCGACCTTCGCCGGATTCGCCAACGCCATCATGCCGCTGCAGATCGGCTCGCCCGACGTGGCGTTCCCGCGGCTGAACATGTTGTCGTACTGGCTCTTCCTCTTCGGCGGGCTCATCGTGGTCGCGGGCCTTCTGACCACGAACGGCACGGCCGACTTCGGCTGGACCGCCTACACCCCGCTCAGCCGCGCGGAACGCTCGCCCTCCGTCGGATCCGACATGTGGATCATGGGGCTGGCGCTCTCCGGATTCGGCACGATCCTCGGCGCGGTCAACTTCATCACCACGATCATCTGCATGCGCGCCCCGGGCATGACGATGTTCCGCATGCCGCTGTTCACATGGAACGTGCTGCTCACCTCCCTCCTGGTCCTGCTCGCCTTCCCGGTCCTCGCGGCCGCGCTGCTGGTCCTGGAATCGGACCGCCGTTTCGGCTCCCACGTATTCGCCCCCGAGAACGGCGGATCACTGCTGTGGCAGCATCTGTTCTGGTTCTTCGGGCATCCGGAGGTCTACGTCCTGGCGCTGCCGTTCTTCGGCGTGGTGACCGAAATCTTTCCGGTCTTCTCCCGCAAACCGATCTTCGGTTACGTGGGGCTGGTCGGCGCCACCATCGCCATCACCGGACTTTCGCTGACCGTATGGGCGCACCACATGTTCGCCACCGGCGCGGTCCTGCTGCCGTTCTTCTCCTTCATGACGTTCCTCATCGCTGTTCCGACCGGTGTCAAGTTCTTCAACTGGATCGGCACGATGTGGAAAGGGTCCATCTCCTTCGAGACACCCATGCTGTGGGCTGTCGGTTTCCTTGTGACGTTCCTGTTCGGCGGGCTGACCGGCATCATCCTCGCCTCGCCGCCGATGGACTTCCACGTCACCGACTCGTACTTCGTCGTCGCCCATTTCCACTACGTGCTGTTCGGCACGATCGTTTTCGCGATGTTCGCCGGGTTCCATTTCTGGTGGCCGAAAATGACCGGCACCATGCTCGACGAGCGCCTGGGGAAGATCCATTTCTGGACGCTCTTCGTCGGCTTCCACATGACGTTCCTCGTACAGCACTGGCTGGGCGCGGAGGGCATGCCCCGTCGTTACGCCGACTACCTGGCCGCCGACGGGTTCACCGGGCTCAACACCCTGTCGTCGATCGGCGCTTTCCTCCTGGGCCTGTCGACGCTGCCGTTCCTCTACAACGTCTGGAAGACCGCGAAGTACGGAAAGCGGATCGAAGTCGACGACCCCTGGGGGTACGGGCGTTCGCTGGAATGGGCGACCTCCTGCCCGCCGCCCCGCCACAACTTCCTCACCCTGCCGAAGATCCGCTCCGAATCTCCCGCCTTCGATCTGCACCATCCCGCTGTGGCCGCCATTGACCGGGAGGAGAACGAAGGTCTCCGCGACGTGGCCGAACCCGGCGAAGGCGTGGCCTCCCCGCTGTCCGACCGCAAGAACGGGAAGTGACGCCGGGAAAGTGACCCCCGGCCGGCGGCAAGACCGAGGCAGCCTGTCTGCCGATCCTGTCGGCCATGTCCGCACAGGACTGGACCGGCACCTCGGTCCTGCACCTCTGCCCGCTCAAAGCACTCCTCAACAACCTGGTGACCCGCGTCGACGCGTACGCGCAATGGCTGGGACGCCGCGCGGCTCTGTGGCACGGGGACACGAAGGAGTCGCGGCGTCAGCGTATCCGTACCGACAGGCCCGACATCCTGCTGACGACGCCCGAGTCGCTGGAAGCCATGCTGATCGGGGTGAAGACGGATCACGCGCACCTGCTGGGGGGGTGTCCGGGCGGTCATCGTCGACGAGGTGCACGCGTTCGCGGGCGACGACCGGGGCTGGCATCTCCTGGCGGTTCTCGAGCGCCTTCAACGAGTCACCGGGCATCCCATCCAGCGGATCGGATTGTCGGCGACCGTCGGCAACCCCCAACAACTGCTCACCTGGCTGCAAGGGTCCGGCGCCGGCCGGCGCACGGGGCAGGTCCTCACCCGGACTCACGGTCCCCTCAGGCGGACCGCCCGCCCGAATGCCCACGGACGCCCCTGCCGGCCCTCCACCCGGAGAAATCGAACTCGACTATGTGGGCTCTCTGTCCAACGCCGCCAAGGTCATCGCGGCCCTGCACAAGGGCGAAAAGCGGCTGGTGTTCTGCGACTCCCGGCGGCAAGTCGAAGAATTGGGCGCCGCACCGCGGGCACGTGACGTCACGGTGTTCCTCTCGCACGCCTCCCTCTCGGCCGACGAGCGGGCCCGTTCCGAGCAGGCGTTCGCCGAGGCGCGTGACTGTGTCATCGTGGCCACGTCCACCCTGGAACTGGGAATCGACGTCGGCGACCTCGACCGAGTCGTCCAGATCGACGCGCCCGGCACCGTCGCCTCGTTCCTTCAGCGCATCGGCCGTACAGGGCGTCGGGCGGGAAGCTCCCGGAACTGTCTGTTCCTGGCCACCCGGAAGGATGCCCTGTCGCAGGCCGCGGCTTTGCTGCTGCTCTGGGGCCGCGGCTGGGTCGAACCGGTCGTCGCACCGCCCGAGCCACGCCATCTCGTCGCCCAGCAACTACTCGCCGCCACGCTCCAGGAGCACAAGCTGGGCGATCAGGTGTGGCCCGAGCAGTGGAACGGCCTGGCGCCCTTCGACCGCTCCGCCGCTCCCATCCTGCGTCACCTGACGGAGGAAGGCTTCCTCGACACCGATGGAGGCATGCTGTTCATCGGCCCCGAGGCCGAACACCACTTCGGGCGGCGCCACTTCATCGAGCTGACCGCGTCCTTCACCGCCCCACCGCAGTTCACCGTCCTGTCCGGTCGCGCCGAGATCGGCCGGATGGATCCGTCCGTACTCACCGAGGAGCGTCCGGGCCCGCGACGACTGCTGCTGGCGGGCCGCAGTTGGCAGGTGACGTTCATCGACTGGGGGCGCAAGCGGCTCTTCGTCGAGCCGGTCGAGGGCGGCGGTATCGCCAAGTGGTCCGGAGGCACACTCGCCGGACTCTCGTACGCGCTGACGCGCGCCATGCGGGATGTCCTCCTGGGTGCCGATCCAAGAGTCTCACTCACCCGTCGAGCCGAAGTCTGCCTGCAGGAGTGGCGTGACGAGGACGCCCCGCACCTCGTCCGTCCCGGCGGGACGTTGATCGCGCGGCGCGGGAATGACGTCCGCTGGTGGACGTGGGCGGGGTACCGGGCCAATGCGACGCTGGGCGCGACCCTGCCCTCGGTCGCTGACCCGGTCCAGCGGCCGACGGACTGCTACTTGCGGCTACGGGAGGACCTGAGCCCGGACATGTGGCGCGCCGCACTCGACGCCGCACAGGCCGGGCCGGCACTCGTCCTGCCCGACGTCGACCAGCGGGCGGTACGCGGCCTGAAGTTCTCGGCAGCGCTCCCCCAACGACTGGCTGTAGCCACCCTTTCGGCGCGACTCACCGACTTCGACGGCGCACGCGCTGTTCTGGCGGAGCCCAAGCGCTTCTCAACCGGCCAGTAAACGGAGAGGCAGGACAAGCTCTCGGCTCAGCCCATCCTGTGTTGCTCCGGAAACACGTCGAAGCGAGCGTCGATTCCACGAAAACCGAGGTCAAGAGCCCTTCGCGGTCGGTTCAAGGATCGCCACGCACTCCGCGTGGTGCGGCATCGAAAAGTGCCGCACGAAGTGCGAGCCGCACAGCCTCAGGTCAGCGCAGTTCTGCGGCTGCCCACAACGGTCCCTTGGCCACCCGGAGCGGCAGATGAGCGTCAGGGCGGGCGTCACCGGAACGGCCCTCCGCATGCTCCGGCACATCCCCCAGGGGCCGCTGGAACGCGCCGAAGGCGTCGTGATGTTGCGCTTCTTCGAACACGGGTCGCGGCGTACGGGTGCTGTCCGGCAATGACGGAGGAACAGCGGTCGACACACCCGAGGACCTCGCCAGGGCGGGCGTGCTCCTTTGCTCCCGCCTGGTCCGACATCACTCGAACTGGCGGGAGGTGCGTGCCGGGCAGCCGGGGGCTGACCGGTGTACCTGTGCCTGGGGGCAGCGGCTGGACGCAAGTATTTCGACGGGACGGCAACCATTCCCGGCTCTGCGGCAACTGTTGAGCAGCCCGTTCCTCACGGGCGCCCCCCACATATCTACAGATTGGGAAAACACTCATGAGTGAGCGGCACGGTCACGGCAAGGCGCGGCACCGCAGAAGGAAGACGGCCCTGCTGGCAGGGGTACCGCTGGCGCTGGCCGCCGCAGGGGCCATGGCGTACGGCACGGCTTTCGGGGTGTTCGGAGAGGACGCGCAGCCGAAGGCCGCGGCGGCCGTCGCGCCGGACTGGGCCGACGACACCGCTGACGGTTTCGCGTCGGTCCACGCCCTCGGGCAGCAGGGGACGTACGGCGGCAGGGGTGGAAAGACGGTCACCGTGCGGACCCTCGCCGATCTGGAGAAGTACGCGACCGCCCGGGAGCCGTACGTCATCGTGGTGGCCGCCACGATCTCGATGAACCCCAAGGGCAAGGAGATCAAGGTCGCCTCCGACAAGACGATCGTCGGCGCGGGCACCTCGGGGCAGATCGTGGGCGGTGGCTTCCTCCTCGGCCAGGGCGTACACAACGTGATCATCCGGAACCTCACGATCCGGGATTCGTACCAGGGGATCTGGAACGACAAGGAACACGACTGGGACGCCATCCAGATGGACGGCGCGCACCACGTCTGGATCGACCACAACAACTTGCGGCACATGGCCGACGGTCTGATCGACAGCCGCAAGGACACCACCTACGTGACGGTGTCCTGGAACAGGCTGAGCGACAACAACAAGACGTTCGGCATCGGCTGGACCGAGAACACGACCGCCGACCTGACGATCCACCACAACTGGTTCCGGGAGACCGAGCAGCGCAACCCGTCGACCGACAGCGTCGCGCACGCCCACCTCTACAACAACTACCTCCAGGACGACCCGGGCACCGGCATCACGTCGTCCTACGGCAACTACGCGCGCGGCAGGACGAAGATGGTCCTGGAGAACAGCTACTTCCAGGGCGTGACCAACCCCGTCATCAAGGACGGCACGGCCGGCCTGGTCCAGCGCGGCAACGCCTTCACCCGCACCAGCGGCCGTAACGAGAGCGGCGGCACCGCGTTCGATCCGAAGGCGTACTACAACTACCGTCTCGACAAGGCGGCCGACGTCCCCGCGCTCCTCGAGTCCGGTGCCGGGCCGCAGAGTTCGATCGGTACGCTGGTGAGCGCCGACGCGGCGGCCGCGCCGCGCAGAGCATCCTGACCGTGGCCAAGGACGGCAGCGGCCGGTACAAGAGCGTGCAGAAGGCCGTCGACGCCGTCCCGGCGGGCAACACCTCGCGCGTCGTGATCCGGATCGCGCCCGGCACGTACCGCGAGACGGTGAAGGTCCCGGCGAACAAGCCGCACATCACGTTCGAGGGCACCGGCCGCAGCCGCAAGGACACCGTCATCGTCGAAGGCCACGCCTCGGGGATGGCGAAGCCGGACGGCTCGGGCACCTACGGCACCGGCGGCAGCGCGACCGTCGCCGTGGAGGCCGACGACTTCCGGGCCCGCAACCTCACCATCTCCAACGACTTCGACGAGGCGAAGCACCAGCATCTGAACGGCCAGCAGGCGGTGGCGCTGCGCACCGCCGCCGACCGCATCCGCCTGGACGCCCTCATCATCAGCGGCGACCAGGACACCCTGCTCCTCGACACGGCGGGCAAGGACCGCACGGGCCGGGTGTACCTGACCAACTCCTACGTCATCGGCAACACCGACTTCGTCTTCGGCCGCGCCACCGCGGTCATCGACAAGTCCGTCCTCACTCTGAAGAAGCGCTGGAACGGCACCTCGGCCGGGTACGTCACCGCGCCCAGCACCCCCGCCGGCCGCAAGGGCTTCCTCATCACCCGCACCACCATCGACGGCGACGTGGCCGCCCGGAGCTTCTTCCTCGGCCGCCCCTGGCACGCCGGCGGTGACGCGAGCCTCGACCCGCAGACCACCATCCGCGACAGCATCCTCGGCGCGGCCGTCAAGGCCGCTCCCTGGACGGACATGGGCGGCTTCTCCTGGAAGAACGACCGTTTCGCCGAGTACGGCAACGAGGGCCCGGGCGCAGGCGCCGCCGGCGGTGACCGCCCGCACCTGACGGACGCCCAGGCCGCCGCCCAGGAGACGGCGGACTGGTTCGGCGACTGGAAGCCCACCGGCGTATGATCCCCGGCCCCGGGGGTAAGCCGGGGCGCCCGCTGGGCCGCCTGAGCGGCCTGCTCATGGAAGACATCACCCACCCCGCCCGTGGGCCATGTACGGACAACGGCAGTCGCCCGGCCTGCGCCACGCCCTCGAAGAGGGTGGGAAGGGGCGCACTTCTCCCTTCACCCTCAGCCGGGCGGAACTCGAACCGGGACCAACCGACACCACACCTCTGACCTGCCCGAACAGCATCCCCGCAGGCCAGATCAGCAACCGGACCTCGTTCGGGACGAAGAGGTCGTGGGTTCACATCCCGCCACCCCGGCAGCCGGAGAAACAGGCCAGCGATCAGCCACTGAAGGTAGCCGGCCTCTGTCTTCGCATGCGTGTCCAAGATGCCGTCCATGGCCACCGTGCCGGCCCGATCGCACATCGATTCAGCCGATCGTCCATGACGGCTGCGGGGCGCCCCTGTCCGTCCGTGCCGGGGCCCCTGCGCGCCGACCGGGACCGGGAGTGCCGTCAGGTAACAGGCGATGCAGACCAAGCAGTTGCTCACTGCTACTCTTCCGGATCTCGTCCGGACATTCATATGTCGCACACATGACACGCACAGGCGCCCGGCTCCGGGGGCCCCGAGGTCACTGCAAGGAGACATCGCCCGTGGGCACAGTCGTCGACGACGCCGCCTCCGTGGAGTTCCATGCCTTCTTCGAGCGGCACTACGCCGAACTGGCCCGGTTCGCACATCTGTTGACCGGCGAGGCGGATGCCGCCGACGACCTGGCCGCGGATGCGCTGCTCGCGCTGTGGCACCGCTGGGACCGGGTACGGGCGAGCGAGCACCCGGTGGCGTACGCCCGGGGCGTGGTCGCCAATCTGGCCCGGACGCGGATACGCAGCGCGGTGCGCGAGCGGCGGCGCATCGCGCTGTTCTGGGCTCAGCGGGAGGAGAAGGCCGAGAATCCGGACGTGGCCGGGGTGGTCGACGTACAAGGGGCGCTGCGCAGGCTGCCGTTCCGGAAGCGGGCGTGTGTCGTGCTGCGCCATGCGTTCGACCTGTCCGAGAAGGACACCGCGCTGGCCCTCGGCGTGTCGGTCGGTACGGTGAAGAGCCAGACGTCGAAGGGGATGGCCGAGCTGCAGCGGCTGCTCGGCACGCAGGGCGCTCCGCGTAAGGTGCACGCGGCGATGGCGCGTACCGGGACTACCGGAGGAAGGGACCGATGACCATGCGGCGGGACGTGCACGACGAGCTGCGCCAGCCCGGCTGCACGAGGCGGCCGGGGCGCACCGGCCCGACCGCGCGCGGATCCTGGCACGGCTCGAACGCGGCATGGCGCAGGAGGACCTGCCCCGCTCCCGTGCGGCCCGTCTTCCCCGGTTCGGCTGGGTGCGCGCGGTGGGCGTCACCGCGGCGGTCTCGGGGATCCTCGCCGCCGGCGGCTACGGCGTGGCTTCCGTGGTGGACGACGGGCCTCCGCAGCAGACGGTCGCGTCCGCGCTCCGCGCTCAC